>NZ_JBVJVY010000003.1:298058-348849 GCF_055603265.1 Streptomyces sp. NPDC037288
GTGTGGTGGTGGGGGTGGGGAGACAGGACCTCCCCCTCTCCCTCCCCCCCCCCCCCCCCCCCCCCCCCCCCCCCCCCCCCCCTCCCTCGCCCCCCCCCCCCCCCCCCCCCCCCCCCCCCCCCCACGGCGAGTTCCTGCGCCGGGCCCGCGCCCACTACCGCCGCTACCGGGTCCCCGGCACCCGGATGCGACGGCGGAACATCCTGGTCCGCTTCGGTCTGCACCGCACGTTCCGGGCCCTGCAGCTGTCCTCGGCCGGGTGCCGGCGCACGCTGAAGGCGGTGGTGAAGCTGGCCCGCGCCGTGCGCACCGGCGCGCTGCGGCTGCACTACCGGATCCAGCTGCGGCTGCCCGTCCGCGCCGACCGGGCGGTGTTCGCCTCCGGTGCGGGCCGCGGCCACGGCGGCGACCCGGGCGCCCTGGAGGAGGCGTTCCGCGCGCACGTCCCGCACATCCGCACCGCGTGGATCACCCGCCCCGAGTACCAGCACACGGTCCCGCCCGGGCCGCGCCGGCTGCGGCCCGGCACGGCCGCCTACTGGACGGCGCTGGCCCGCTCCACGTACCTGGTCACCGATGATGTCCTGGACCGGCGGCTGCGCAAGCGGCGCGGGCAGGTGGTGATCCAGACCCGGCAGGGCACACCCCTCAAGCACATGGGCCTGGACCTCCAGGAGCGCCCGGCGGCGGCCCACGGCACCGACTTCGCCGAGCTGCTGCGCGGCGTCGACCAGTGGGACCTCGTCCTGTCCGGCAACCGGCACTCGACGCTGGTCTGGGAGCGGGCCCTGCCGGGCCGCTACACCACGCTGGAGTACGGCGCCCCGCGCAACGACGCCCTCCAGCGGGCGACCTCGGCGGACGTGGCCCGGCTGCGCGAATCGCTGGGCATCCCCGAGGGCGCGGTCGCGATCCTGTACACGCCGACCTTCCGCGACCACCAGCGCACCCAGGACCCTCCGCTGGACCTGGAGCGGATCGCCCGCCGCCTCGGCCCGCGCTTCGTGATCCTGGCCCGCCCCCACCCCACCCGCGGCGGCCCGCTCGGCACGGGCACCCGGATCATCGACGTCGGCGACCACCCGAGCGTGCAGTCGCTCTGCCTGGCCTCGGACGCGCTGCTCACCGACTACTCGTCGATCATGTTCGACTACGCGGTCCTGGACCGGCCGATCGTGGTGCACACCGGCGACTGGGAGGCGTACCGGGCGGCCCGCGGCGTCTACTTCGACCTGCGCGCCTTCCCGCCGGGCGCGGTCGCGCGCAGCGAGGACGAGCTGATCGACATCTTCGCGACCGGCCACTGGCGCGGCTCGCGCTCGGCCCAGCTGCGGGCGGCGTTCCGGGAACGGTTCTGCCCGTACGACGACGGGCGCGCCGCCGAGCGGGTCGTACGGCATGTGGTGCTGGGCGAGACGGGCCGGCCGCGGGTGGTGCCGCTCGCGGAGCGCAGCCCGGTGCCGTCCGCCTGCACGCGTTCGCCGCTGGCCACCGTGGCGCAACCTTCCGGTTCCCTCCCCGTCACCGAGAGGCGCTGAACAGCGTTGGTCCCTGCGGGAGTTCCCCTGCACCTCGGCTCGACGCGGCCCACCCCGAGCCGGCCGTCCACCTGGCGTCCGGCGGGGCGGCCCGGTCGCGGGTCCGGCGTCGTACGCGGGACACGTGTCCGCAAGACAACAGAAAGAACAGAATGCCCCGCTTCAGCATCATCGTCCCGTCCCACGGGGTCGCGGCCCGGCTGTCCCAGGCGCTGGACTCGGTTCTCGGCCAGTCCTTCGGCGATCTGCAACTGATCCCGGTCTGCGACGCCCCCGACTCCCCGGCCGCCGCGGTGGCCGCCGGATACGCGCAGCGGGACTCCCGGGTGACCCCGGCCGACTCGCCGCCGTCCGCCGGTCTGAGCGGGGCGCGCAACGCCGGGATGCGGGCGGCGACCGGCGCGTACGTGCTGTTCCTCGACGGCGACGACGTGCTGCTGCCGGGCGCGCTCGCCGCGCTGGACGCCCGGCTGACCGAGACCGCCGGCGTGGACGTGCTCCATGTCGAGCACGAGCGCGTCCCCTGGTGGGAGGGCGAGCCGGCCAACCCGGCCGCGCCGCTGCTCGCGCGGGCCCCGGAGGGCGCCTTCGCCCCCGCCGACCTGCCGGAGCTGACCGGCGTGCAGCTGCCGGCGTGGAGCGCGCTGTACCGCCGCGCCTTCCTCACCGAGCATCGACTCGCCTTTCCCGACAGCTGCTTCACCGACCTCGGCTGGGGCGGCCTGGTCACGATCGCCGCCGGGCGGATCGCGGTGCTGCGCCGGGTCGTCGTACGGCACCGGCTGCGCCGGCAGGGCAGCCGGCTCAACCTGCCCGGCCCGCACCAGCACGACCTGCTCGACCAGGTGGACCTGGTGCTGACCCGGGCCGCCGAGGCCGCCCTGCCCGCCGAGCGGATCCGGCCGCTGTTCGAGCAGTTGTTCTCCCGTGTGCTGAAGACCGCGTCCCGGCCGGAGCGGCTGCCGTCCGGGCACCGGGCGTTCTTCCGCCGCGCGGCCCGCCTCTACCGGCGCCACCGGCCGGCCGGCTTCCGGCCGCCGGGCGGCAGCCTGGGGGTGCAGCACCGGCTGCTGGCGACGGGCGCGTACTCCGCGTTCCGCGGTCTGCGCGGCGCCAACCAGGTGGCCTCCGGGGCCGCCGAGCGGCTGCCGCGCCCGCACATGCTGCGCACCCGGCTGCGCTACGCCCGCGACCTGCACCGCCCGCTCGACCCGCACCTGGCCGTGTACTGCGCCTACTGGGGCCGGGGCTACACCTGCAACCCGGCCGCGATCCACGCCAAGGCCCGCGAACTCGCCCCGCACATCCGCTCGGTGTTCCTCGTCGAGGCCGGCCAGGCGCACGCCATGCCGAAGGACGTGGACCACGCGGTGATCGGCTCGCGCCGCTACTGGGAGGTGCTGGCCCGCGCGACCTACCTGATCAACAACGCCAACTTCGCCGATCAGATCGTCAAGCGGCCCGGCAGCGTGCATCTGCAGACCCAGCACGGCACCCCGCTGAAGACGATGGGCGTGGACCAGTCGACGTACCCGGTGGTGGCCGCCCAGTCGGGCAGCTACACCCGGCTGCTGGGCCGGGTGGACCGCTGGGACTTCAACCTCTCCGCCAACCGCCACTCGACCCAGATGTGGGAGCGTGCCTTCCCCGGCTCCTACGAGCACCTGGAGTACGGCTATCCGCGCAACGACGTGTACTGCACGGCGACCGCCGAGGACGTGGCGCGGATCAGGCGGCGGCTGGGGGTCCCGGAGGGCAGGACCGCCGTGCTGTACGCGCCGACCCACCGCGACCACCACACCGGCTTCGAACCCGGGCTGGACCTGGAGGCGTTCTGCGCGGCGGCCGGCGAGGACGTCGTCGTACTCCTGCGCGCCCACTACTTCTACGACCGGGGCGGCTCCCAGGGCTCGGACCGGATCATCGACGTCACCGCGCACCGCTCCACGGAAGACGTGTGCCTGGCCGCGGACGCGCTGGTCACGGACTACTCGTCGATCATGTTCGACTACGCGAACCTGGACCGGCCGATCGTCGTGTACGCCGACGACTGGGACGTCTACCGGGAGACCCGGGGCGTCTACTTCGACCTGATGACCGAGCCACCCGGCCCGGTCGCGCGCACCCCTCAGGAGCTGGCCGCCGTCTTCCGTGACGGCTCGTACGCGGGTGAGGAGGCCAGGGCGCTGCGGGCCGCGTTCCGGGAGCGGTTCTGCGAGTTCGACGACGGCCGGGCCGCCGAGCGGGTCGTACGGCGGGTGCTGCTCGGCGAGCCGCCGGAGGCGCTCCCGCCGGTGATCCCGCTGGCGGAGCGCGTCCCCGCCCCCGCCGCCGCGACCCTCGTGAGGAGCTGACCCGCCGTGCCCCGCTTCAGTGTGATCGTGCCCTGTTACCAGGTGCAGGGCTTTCTGCGCGAGTGCCTGGACTCGGTGCTGCTGCAGTCCTTCAGCGACTTCGAGCTGATCGCCGTGGACGACCGCTCCCCGGACGGCTGCGGCGCGATCCTCGACGAGTACGCCGGGCGCGACCCGCGCGTGAAGGTGCTGCACCTGCCGGAGAACGTGGGTCTCGGGCGGGCCCGCAACGCCGGGATGCGGCAGGCCACCGGCGACTACCTGTTCTTCCTGGACAGCGACGACACCCTCACTCCGGGCGCGCTGCGGGCCGTCACCGACCGGCTGGCCGAGGCCCGGGACCCGGACGTGCTGGTCTTCGACTACGCGCGCACCTACTGGTGGGGCGGCACCCGGCGCAACGTCCTCGCGCACGTCCTCGGCGAGGCCGGACCGGGCACGTTCACCGCCGACGAGTTCCCGCAGATCCTGGATCTGCTGATGGTGGTGTGGAACAAGGTCTACCGGCGCCGGTTCGTGGAGTCGGAGGGCTTCGAGTTCCCGCCCGGCTACTACGAGGACACCCCCTGGACCTTCCCGGCCCTGCTCAGCGCCCGGCGGATCGCCACGCTGGACCGGATCTGCCTGAACTACCGGCAGCGCCGGCAGGGCAACATCCTGTCCACGACCAGCCGCAAGCACTTCGACATCCACGACCAGTACGCACGGGTCTTCGCGTTCGTCGAGCAGCGGCCTGAGCTGGCGCACTGGCGGCCGTATCTGCACCGCAAGATGGGCGAGCACTGCCTGGACATCCTGGCCAAGCCGGACCGGCTGCCACCCGCCGACAAGGCCGAGTTCTTCCGGCGTACGGCGAGGATGTTCCGCGACCACCGGCCCGAGGGCGCCCTGGTCGACGGCGAGGTCCGCCTGCTGGAGGGCTCCTGGACGGCGTACCGGATCAGGCGGCAGGCGGCGCGGGCCGGGCGGGAGACGGCACGGCGCGCGGACCTGGTCCGCGGCACGGCCACCGCGCGGGCCCGCTCCGGCTGGGCGTCCCTGCACACGCACCGCCCGCTCGACCCGCACCTGGTCGTCTACTCGGCGTCCTCCCACCGGGGCGTGCTCGGTGACCCGGCCGCCGTGTACGCCAAGGCCCGCGAGATCGCCCCGCAGCTGCGCGGGGTGTGGGTGGTCCGGGACGCCGAGACCGCCGCACAGCTGCCACCCGGCGTCGAGCACGTGATCGTGGGCTCCCGGCGGTATCTGGAGGTCACCGCGCGGGCGGCGTTCTTCGTCAACGACGTCAACTGGCCCGGCGCCCTGGCCAAGCGGCCCGGCAGCGTGCACATCCACACCCACCAGGGCACCCCGCTGAAGTACATGGGCGCCGACCTGCGGGACAAGCCGGGCGCCCGGCTCGGCTTCGACGTGCCGCAGATGCTGCGCCGGGCCGACCGCTGGGACTACAGCCTGGTCGCCAACCGCCACTCCGAGCTGGTCTGGGAGCGGGCCTACCCGTGCCACTTCACCTCGCTGCGCACCGGCAGCCCGCGCAACGACGTGCTGGTGGACGGCGGTCCGGGCGACTTCCGCGAGCGGCACGGCATCCCGGCGGACCACACGGTCGTGCTGTACGCGCCGACCCGCCGGGACTACCGCCGCGGCGGGCACGTGGACCGGATCGACCTCGCCCGGTTCGCGGCCGACCTGGGCGAGGGGCGCACCCTCGTGGTCCGGCTGCATCCGTCGCTGGCGAACGGGCCCGCGCGCGGAATGGGCCTCGCGGAGCTGGCCCGGCGCGGGATCGTGGTCGACGCGACCGGGGAGCCGCGGGTGCAGGACGTCCTGCTCGCGGCGGACGTGCTGGTCACCGACTACTCGGCCGTGATGTTCGACTACGCCAACCTGGACCGGCCGATCGTGGTGCACGCCGACGACTGGCCCGCGTACACGGCGAGCCGGGGCGCCTACTTCGACATCACCGCCGAGCCGCCGGGCCATGTCGCGGGCTCCTACCGGGAGCTGGCGTGGCTGTTCGCCTCGGGGTCCTGGCGGGACGAGGAGTCGGCGCGGCTGCGGGCGGACTTCCGGGCCCGGTTCTGCGAGTTCGACGACGGCCGGGCCGCCGAGCGCGTCGTACGGACGCTGCTGCTGGGTGAGCCGATGAGCGGCGAGGGCACGGTACGGATCCCCGGCCAGGCGGCCGGCCGGGACGCGCTGACGTCGGCGTGACAGCACGCGTGCGAGGGTGCCGCCCCCTGCCCGGCACCCTCGTCACGCCTGTCCTGCGGGCTTACTCGATGACGAGGTCGACCTCGACGTTGCCGCGGGTGGCGTTGGAGTAGGGGCAGACCTGGTGGGCGGTCTCGACCAGCTTGCGGCCGGTCTCCTCGTCCACGGTGCCGGGCAGCTCGATGCGCAGCGTCACCTTCAGCCCGAAGCCCTCGCCCTGCTTGCCGATGCCGACCTCGGCGGTCACCGCCGCGTCGGTGACGTCCACCTTCGCCTGCCGGCCCACGAGGCCGAGGGCGCTGCCGAAGCAGGCGGCGTAACCGGCGGCGAAGAGCTGCTCGGGGTTGGTGCCCTGGCCGTTGCCGCCCAGCTCCACCGGCGGGGCCAGCTGGAGGTCGATCGTGCCGTCGGAGGAGACGGCGCGACCGTCGCGGCCGTGGGTGGCGGTGGCGACAGCGGTGTAGAGCGCGTCCATGAAGACCATCCCTTACGAAGTCGGTGGTTCCGGCGGCCCCTGTCCTGACCGCCTCACGACCACAAGTAGAGCACACAATTAAGTTGTGCACAACTAAATGGACCGCAAGAGCTACCCTGGAGTCATGACCGACACGGAGTGGCTGCGCCTGGACCGCCAGATCTGTTTCTCGCTGCACGCGGCGTCCCGCGCCTTCAACGGCGTCTACCGCGTGATCCTCAAGGACCTCGGACTGACCTACCCCCAGTACCTCGTGATGCTCGTCCTGTGGGAGCAGGGCGACCTGCCCGTCAAGGCGCTCGGCGAACATCTGCGGCTCGACTCCGGCACGCTGTCCCCGCTGGTCAAGCGGCTGGAAGGGGCGGGCCTGGTGCGCCGGGAGCGCAGCGCGCAGGACGAGCGCTCGGTCCGGGTCCGGCTCACCGGGGAAGGTGCGGCACTGCGCGAGCGGGCCCTTCAGGTACCGCGCCGGATCGTGGGCGCGACCGGCTTCGACCTGGCGGAGATCGCAGAGCTGCGCGACCGCCTCGACCGGCTCACCACCGCGCTGGACGCGGCAGCGCTGGCGGAGGGGCACCAGGCCTTGTCCTAGAGTGCCGCCATGGGCAGGCGCAGGGTCCGCCGCATGACGGTGGAAGGCATCGTGTACGGCTGGTGTTTCGGGCACCGGCACGATCGCGTGCGGGGCTACCGCGGCTGCGGCAGCACGGTGACGCTGTGGCGTCCCGGGAGCCGGGCCTGCCTGCGCCTCGTGTTCCAGCCGGCATCCGGCCGGGCCATCGCCGACGGCTACTTCGACGAGGGCGCGGTGGTGCGCCTGCAGGACGGGGAGCATCTCAGTCTCCACGAGCCCGGCAGCGTCCGGGCGTTGCTGGACGAGGCCCTGGTCCGCGGGCTGTTTCCCGCGGTGGGATCGGTGGAAGTGGACGGCTGGCCCCTGTTCGACGCCGTACGCCCGCAGGCTCCGCCGGACGCGTCCTAGGCCCACCGGCCGACGCGGACCGGCCGACCCCGCCCGAGGGGCGCGGGCCGTGGGGCGCGGACGTACAGCCGTACGGTCGTCCCGTCCCGCGGGATGTCCTCCCGCTCGGTGAAGTCCCTGCGCAACACGGCGAGTTTGGCCCGCTCGACGGGACTGCGGGGGCTCCAGCGCCCGGCGAGCAGGTCCGGGTCCGCCACGACCCACACCCGGTCCAGCCGCGCCAGCCTGCGCCGCACCTCACGGGGGCCGGCCTCCCGCCCGTACAGGGTCCCCGACTCGGGCGCCCCCTCCACCAGCGTCACGTCCCGCACCCCCCGGAACGCCCGCGGATAGGCGAGGGCCACGTTCCGCACGCTCCCCGGCAGGAACACCACCGCCTCCCCCGGCCTCACCTCCCGCGCCACCGCCCGGGAAACCGCCCCGAAGTCATCGGCCCGGCTACCGGGATCACGGTCCGCGCACAGGAGGGGGAACTGGACGAGGAGGGCGAGGCAGACCGCGAGAACACCGGTCAGGGTGCCGAAAGGGAACCGCGGCAGAGGGCGGCCACCGAGCCGCAGGCGTCCCACGGCCCCGGCCACCCGCTCGGCCCCCGCGGCGACCAACAACGGCGCCCCGCTCAACGCGTACAGCACATACCGGTCGACATACAGCGGCGAGAGCTGGGAAGCCGACATCAACACCACCGGCGGAACCGCGGTCAACGGCAACGCCACCCCCGGAAGAGTGATGTGCCCCCGTCGCCCCACCAGCCCCGACAGCCCCACCAGGGCAAGGACCAGACACACCACGTACACCCCGGTTGCGGGCCCCAGAAACCCCCGCAACAACCCTTCCGCCGAAGACGCCGTGGGCCTCCGCAGCCACGCCACCTGCGCCGCCTGCCCCCGCGACACCACCACCACCGGCAGCAGCGACAGCACCACCACGCCCGCCGCACACCCCCAGCCCCGCCACACCCGCAGCCCCGCCCGGGCCAGCGCCAGCGACCCCGCGTGGGCGCACAGCAGCAGCACCGCGAACTCGTGCAGCCAGCAGGTGAGGCCGAGGACGGCGCCGTACGCCCACCAGGAACCCCCCTGCACCGCCCGCACGAACAGCAGCGTCGCGCCGGTGGCCCCGGCGGCGACCAGGGCGTAGGAACGGCCCTCCTGCGCATAGTGGCCGGCCATCGGCGCGACGGCGTACAGCAGCCCGGCCCACAGCCCGACCCGCGGCCGGGCGAGCCGGGTGCCGAGCGCCGCCACCAGCGCGGCCGTCACCGCCGCCGCACCCACCGACGGCAGCCGCAGGACGACCTCGCCTGGGCGGACGGCGAGCACGGTGTGCACGAGGAGGTAGTACAGACCGTGCACGGCGTCCACGTCGTGCAGCAGCTGCCAGATCTGCGGCACCGTACGCCGCCCGACCTGGAAGCTGACGGCCTCGTCCCGCCACATCCCGCCCCGGTCGAGCCCCCAGAGCCCGGCCCCGAGCATCACGAACGCGGGCACGCACACGGCGACCCGGCGGCGGATGCGCGCCCGGTGACCCTCCGACGGATGCCCCGTCCCACCGGCCGCCGCGACGGCTGTCGTTGCAGCCGCCTTGCCCGACTGCGCTTTCACAGGAAGCCCGACGTTCACCACGGCCCGATCTTTTGTGATTAGCCAACCTTTTAGGCGCCATGACGGCGTATCAGCGGGGACACACCATCCGTGCGGCTTAGGCTCCCATGTGATGAACCGTCTCCGTGTCACCCCCGGCCCGGTCCTCGCCGTCACCGCTCTCTGGCTCACCACACGTGCCCTGATGCTGTGGCTGCTCGTCCACGACAACGACCCGCTGCTCGGCGGGGGGTCGGTGGCACGCGAGGTATGGCGGTTGTACTTCAGCTGGTACGGCGTCCTGGCACACGGCTCCCTTCCGGCGCACGACACGCTGTGGCAGTACCCGCCGGGTGCGGGCGTGGTGCTGCTGGTGCCGGGCCTGCTGCCGTGGTTGACGTACTTCCAGGCGTTCGTGGTGCTCACGCTGGCCATGGACGCGCTGGTCACGGCGGCACTGGCCCGCGCGGGCGCGCGTACCGGGCGCAGCCTGCTCGGCGCGGCCCTGTGGACGGGCGGACTGCCGCTGCTGCTGCACGTCCCGCTCGCCCGGTACGACGTCCAGGTGACGGGCCTGGCCGTGCTCTCCCTGCTGGCGCTGGGCCGCTCCGCGCGCGCGGGCGGGGTGTTCGGGGCGCTGGGTGCGCTCGTGAAGGTGTGGCCGGCGCTGGTGCTGCTGGGCACGCCCCGGGGGCGGGTGACCCGCCGGGCGTGGGGGTGGGCGGTGGCCGCCGGGGCCGGCTCACTCGGCGTCCTCGCCGTGTTGTTCGACCATCCGCTGTCCTTTCTGCGGCAGCAGGGCGGGCGCGGGGTGCAGATCGAGTCGCTCGGCGGTACGGCGCTGAATCTCGCGCGGCACACCGGCTGGCCGGGCCGGGCGCGCTACCGGTACGGCGCCGTCGAACTGGTCGGCCCGGCCGTGGACGCCGTCGCCACCGCCTCGCTGGCGCTGACCGCGGTCGCCTGCGCGCTGCTGGTGCTGTGGCGGGTACGGGCGCGGCGCTGGAACGAGGCCACACCGTACGACGCGGCGCTGAGCGCGGTGCTGCTGTTCACGGTCACCAGCCGGGTGATCAGCCCGCAGTACATGGTCTGGCTGCTCGGTCTGGCCGCCGTGTGCCTGACCTCGCGGCACACCAGTCAGCGGCCGGTCGCGGCGCTGGTCCTGGCGGCGACCGCGGTGAGCGCCGTGGTGTACCCGATGTGCTACCGCGAGGTGATCGGCGGCACCTGGCCCGGCTGTCTGCTGATGCTGATCCGCAACGGAGTCCTGGCGGCCGCCGCCGTGCTGTCCTTCGTCCGGTTGTGGCGGGCCGCGGAGGCGGATGGAAAGAACCTGCAAACGACGGAACCCCGACCCGATTCCGACCGTCTTCCGGACCGACTGCTAAGCAGCTCTTAACGGAATATTACCCTTCATTTCTACGCTCCCGGCCTGTGGATTCCATGCGACCCGACCCGCCCGACACACCCGACCGGCCAGATCCGCCCGTCAGTCCGGACACCGCCGAGCCCGAGCCCGCGCCGCAGGTCGGTGTCGTCGTCATCGGCTACAACGACCGTGCGCACGTCGCTGACGCCGTCCGTTCGGCACTCGCCCAGGGTCCGGCGGTCACCGAGGTCGTCGCCGTGGACGACTGCTCGACGGACGGCAGCGCCGATCTCCTCGACCGGCTGGCCGCCGACGAGCCCCGGCTGCGGGTGGTGCGCCGGCACGTGAACAGCGGCGGCTGCGGCAGCCCGCGCAACACCGGGATCGACGCGGTGACGACGCCGTACGTGATGTTCCTGGACAGCGACGACGTACTGCCTGCCGGTGCGGTGGACGCGTTGCTGACGGCGGCCACGGGGGCGCACGCCGAGGTTGCGAGCGGCCTGTGCGTGCGCCGGGAGCTGCCCTCGGGGCGCGAACAACCCTGGCAGGCGCCCCTCTACACGGCGCACACCACCCTCGCGCGCCCCTCCCAACGGCCGCGCCTGGTCCACGACACGCTGTGCGTCAACAAGCTGTACCGCACCGACTTCCTGCGGGAACACGGCATCCGCTTCCCGGAGGGCCGCTTCCTCTACGAGGACATCGTCTTCACCGCGCGCGTGCTGGCCGCCGGCCCGCGCATCGCGCTCGTACCGGAGCGCGTGTACGTGTGGCATGTGCGCCGTTCCGCCGAGCGGCTGTCCCTCTCGCTGGACCGGGAGCACATCGACAACTGGCAGGCGCGCGTGGAGGCGTGCGCGCAGGCGTACGACACCCTGCTGAGCGCCGGGCAGAAGGAGCTGGCGCGGGCGGTGCGGGCCAAGTTCCTCGACCACGAGGTGCGCATGTACACACGCGAGCTGGGGTTGCGCGACGCGCACTACCAGCGCGCGTGGTGGGCGCACACCCGGGAGTACCTCGCGCACTACGAAGCCCCCGACTGGGAGTTGAACCCGACGGCGCCCGGGCGGTTGCTCGCGCGGGTCGTCCTGGAGTCGCCCGAGCCGCGCGACCTGCCCCGGCTGCGCGAACTGGCCGCACGCCCGGCACGCCTCCTGCCGCCCTACGCCCGCACCGCCGACGGTGCCCCCGTCTGGTCCGCCGACCTTCCCCAGGTCACCCTCGCGCCGTTCCTGACCCGCCCGGTCGCCGGCCTCCCGCTCGCCCTCGACGCGGAACTGCATCCACGCGCGCGTGCCTCGCTGCTGCGCCTGCGGCTGCACGAGCTGTACGGCAGAGTGGCCGAGGGGGGCCCGCGCGAGGTGGACGTGGAGTGGGTCTCGCGCGACGACGAGCGGACGCGCGGACGCACGACGGTTCCGCTCGCGCCCTCGGGCACGGACAGCTGGTCGGCTGAGCTCCCCGCCGACCTGGCCGCGCTCGGCGCGGGCACCTGGGACCTGCGGCTGACCGTGCGCTTCGCGGACGGCACGCAACGGGAGGTCACGGCGCACGCCCTGGCGGGCGCCGGCAGGCTGCGCCGGCGCGCCGTCCCGAGCGCCCGGCACGGCGTGCTCCTGGTGCAGCCGTACGCCACGCACTCCGGCGCACTGGCCGTGCGCATGGCGACCGGCGTGCGCGGGGTCGTACAGGTGCTGCGCGGCCGGCTCCGGCGCCTGCTGCGCTGAGCCGCCCGGTGCGTCACCGACGCGCCCGCTGCTTGACTGAGAGATGCCCACCGCCGCGCCACGCGGCGGAGCGGGCCGACTGACGAGGAGACGGCCGTAATGACCTGGCTGATCACCGGCGGTGCCGGATACATCGGGGCACACGTCGTACGGGCGATGACCGAGGCGGGCGAGCCCACGGTCGTCTACGACGACCTGTCCTCGGGCGTCGCCGAGCGCGTACCGGCACAGGTCCCCCTGGTGCGGGGCTCCACCCTGGACGCGGACCGGGTGGCCCGCACGCTCGCCGAGCACGAGATCACCGGGGTGGTGCATCTGGCGGCGAAGAAGCAGGTGGGCGAGTCGGTGGAGCGCCCGCTGCACTACTACCACGAGAACGTCGAGGGCCTGCGGGTCCTCCTGGAGGCGGTGACGGCAGCGGAGATCCCGTCGTTCGTCTTCTCCTCCTCGGCCGCCGTCTACGGCATGCCGGACGTCGACGTGGTGACGGAGGAGACCCCGTGCCGGCCGATGTCCCCCTACGGTGAGACGAAGCTGGCCGGCGAGTGGCTGGTCCGCGCGGCGGGCAGGTCGACCGGCATGTCGACCGCCTCCCTCCGCTACTTCAACGTGGCGGGCGCGGCCGGCCCCGAACTCGCCGACACCGGCGTGTTCAACCTGGTCCCCATGGTCTTCGAGAAGCTCACCGCGGGGGCGGCGCCGCGCATCTTCGGCGACGACTACCCGACCCCCGACGGCACCTGCGTCCGGGACTACATCCACGTGGTCGACCTGGCCGAGGCCCACGTCACCGTCGCCCGCGCCCTGGCCTCCTCCCCCGGCACCGACCTGACCCTCAACATCGGGCGCGGCGAGGGCGTCTCCGTCCGCGAGATGATCGACCGCATCAACGCGGTCACCGGCTACGACCGCCCGCCGACCGTCACCGCGCGCCGCCCCGGCGACCCCGCACGCGTCGTCGCCTCCGCGACCCGCATCGCCACCGAGCTGGGCTGGCAGGCCAAGTACGACGTCCAGGACATGATCACCTCGGCCTGGGAGGGCTGGGTGCACCACCACCCGGAGGCGGCACGGTCGTAGTCCGCACCGATGAACGTTGCGACGGGGGCGGCGCGGGCCGGAGGTGATCTGCGGCCCGTACATGGCCGGTCACGCCTGTGCGGCGGGGCCGTACACCGGTACGGCCCGGGGCCTCTTCGGGGTGCTCCCCCTCACAGCGCCTTGAGCGCCCCCGCCGTAGCCCGGGCCAGGTGCTCCAGGTAGCCCTTCGGCAGCTTCGGGGTGCGGATGACCACCGCACGCCAGTACAGCGGGCCGGAGATCAGATCGAGCGCGAGGTCGGGGTCGAGCCCCGCCCGTACCTCGCCCCGCTCCTCCGCCGCGGCCACGATCCTGCTGGCCACGCCCTCCTGACCGTCCCGCAGGGCCTTCTGGAAGGCGTCGGCGATGTCGGGGTTGCGGGCTGCCTCCGCCTGCAGGTCGGGGATGATCTGCGAGGCGACCGGGTGGCGCAGGGCGCGGGACGTGACCTCGTAGAGGAGGCGGAGGTCGCCCTCCAGGGAACCCGTGTCGGGGGCGGGGAGGCCGAGGACCGCCATCGCCGACACCACGTCCAGGACGAGGTGCAGCTTCGAACGCCAGCGCCGGTACACCGCCGTCTTGCCGACGCCCGCGCGCCGCGCGATGCCCTCGATGGACATGCGCGCGTATCCGACGGCCGCCAGTTCCTCGAAGACCGCCGCGCGGATCGCCTCGGTCACGTCCTCCCGGAGCACGGCGGCCCCGGCGGGGGTCCGGCGGCGCGTACGCGTCGGCGACTCGTCGGCGTTCGTGGTCATGACGCACAGCATAGGCCGTTACGACGAAACGGTTGCGTCCCGACGTCGATTGGTTCTACGCTCGCGTTGCGACGATACGGTCCCGTCCCGACGTAAGAGAACGTGAAGAGAAGCGTAAAAAACGCGCGAAGCGGAGGAAGCGCCGGACGACGGACCCACACGACGCGCCCCGGCCGGCGGCCGGACGCGCCACCCTCCCCCCGAGCGAAAGCAGCGGATGTGAGCCAGGTCCTCGACACACCGCCCCCCACCCAGGCCCCGGCCGACGACGACCTCGCGGCGCTGGCCGCCCGGCACGGCCTGTCGGTCAGCGGCGCCCGCCCCTCCCTGCCGGAGTACGTCCGCCAGCTGTGGGCCCGGCGCCACTTCATCACCGCCTTCGCCACCGCCAAACTCACCGCCCAGTACAGCCAGGCGAAGCTCGGCCAGGTCTGGCAGGTCATGACCCCGCTGCTGAACGCGGCGGTCTACTACTTCATCTTCGGCGTCCTGCTGGGCACCAAGCAGCACGTGCCGGACTACGTCCCGTTCCTGGTCACGGGCGTGTTCATCTGGACGTTCACCCAGAGCTCGATCATGGCCGGCACCCGCGCGATCTCCGGCAACCTCGGCCTGGTCCGCGCCCTGCACTTCCCGCGCGCCGCGCTGCCGATCTCCTTCTGCCTCCAGCAGC
This sequence comes from Streptomyces sp. NPDC037288, assembly GCF_055603265.1. Taxonomy (NCBI): domain Bacteria; kingdom Bacillati; phylum Actinomycetota; class Actinomycetes; order Kitasatosporales; family Streptomycetaceae; genus Streptomyces; species Streptomyces sp. NPDC037288. The sequence continues at coordinate 312,821 of NZ_JBVJVY010000003.1, forward strand.
TGCAGCAGCTGCTGTTCTCCATGGCCGCGCTGATCGTCATCCTGCTCTGCTTCGGCGTGCCGGTCGCCGCCTCCTGGGCGCTGGCGCTCCCGGTCCTGGTCCTGCAGTTCGTCTTCAACACCGGTGTGTCGCTGGTCATGGCGCGGATGGGCGCCAAGACCCCGGACATCGCCCAGCTGATGCCGTTCATCCTGCGCACCTGGATGTACGTGTCCGGTGTGATGTGGAGCATCGACAAGCTCACCAAGAAGGACCACCTGCCGCACATCGTCACGGTCCTGCTGGAGACCAACCCGGCCGCGGTCTACATCGACCTCATGCGGTTCGCGCTGATCGACAGTTTCCACGCCCGCCAGCTGCCCCCGCACGTGTGGGCCGCGGCCACCGGCTGGGCGCTGCTCGCCGGCATCGGCGGCTTCATCTACTTCTGGAAGGCTGAGGAGACGTACGGCCGTGGCTGAGCAGACCGAAGCGAAGATCCCCACCGTCATCGCCGAGAACGTCGACATCGTCTACCGGGTCAACGGCACCGGCACCGGCCGTGGCACCGCCACCGCCGCCCTCAACCGCATCCTGCGCCGCCAGCAGGCCGAGAAGGCGGCGGGCGTGCGCCGGGTGCACGCGGTGAAGAAGGTGTCGTTCATCGCCTACAAGGGCGAGGCGATCGGCCTCATCGGCACCAACGGCTCCGGCAAGTCGACGCTCCTCAAGGCGGTCGCCGGCCTGCTCCCCGTGGAGAACGGCCACATCTACACCCACGGCCAGCCCTCCCTGCTCGGCGTCAACGCGGCCCTGATGAACGACCTCACCGGCGAGCGCAACGTCCATCTCGGCGGGCTCGCCATGGGCATGTCGCGCGAGCAGGTCAAGGAGCGCTACCAGGACATCGTCGACTTCTCCGGGATCAACGAGAAGGGCGACTTCATCACCCTGCCGATGCGCACGTACTCCTCCGGTATGGCCGCCCGGCTGCGGTTCTCCATCGCCGCCGCCAAGGACCACGACGTCCTGCTGATCGACGAGGCCCTGGCCACCGGCGACCGCAGGTTCCAGATGCGCTCCGAGGAGCGGATCCGTGAACTGCGCGAGACGGCGGGCACGGTCTTCCTGGTCAGCCACAACAACAAGTCGATCCGCGACACCTGCGAGCGGGTCCTGTGGCTGGAGCGCGGCGAGCTGCGCATGGACGGGCCGACGGAGGAGGTCATGAAGGAGTACGAGGCCTTCACCGGCGACAAGAAGGCCGGTGCCGACAAGGCGGCGTAAAAGTTAGCAGGAGGGAAACCGGGAGTCGCGGAACTTCCTCTTCCTCCCAGAGCGTCTCTCACCCCGAGCACGGTCATCCCTTTCATCCGCTTAGTGACAGTATGTTATGAAGGGTGCCCCGAGCTGAACGAGCAGAAGGAGTCCACTGCGATGCCCCAACTCAGCGTCATCGTCTACGGACCGAACGCACAGGGGCATCTGACAGAGCTACTGGGCTCCCTGGAAGCCCACCCGCTCCCGGACGCCGAGGTCATCGTCGCCGCGGTCGGCGACTGGGCACAGGAGACGGCCGAGGGCCACGCCCCCGACACGGTCGTCGTACCGCTGCCCGAGGGCACCGGTGACGCGGCGGCCCGGGCCGCCGGCGCCGCCCGCGCGACCGGCCGCTGGCTGCACTTCGTGCACGCCAAGGACGGCCTGCCGGCCGGCGCCGCCCGGCTGATCGCCGAGCGCACCGCCGAACTGGACGCCGCCGGCACCGACGGCGCCGCCCCCGTGGACGTGCTCCTCCTCGACCACGTCACCACCACCTGGCAGACCGCCGCCACCCCCTCCCGCGACGGCCGCCTCCTCGCCGCCGTCGGCCGCGAGGGCCTGCCCCTGGACGAGTCCGCCGACCTGCTGCGCCTCACCCCGCTGCTCGGCAACCGCGCCCTGCGCGCGCAGTTCTGGCAGGCGCACGAGGAACGGCTCACCACCCACGACGAACCGCACGCCGCGTACGCCACCCTGCTGCACGCCGGCCGCGTCGCCTGCCTGAACCAGGTGGCGTACGAGAACCGCGAACTGCGCCCCGAGAGCCTGCCGCCGCGCGCCCCCGAGGAGCGGTTCGCGCTGATCGAGCGCTACGAGTCGCTGCTCGCGCTCACCAAGGACCGCCGCGCCGCCCGCACGGTGCTGTACGACCTGATGATGCGCGACCTCGTGCGCACCTTCGCCGGTGAGAACCTGCCCGACGACGTGGCCCGGGAGTTCTTCCGCCGGGCCTCCCTCGCCGCGGTCCGCTGGCGCCCCGACGACCACGAGCGCCCGGCGGGCGTGGAGGGCGTACGGCACGCGCTGCTGGAGGAGGGCGCGTACACGAAGTACCGCGCCTTCCAGGCCGCCAACCGCACCCGCCGCGCCGCCAAGAAGGCCGTACGGACCCGCAAGAAGCAGATCGGCGCCAAGCTCCGCGACCAGCAGTACCGGCGCGCCCTGACCCGCCCGGTCGACCCGGACCTGGCCGTGTTCGCGGCCTACTGGGAGCGCGGGGTGGCCTGCAACCCGGCCGCGATCGCCGCGAAACTCCGCGAACTCGCCCCGCACATCCACCCGGTGTGGGTGGTGGCGAAGAGCAACGAGGCCCTGCTGCCGCCCGGCACCGACCATGTGGTCCCCGGCACCCGCCGCTACTGGGAGACCCTCGCCACCGCCAAGTACCTCGTCAACAACGTCAACTTCCCCAACGCGGTGGTCAAGCGCCCCGACGCGATCCACCTGCAGACCCACCACGGCACCCCCCTCAAGCGCATGGGCCTGGACCAGATGGAGCACCCGGCCGCCGCCAAGGGCCTGGACTTCGACGCCCTGCTGGGCCGCATCGACAAGTGGGACTACAGCGTCAGCGCCAACAGCCACTCCACCCGCATGTGGCAGCGCGCCTACCCGGCCCGCTACACCTCGCTGGACCACGGCTACCCGCGCAACGACGTCTTCTACTCGGCCACGGCCGCCGATGTCCGCGCCACCCGCGAGCGCCTCGGCATCCCGCGCGGCAAGACGGCCGTCCTGTACGCCCCGACCCACCGCGACTACGAGGCCGGCTTCACCCCGCGCCTGGACCTCGCGGCCCTCGCCGACCGGCTCGGCGACGACACGGTGCTCCTGGTCCGCGCCCACTACTTCTACGGCGGCGCCGCCTCCCCGCTCACCGGCCTGCGCCGCTCCGGCCGGATCATCGACGTCTCCTCCTACGACCCCGTCGAGGAGCTGTGCCTGGCCGCCGACGCGCTGGTCACGGACTACTCGTCGATCATGTTCGACTACGCCAACCTCGACCGCCCGATCGTCGTCTACGCCGACGACTGGGAGACCTACCGCACCACCCGGGGCGTCTACTTCGACCTGATGGCCGACCATCCCGGCCAGGTCGCCCGCACCCAGGAGGAGCTGACGGAGATCTTCGCCTCCGGCGCCTGGCGCGACGAGAGCGCGGCCAAGGCGCGGGCCGCCTTCCGGCGCCGGTTCTGCGAGTACGACGACGGACGCGCCGCCGAACGGGTCGTACGACGGGTGTTCCTGGGCGAACCGGAGGAGGCACTGCCCCCGGTGATCCCGCTCGAGGAACGCACCCCCGCCCCGACCCCCGAGGAGGCCTCGGCATGACGACCACCACGCCGACCGCGACCCCCGACGTCACGGTCACCGTCATCGTCTACAACGACGCGGCGCGCCTGCCCCGGGCGGTGGCGTCCCTGCGCGCGCAGACGCACGCGAACATCGAGATCATCATCAGCGACGACCACTCCACGGACGACACACCGACCGTGGCACGTCAGCTGGAGGCGCAGGACTCCCGCGTCCGCTATCTGCGCCTGCCCCAGAACAGCGGCGGCTGCAGCGCCCCGCGCAACCGGGCCATCGAGATCGCCCGGGCGCCGTATCTGATGTTCCTCGACAGCGACGACGAACTCACGCCCCGCGCGGTCGAGTTGCTGCTCGCCGCGCACCGCGAGCGCGAGGTGGACTTCGCCATGGGCGCGGTACGGCGGGTACGGGTGGACAACGGCCGCCGCACGACGTGGATGCCGCACCTGGTGGCGGAGCGCCGCACGGTGGAGGGCATCGACGCGGACCCCCGCCTGCTCTTCGAGCACCTGTCGACGAGCAAGATGTACGCCCGCTCCTTCCTGGACCGCCACGAACTCCGCTTCCCGGAGGGCATCCACTACGAGGACCAGCTGTTCTCGGCGCAGGCGTACTGCCTGGCGAAGGCGTTCACGATCATCCCGGACCCGGTGTACGTCTGGTACATCGACCCGTACGCGGCCGCGGCGACGGCCTCGATCTCCAACCAGCGGCACAAGGTCACGAACGTCCGCGACCGCGTCCACGTCCAGCGCCTGATCGACGACTTCCTGGTGGAAAGCGGGCACGCGGGTCTTCGCGAGGACAAGGACTTCAAGTTCCTCAAGCACGACTTCCGGATGTACGCGGGCGACCTGCCCTACCGGGACGAGGAGTGGCTGAGCGCCTTCGCGGACATCGTGAACCCGTACCTGGACACGCTGTCCGAGGGTGCGTACGTCCGCCTGCCCCGCCCCGAGCGGGTGGTGCTGGAGCTGCTGCGGGAGGGCCGCCTGGCCGACGCGCAGCTCGCCGCGCGCGGCCTCGGCCACGGGGTGGCACCGCGCCGGATCACGGCCGACGCGTCCGGAGTGCCGTACTGGGGTGACAGTGTCCCCTCCGACGACCGTGCCCGCCGCGAACTGGACATGTCCGACGTGGAGTTGGACACGCGTCCGTTCCCGAGCGCGCAGTTCCGCCACGAGATCGTCGACCTGACGCCCGAGCGGGGCGCCTGCGTGACGCTCTCCATCCGCACGTACGACCCCGGGCTGCGGCTGCCGGTCGGCCCGCAGCGCGCCGCCGTGCTCGTGTCGCCGGGCAACCGCCGCATGACGGTTCCCTTCCGTCTCGACCCGGTCTGCCCCGGCGTCTTCGAGGGCACGGTCCGCCTGGACCTGACCGCGGCCACGCTCCCGCTCCAGGGCTTCGCGGGCGTACGCCACCCGCTGGTCCGTCTCCAGCAGCAGGGCCTGGCCAACTCCGGCCTCCTACTGGCACCCCTGGACTTCCCCACCCTCAGGGCCCGCATCGACTACCGCTCCGGCGCGACCCCCCACGAGGTCACCGTCGAGCCGGAGGGCCGCAACCCCGGCCGTCTGCAGCTCCGCTGGCGCCCGGTGGGGGTCACGGCCCGGGTGATCCGCCCGGTGGTGCGGCGGGTGGCCGGACCCCGGGTCCGCAAGGCGGCGAAGCTGCTGTCCAGCGTGCTGCGGTGAGAGGGCCGGTTCCGAAGCGCCGTTGAGCTCGAGGGGCGTGGACGACCGCGGACCGGCCGTGGCTGGTCACGCGGTTTTCCACGCCCCTGGCAGCTGCAGCCGCCGCCGGCCGGACAGCTGCCGCGGCTCAGGGCGCCACCCGGTACAGGACCTGGCCTCCCGGGCCCACGGTCACCTTTCGCAACCCCTGCCCCGTCAGGCTCTCCGGACCCACGACCCACTTCACGTCGTACTCCCGCACGATCCCGGCCCGCGCGGAAGCAGACGTCCCCGCTGCGAAGTACCGCTCCGCCTCCGCCTCCCGCCGCGCGGCGTCCCGCAGGAACACATCCGGATACCCGGGCGCCACGGTGTACGCCCCGTACGCGGGAATCTGCCGCGCGGGAAACGTCCGGGCCATCACCACGTCCCCGTACTTCACCCAGGGCGTGATCCAGTGGTATCCCACCCACGGCGTCCGGTACTTCGCCGCGACCGGCGAGGGAAGCGCGGCCCTACCCGTCACGTACCCGAGCGTCCCGGCCTGCGTCCACGCCCCCACAGCCAGCGCGGCGCCCAGCACGCACGCCCACCCCACCCGCGTGGCCCGCCGCCCCGCCGACACGGCTTCCAGCGCGGCCGCGAGCTGCGCCGGGACCAGGGCGGCCGGCAGGGCGCGGCCCCACGAGTAGTGGCCGGTCAGCCCGCCCGCGGCGAACACCAGCGCGCCGAGGAGGAAGAACACGGCCAAGGGGTCCCGGCGGTCCCGGCGGACGCGCAGCACCAGCGCCGCCACCCCGAGCAGCACCAGCCCGAACCGCGCCGCCAGGTCCTCGTACAGCGGCTTGTGGATGGCCTCCAGGTCCGCACCGGCGGAGAAGAGGGAGAAGAAGTCGTAGTACGGCCACAGCCACAGCAGGAGCAGGCCCAGGGCCGGTGCGGCGGCCAGTCGCGGCAGCACCGCCCGGGCCGGCCGCGCCGCGATCACCGTGGCCAGCGCCCCGAGAGACGCCACGACGCCCGTGAACTGGTGGCACAGCAGGATCAGCGCCCACAGCACACCGAGCCACAGCCACCTCGCCCACGCGGTCTCCTCCCGCATCGCCCGGGTGAGCCAGGCCCAGAAGTGGAAGGTGAGGCCGAGCGCGAAGACGCTGGGGTACGCCACCGTCAGCGCCAGCGAGTTCAGGCCCAGGAAGCCGGACCAGTTGAACAGCAGGGTGCCCCAGAGGAAGAGCAGGCTGAGCAGCGCCAGCGCGGGGGCCGCGCGATGGGCGCTGAGGGTCCGGACGTAGCGCCGGACACCGGTGACCAGCAGGCTCAGCCCGACGAACGCGGCGATCCGCAGGACCACGAACACCGACAGGCCGGTCCCCTTGGCGAGCGCGCCCAGCACCAGCATCCACGGCGAGTAGTACGGGCTCGGGGTGTCCGCGTCGACCAGCGGGTTGCCGGGATGCAGCAGGTCATGGCGCAGGCGCTGGATGGTGGCCGCGTGCATGCCGAGGTCCCCCGCCCACGGCAGGCGGACGATCACCAGGAGGAGCAGTACGACGACGAGCGCGGCGGCGGCCTGCGGCAGCGCCCGGCCGGCCCGCGCGGCGCCCGCCGGGGACGGTGTGCGGCTCACCGGGTCGGTGTCAGGCGGTGCGGTGTGCATCCTGCTGGAACACCCAGGTGCGATAGACCAGAAAACGGAAGGCGGAGGCGAGCACGATCGACAGTGCCTTCGCCGCATTCGCCTGCAGCACGCCGTGCAGGCCGAGACCGTGGTAACCGACCCAGAACAGGCCGATTTCCATCAGGACGCCGAGGCCGCTGAACACGAAGAACAGCATGATCTGGCCGCGGGTGCGCGAGGCCCGGTCGCGATAGGCGAAATAGCGGAAGCCCAGGTAATTGGTCGCCATCGCGGTACAGCTGGCCAGGACGTTCGCCGTCATCGCCTGCGAACCCAGACCATGCATCAGCAGGTTGAAGACCAGGAAATTGATCAGGACACCGCTGCCGCCGACGATGCCGAATTTCACGACCTCCAGCACGACACGTGTGACGGGCCGGGCCGGAGCCGGCGCGGGTGCGGGCGCGGGGGGTGCTGCCGGGCGGGTCTCGGTGAGGTGAACAGTCACATCGCAGACCCTATCCGAAGGCCATCGATGAGCAGGAAACGGTAAATTCGCTGATCGTTTTTCGCTAAGGGTCGGCAAGAAAGGGAACGCCCCGGGCCGATTTCCCGTCGGCCCGGGGCGCCACGGCTTACGAGTGCGTGCGCAGCAGCGTCCGCATCGTCCGCATCGCCACCGAGAGGTTGGCGAGGTCGAACGTCTCCGAGCCGCGGATCTCCTCCAGGGTGGTGCGCGCCCGGCTCAGGATGGGCGCGTTCTTCTGCTCCCAGGCCTTGAAGCGCTGCTCGGGAGTGGAGGTGCCGTTGCCGGCCGCGAGGACGTCCGCGGTGAGCGCCGCGTGCGCCGCGTACAGGTCCTCACGGATGGAGGCGCGGGCCATGGACTGCCAGCGGTCGGCGCGGGGCAGCTCGATGATGCGGTCCATCAGCTGCGTGATGCTGAGCCGGTCGGCGAGGTCGTAGTACACCTCGGCGACGTCCAGCGGCTCCTTGCCCGTGCGGTCGGCCACCGACACGATGTCGAGTGCCGGGAAGGCGGAGGAGAACCCGGCCACGCGCGTGGCGAGCTCGTCCGGGACGCCGGCCGCGGACAGCTCGTCGTACACGTGCTGGTACCACTCCAGGTCCGCGCCGCGCAGCAGCTTCGGCAGCTCCTGCCACACCCGCTCGACCCGCTCGGCGAAGAACTCGACGGTCTCGGCGAGCTCCAGCGGCTGCGGCCGGTTGTTGAGCAGCCAGCGCGTGCCGCGCTCCACCAGGCGGCGCGAGTGCAGCCTGATGCGGGTCTGCACGGCGGCCTCGACCCGGTTGTCCAGGGCCTCGACCGCGTCCCACACCGGTGCCGAGCAGAAGATCGCGCGGGCCGCGGTCTGGGCCCGGACGATCTCCTCCAGGGAGGCGCCGGTCTCCTCGCGCAGACGGTGCAGATACGTCGTACCGCCCGTGTTGACCGTGTCGTTGACCAGCACGGTCGTGGTGATCTCGCGGCGCAGCGGGTGGCTGTCGATCGCGTCGGCGAAGCGCTCGCGCAGCGCCGTCGGGAAGTAGGCGTGCAGCAGGCCGCGCAGGTACGGGTCGTCCGGCAGGGTGGTGGCCAGCAGCTCCTCGGCGACCGTGATCTTCGTGTACGCCAGGACGACGGCCGTCTCCGGGCTGGTCAGGCCCTGACCCTGGCCGAGGCGCTCGCGGATCTGGCGGTCGGTGGGCAGGAACTCCAGCGCCCGGTCCAGGTGCCCCTCACGCACCAGGTGGCGGATGAACCGCTGCTGGGCGTGGAGCATGTCCTTGGCCTGGAACAGGGCGTTGGCCAGGGCGGTGTTCTGCGCGTAGTTGTTGCGCAGGACCAGCGCGCCGACCTCGTCGGTCATCTCGGCGAGGATCTTGTTGCGCTGCTTGACGGTCATGTCGCCGTCCGCGACCAGGCCGTTCAGCAGGATCTTGATGTTCACCTCGTGGTCGGAGGTGTCCACACCGGCGCTGTTGTCGATCGCGTCGGTGTTGATCTTGCCGCCGTGGTGGGCGAACTCGATCCGGCCGAGCTGGGTCAGGCCCAGGTTGCCGCCCTCGCCGACGACCTTGACCCTCAGGTCCTTGCCGTCGACGCGGATGGCGTCGTTGGCCTTGTCGCCGACGTCCGCGTTCGACTCGACGGACGACTTCACGTACGTGCCGATGCCGCCGTTCCACAGCAGGTCGACCGGCGACTGGAGGATCGCCTTCATCAGGTCGGCCGGGGTCATCTTGGTGACCTTGTCCTCGATGCCGAGGGCCTCGCGGATGTGTGCGTTGATCGGGATCGACTTGGCACTGCGCGGGAAGATCCCGCCGCCCGCCGACAGCAGCTCGGTGTTGTAGTCGGCCCAGCTGGAGCGGGCCAGCTCGAACAGCCGGCGGCGCTCGGCGTACGACGTCTCCGCGTCCGGGGTCGGGTCGATGAAGATGTGCCGGTGGTCGAAGGCGGCGACCAGACGGATGTGCTCGGACAGCAGCATGCCGTTGCCGAACACGTCACCGGACATGTCACCGATGCCGACGACCGTGAAGTCCTCGGTCTGCGTGTCCACGCCCAGCTCGCGGAAGTGCCGCTTGACGGACTCCCAGGCGCCGCGCGCGGTGATGCCCATGCCCTTGTGGTCGTAACCGGCCGAGCCGCCGGAGGCGAAGGCGTCGCCGAGCCAGAAGTTGTACTTCTCGGCGACGCCGTTGGCGATGTCGGAGAAGGTCGCGGTGCCCTTGTCGGCGGCGACGACCAGGTAGGTGTCGTCGCCGTCGTGCCGGACCACGTCCCGCGGCGGCACGACCTCCCCGGCGGCCATGTTGTCGGTGATGTCGAGCAGCGCCGAGATGAACGTCTTGTAGCTGGCGATGCCCTCGGCCAGCCACGCGTCGCGGTCCTTCGCCGGGTCCGGCAGCTGCTTGGCGACGAAGCCGCCCTTGGCGCCGACCGGCACGATGACGGTGTTCTTCACCATCTGCGCCTTGACCAGGCCGAGGATCTCGGTGCGGAAGTCCTCGCGCCGGTCCGACCAGCGCAGACCGCCTCGGGCGACCTTGCCGAAGCGCAGGTGCACGCCCTCGACACGCGGCGAGTACACCCAGATCTCGAACGCCGGACGCGGCGCCGGCAGGTCCGGGATGGCCTGCGGGTCGAACTTCATGGAGACGTAGTCGTGCGGCGTGCCGCCGTGCGCCTCCTGGAAGAAGTTCGTGCGCAGGGTCGCCTTGATGACGGTGAGGAAGGAGCGGAGGATCCTGTCCTCGTCCAGGCTCGCCACCTGGTCCAGGGCCGCGTCCAGCTCCTCCAGCAGGGCGTCCGTGATCTCCAGCCCGGCCTTCTGCCGGTCCGGGGACATCCGCGCCTCGAAGAGGGAGACGAGGAGCCGGGTGGTGTGGACGTTGTTGCGGAGGGTGTCCTCCATGTAATCCTGCGAGAAGGTCGAACCGGCCTGCCGCAGGTACTTGGCGTAGGCGCGCAGCACCATCGCCTGCCGCCAGGTCAGCCCGGCGCTCAGCACGAGGGCGTTGAAGCCGTCGTTCTCCGCCTTGCCGGTCCAGGTGGCGGCGAAGGCCTCCTGGAAGCGCTCGCGGGCGTCGTCGCCGAGATCCCCGCCGGCGCTCGTCGCCTTCGGCATGCGCAGACCGAAGTCGTAGATCCAGGCGGTGCTGCGGTCGACGCAGCGCAGCTCGTACGGCCGCTCGTCGGTGACCTCGACGCCGAGACGGCTGAGCACCGGCAGCACGTGCGAGAGGGAGACCGTACCGCCCTTCTGGTAGATCTTGAACCGGCGCTCCTCGGGCCCGGCGCCCACCGGCTCGTACAGGCTCAGGCTGAAGGTCTTGTCCTCGCTGAGCTGCTCCAGGTGGACCAGGTCGGCGACCGCGGCGCGCGGGGTGTGGTCGGCCTTGTAGCCCTCGGGGAAGGCGTTGTTGTAGCGGCGCAGCACCTCGGCCGCGTGCTCCTCGCCGCACTCGGCGGTCAGCGCCTCGGCGAACGCGTCGGTCCAGGAGCGGGCGGCCTCCACCAGACGGGCCTCGATGCGCTCCTTGTCGGTGTCCGACAGCTCGGGCAGCTCGGTGCCCGGCGGGACGCGGACGACGAAGTGCAGCCGGGAGAGGATCGACTCGGTGTTCCAGGCGGTGAAGTCGACGCTGATACCGCCGAGCTCCTCCTTCAGGATGTCGATGATCCGGAGCCGGACACCGGTGGTGTAGCGGTCGCGCGGGAGGTAGACGAGGGCCGAGTAGTAGCGGCCGTACTCGTCCTGGCGCAGGTAGAGCCGCAGCCTGCGGCGCTCCTGCAGGTACAGCACGGACGTGGCGATGGACTGCAGTTCGGCGGCGGGCGTCTGGAACAGCTCGTCGCGCGGGTAGGTCTCCAGGATCTGCAGCAGGTCCCGGCCGTCGTGGCTGTTGGGCGAGAACCCGGCGCGCTCCAGCACCTCGTCGACCTTGCGGCGGATGACGGGGACGCGGCGCACGGACTCGGTGTACGCGGCCGAGGAGAACAGCCCGAGGAACCGCCGCTCACCGACGACGTTCCCCTGCTCGTCGAACTTCTTGACGCCGATGTAGTCCAGGTACGACGGCCGGTGCACGGTGGCCCGGCTGTTGGCCTTGGTCAGCACGAGCAGCTTGTGCTCGCGCGCCTTCGCTCGGGCGTCGGCGGGCAGCCGCTCGAAGGAGGGGCTGACCGGGTGCTGCTCGTCCTCGCCGTGGTGCGGGTCCGAGCGCAGTATGCCGAGACCGGTGCCCGGTACTGCGGCGAGCGTGTCGTCCTCGCGCAGCTGATACTCGCGGTAGCCGAGGAAGGTGAAGTGGTCGTCGGCCAGCCAGCGCAGCAGCTCGCGGGCCTCCTCGGCCTCGGGTGCGGGCAGGTCGCCGGGCAGGGGCTCGCTCTGCAGCCCGTCGGCGATCCGGGTCGCCCCGTCCCGCATCTTCTCCCAGTCCTCGACGGCCTCGCGGACGTCGGACAGCACGCGCAGCAGGTCGGCGGTGATCTGCTTCAGATCGGCGCGGTCGGTCTCCCGGTCGATCTCGACATGGATCCAGGACTCGAAGTGCGCGTCGTGCGGGAGCTCACCGGCGGGCGGGGTCGGCAGGACCTCGATCAGCTTGCCGGTCAGGTCGCGCCGGACGACGAACTGCGGGTGGACGACGACGTGGATGCCGCGCCCGCGCCGGGTCAGCTCATTGGTGACCGAGTCGACGAGGAAGGGCATGTCGTCGGTGACGACCTCCACGACCGAGTGACTGCAGGTCCACCCGTTCTCCTCCACGGTCGGGGTGTGGACCCGCACGTTCGCCGTGCCCTGGGGGCGGTGCTCGGCGAGCCGGTAGTGCGACAGCGCGGCGCCGAAGACGTCGACCGGGTCGCGGCCGGTGAGGTCTTCCGGGGCGGTGTGCAGGTAGTAGCGCTGGAGGAACGCGAGCACGGACTCGCTGTCCGGGGTGTCCGGGGAGCCCTCGCCCGTGGTCCCGGTCGGTAGGTGCCCCCCGACCGGGCTGTTCTCAGCTACCCGGGCGGCCCTCTCGAGCAGCTCGGCCTTGGCTTCGTCCAGCTTGGTCTGCATTGTCCTCTGACTCCTGTCGCGCGCCGTTGCGTGACGTAGAAGGAAGTACGGTCTCTTCCCCTCCGGCTCGACGCCACGGCCCGGGGTGTCCGGTCCGCATCGACGCTATGCCGCGAGGTGAGATGCGCGGGGGGGATTCGGCCATTCTCGACACGCCCGTAGGGTGTGACGCTGCTCTCGGCGCCGCCGTGTCCAGGGTTGTCCTCGGCGTCCCGGGGGCTCCTGCGGCCCCGTCCCGCCCGCGAAGACCAGCGACCGCCGCCCGGTCACGGAGGTGTTCCGTGCAACCCGGGCGCAGGGCAGGGGCAGGATCGCCCCCGCGAGATATCGCGCTGATCACGCCACAAGGCTATCGCTCCTTACCCCGGACCCGTCATGAGCCGTATGTGTACAAAACCGAGGGGTGAAGTTTGACGTTCTGCACAGCGGTCGGGCGGGGGGTGGTGACGTATCCGGTCGGGTGGGGCCCGTGGGGCCGCCGGGGGCGGGCGGCACGGGCAGGCGGCGGCGTCCGGTCGCGCGGGGAGGGCCCCGATCGCACTCTGAGAACAGGGCATCCTGACATCCGGTAAGGCTCCGAGGCCGTCGCCGGAACCGCGACGGCCCCCTTGGCAAGCACGCCCGGTGTTGGCACCTTGCCCAGGGACAGTACGTCCCGCCCAGGAGTACGGAACACCGGAGTACCCGGAGGAGCCGACATGCCCGCGAAGATCCTGATCGTCACCGGCGACGCGGCGGAGTCCCTGGAAGTCCTCTACCCGTACCAGCGCCTGCGCGAGGAAGGCTACGACGTCCATATCGCGGCCCCCTCCCGCAAGACGCTCCGCTTCGTCGTCCACGACTTCGAACCCGGCTACGACACCTACACCGAGAAGCCCGGCTACACCTGGCCCGCCGACCTCGCCTTCTCCGACGTGGATCCCGGCGAGTACGCGGCCGTCGTCATCCCCGGCGGGCGGGCCCCCGAGTATCTGCGCAACGACCCCGAACTCCGGAAGATCCTCAAGGCGTTCTTCGACTCCGACAAGCCGGTCGCCCAGATCTGCCACGGTCCGCTGCTCACCGCGGCGATCGACAGCCTGCGCGGCCGCCGGGTCACGGCGTACCCCGCGCTCGAGCCGGACATGCAGGCGGCCGGAGCGGGCTTCCAGGACACCGAGGCCGTGGTCGACGGCACCCTGGTCTCCTCCCGGGCCTGGCCGGACCACCCGGCCTGGATGCGGGAGTTCCTCCGGGTGCTGAGGAGCAAGGCACCGGCGAGCTGAGCGGGTGGCGGAGCGGGCGGGGCCGGCCTCGGTCTCGCCGCTGACGTCGCGGTGCGCTGCCGGGTGACGGCCCGCCGTGGCTGGTCGCGCGGTTCTGCGCGCCCTGGGGCGTCGCGGTCACCGTGGACCGACGGCACCCTGCGAGCGCGGCCAAGCGACACAAACACCCGCACCGGCCCCAGCACAGGGCACCTGGCAAGCCCCCGGCTACGCCGCTATTCGCTGCGCTTCCTCCACCGCCTCGGCCAACGTGTCCACCACCGGCACCCCCGCCCCCTCCAGACTGGCCCGGCTGTGCGACCCGCCGGTGTACAGCACGGCCCGGGCCCCGGCTCGTCCCGCCGCGACCGCGTCGTCCGCCGCGTCCCCGATCACCACGGTCCGCGCAGGCTCCACCGCCCCGCTCAGCGCCTTCAGATGCCGCACCATGTGCTCGGCCTTGCTGCCCCCGGACGGCCCCGTACGCCCGTCGACCCGCAGGAAATGCGCCTCTATGCCGAAGCCCCGCACGAGGGGCACCAGTTCCTCGTGCACGTACATGCTCAGCAACGACTGGCTGTACCCCGCCGACCGCCACCCCGCGAGCAGGTCCGCCGCCCCCTCGGCCAGACCGCACCGCGTCCGGTGCTCGGCGTAGTACCGGTGGAAGACCCCGTCCATCAGCTCCCACTCGGCATCGGTCGGCAGCCGGCCGAGCAGCCGCTCGTAGAACTTCGGCACCGGCACGCAGTACAGCGACCGGTACTGCTCCAGCGTGATCGGCGCGAGCCCCAGCTCGGCGAAGGCCGCGTTCGTCGCCCCGATGATCGCGTCATTGTCGTGGAACAACGTGCCGTTCCAGTCCCAGACGATGTGCGCGCTTGCCTGCATCCCCATGCCAAAGACCGTACCCGCCCCCACTGACAACGACCGCTGCGGGCGGATACGGCCAGGTCAGGCCGGTGCGACCAGGTTGGGGACCTCCTGCGTGGCGTACCACAGCAGCTCGTGATCGTCCGCCGCGTCCACGACGGACTGTGCGTCGTCGTCCCCGCCGTCGGCCGCCTCCAGCGCCTGCGCCGCCGCGGCCACGTCCTGCTCCGCGTCATCTGCGTCGACGTGCACCGCGGCCGCCTTGGCGAGCGGCACGGTCACCGTCACGGCCACCTCGCCCGGTGCGGTCGGGTCCAGCCCGCTGTCGGGGTCGACGCTCGTGGCGCCGTCGGCCACGTCCACGGCGACCACCACCCGGCGCCGTACCGCACCCGGGTCCGCCGCGAGCAGCCGCAGCGAGGCCAGCGCGGCCCGGCTGAGCGCCGCGTACTCCAGCTCCTCGATGTCCTCGGAGAGGTACCACTCGCGCAACGCGGGCGTGACGGCGTACGCGGTGAAGGGGCCGCTCCCCAGCTCACCCGTCTTGTGCGCCTCGGCGAGACCGGGGAGGGTCAGGGGGACGTAGACGCGCATGCTGGCCGCTCTTTCCTGCTCAAAGGCTCCGCTGAGGCCCCGGGAAGGCCGGCTGCCGCGTCTCCCGGAGGGCCTTCAGAATACGTGCGCCCGTCCCCTTTCGGGTCTGTGCCCACGCCCCGGGAGCCGTCGACTCCGGGCCACGCGTTCACCCGGGGCGCCCGCCGCATCGCAGCGATCGGCCGATCCCGCGTCCCTCGGATAGGTGAACCTCCCGACCCCTTCCGGGCTCGTCCCGCCGTCCTTGCCACCCCGCTCCCGGCCCCCGTACAAGATCCCCACCAGCGAGTTACCGTCCGGTATCAACCGGGCCCGCCGAACGGGGACCCCATGAACAAGGTCATGAGCCGCACCACGGACAAGGCGGCGAGCCGCTCCTCCCAGCCCCGCCCGCGCCACCGCCCGCCCACCCGCCACGACACCCGCCGCCCGGCAGGAGCCCCACCGAGGGTCCCGCCCCGCCGTCCGACGGCCCACCAGCCGGCCGACCACCCGCAACCGGCCTGCACCCGCCCGACCGCGAGCCCGGAGCCGGCCCCCACACGCCTGCCCGCCGCGCCGGAAACGGCCCGCGCAACGCCCCAGACGGCCCTGCGGCAGCCCCGCACCACCGACCTCTTCGCCGACCGCCTGCTGGCCGTCCTGAGCGGTCAGCGGCCCGTGCACTGGATGCTCCGCCACACCGCGGGCCGCGCCTACGACGACCTGGTCCGGCTCGCCGAACGCAGCCCCCTGCGCACACGGGGCTCCCGCCCCCGCGTCCACGACATCGGCTACTACGTCCCCCGCGACGGCGCCCTGGAGGTCTTCGCCCGCATCACCGCCGGCGACCGACTCCGCGCCCTGGCCTTCCGCCTGGAACTCGGCCAGGACCTCCGCTGGCGCTGCACAGCGGTGGAAACCGGCAACCACCACTGACGACCACGCCCACACCTGTGGGCAGGCGGAACCCGCCCCGCCCAGCCGCAAGCACAGGGCACCGAGAGCACGCAACGCCGAAGGGCCGGGCCCCAGAAGGAACCCGGCCCTTCGGCACGGTCAAAGCGCCGCAGGCAAGCCGCTACTTCTTACGACGCCGGCCGCCCTTGGCCTGCCGCCGCCGCTCGGCCCGGGTCAGCCCGTCCGACTCGGACCGCACCGGCTCGTCGTCCTCGAGGTCACGCTCGACGATGCCGCCCTCACCGTCCACGGTGGGCGCCGAGAAGTGCAGATCCCGCCGCTGCGGAACGTCCAGCCCCTTGGCGCGGATCTCCGGACGCGCCCCGGCCTGCGCCGGAACCGTGTCGTGGACGCCCTCGCCGACCGGCTCCGCTTCCTCGACCGGGATCTCCTCGACCTGCTGCTCGACCTGGACCTCCAGGTTGAACAGGTAGCCGACGGACTCCTCCTTGATGCCGTCCATCATCGCGGTGAACATGTCGAAGCCCTCGCGCTGGTACTCGACCAACGGGTCCTTCTGTGCCATCGCGCGCAGGCCGATGCCCTCCTGGAGGTAGTCCATCTCGTAGAGGTGCTCACGCCACTTGCGGTCGAGGACCGACAGCACGACCCGGCGCTCCAGCTCACGCATGATCTCGGAGCCGAGCTGGGCCTCCCGGGCCTCGTACTGCTCGTGGATGTCCTCCTTGATGGACTCGGAGATGAACTCCGCGGTGAGACCCGCCCGGTCGCCGGCGGCCTCCTCCAGCTCCTCGACGGTGACCTTCACCGGGTACAGCTGCCGGAAGGCGCCCCACAGCCGGTCCAGGTCCCAGTCCTCCGGGAAGCCCTCGGCGGTCTCCGCGGCGATGTACGCGTCGATCGTGTCGTCCATGAAGTGCTGGACCTGCTCGTGCAGATCCTCGCCCTCCAGCACGCGCCGGCGCTCGCCGTAGATGACCTCGCGCTGCCGGTTGAGCACCTCGTCGTACTTCAGAACGTTCTTACGGGTCTCGAAGTTCTGCTGCTCGACCTGCGACTGCGCGGACGCGATCGCGCGCGTGACCATCTTGTTCTCGATCGGCACGTCGTCCGGCACGTTGGCCATGGACATCACGCGCTCCACCATCTGGGCCTTGAACAGGCGCATCAGGTCGTCGCCGAGCGACAGGTAGAAGCGGGACTCGCCGGGGTCGCCCTGACGGCCGGAACGACCGCGCAGCTGGTTGTCGATGCGCCGCGACTCGTGCCGCTCGGTACCGAGGACGTAGAGGCCGCCGAGCTCCTCGACCTCCTCCTTCTCCGCCTTGACGGCCTGTTCGGCCTTCTCCAGGGCGGCGGGCAGGGCGTGCGCCCACTCCTCGATGTGCTCCTCGGGGTCGAGGCCGCGCTGGCGCAGCTCCGCCTCGGCGAGATCCTCGGGGTTGCCGCCGAGCTTGATGTCCGTACCACGGCCGGCCATGTTGGTGGCCACGGTCACCGCGCCCTTGCGGCCGGCCTGGGCGACGATCGACGCCTCGCGTTCGTGGTGCTTGGCGTTGAGCACCTCGTGCTGGATGCCACGCTTGGAGAGCTGCTGCGAGAGGTACTCCGACTTCTCGACGGACGTCGTGCCGACGAGGATCGGCTGGCCCTTCTCGTGCTTCTCGGCGATGTCGTCGACGACCGCCTCGAACTTGGCGACCTCGGTGCGGTAGATCAGGTCCGACTGGTCCTTGCGGACCATCGGCCTGTTGGTCGGGATCGGGACCACGCCGAGCTTGTAGATCTGGTGGAACTCGGCGGCCTCGGTCATCGCCGTACCGGTCATGCCGGAGAGCTTGTTGTAGAGGCGGAAGAAGTTCTGCAGGGTGATCGTGGCGAGCGTCTGGTTCTCGTCCTTGATGTCCACCCCTTCCTTCGCCTCGATCGCCTGGTGCATGCCCTCGTTGTAGCGGCGGCCGGCGAGGATACGGCCGGTGTGCTCGTCGACGATCATGACCTCGCCGTCGATGACGACGTAGTCCTTGTCGCGCTTGAAGAGCTCCTTGGCCTTGATGGCGTTGTTCAGGTAGCCCACGAGCGGGGTGTTCACCGACTCGTAGAGGTTGTCGATGCCCAGCCAGTCCTCGACCTTGGAGACACCGGACTCGTGGATGGCGACCGTGCGCTTCTTCTCGTCGACGTCGTAGTCGCCGGTCTCCTCGAGGCCCTTGAGGGGGTTGCCCGCCTCGCCCTTCTTCAGGCGCAGCACGAGCTTGGCGAAGTCGCCGTACCACTTGGTGGCCTGGTCGGCCGGGCCGGAGATGATCAGCGGCGTACGGGCCTCGTCGACCAGGATGGAGTCGACCTCGTCGACGATCGCGAAGTTGTGGCCGCGCTGCACCAGCTCGTCCTTCGACCACGCCATGTTGTCGCGCAGGTAGTCGAAGCCGAACTCGTTGTTCGTGCCGTAGGTGATGTCGCACGCGTACTGCTCGCGGCGCTGTGCCGGCGTCATGTTGGCGAGGATGCAGCCGACGTCCAGGCCCAGGAACTTGTGGACGCGGCCCATCATCTCCGAGTCGCGCTCGGCCAGGTAGTCGTTGACCGTGACGATGTGGACGCCGTCGCCGGACAGGGCGTTCAGATACGCGGGCAGCGTGCCGACGAGGGTCTTGCCCTCACCGGTCTTCATCTCGGCGACGTAGCCGAGGTGGAGGGCGGCGCCACCCATCATCTGCACGTCGTAGTGCCGCTGGCCGAGAACGCGCTTGGCGGCCTCGCGCACGGTGGCGAACGCCTCGGGGAGCAGGTCGTCCAGACTCTCACCATCGGCGTAGCGCTGCTTGTACTCATCGGTGAGGGCTCGCAGCTCGGCGTCGGAGAGGTCGACGAAGTCCTCTTCGATGGAGTTGACCTGGTCCGCGATGCGGTGCAGCCTGCGCAGGATCTTGCCTTCGCCTGCACGCATGATCTTCGAGAGGACGGACACGGGGGTTTGTCTCCTTGCCGGTCGGGCCTGGGACGGTCGGTTTCCATTGGACATACTGAGCAACGGCCATCGTATGCGAGGACCCGGCTGGGCCGGGAGGCCTGGCGGCCCGACGGCTGCTTCATCCAGGACAACGGACGGGCCACGGCGATAGTGCCGCATCGGCGCGAGGAATTGCGCGAACTGTGATCGCGTGCTCACGCATGGCGAAAACCGATGGCCCGACCGCGTCCCGCCGACCACAATCGGCCGATGGAACCCGTCACACTCACCACGGACCGCCTGGTCCTGCGCACGGTAGGCCCGCACGACACGCAGGCGGTGTACGACGCCGTGCAGGACCCCGACATCCAGCGCTGGACCACCGTGCCGTCGCCGTATCTGCCCGAGCACGCGAGCGGCTTCACCGAGCAGCTCGTCCCCGACGGCTGGGCAGAGGGCTCGATGTTCACCTTCGGCGTCTTCCTCACCGCCGGGGAACTCGCCGGCATGCTCGCTCTCACCATGCGCTCGCTCGGCGTGGCGGAGGTCGGCTTCTGGGCGGCCAAGGAGCATCGCGGCCACGGGTACGTCAGCGAGGCCACGCTCACCGCCTGCCGGTGGATCTTCACCGAGGTCGGCGTCGACCGCATCGAGTGGCGTGCCGAGGTCGGCAACCGCGCATCCCGCGCGGTGGCCGAACGCGCGGGTTTCACCATCGAGGGCACCCTGCGCTCCGCGCTCAACAACAAGGGAGTACGCCGGGACTGCTGGGTCGGCTCCCTGCTCCCCTCGGACCTGGGCCTGCCGTCCACGGCACCGTACCTGCCCGCGCGCGTCTAGCGAACCCGCAGGTCACCGGGGACTGTCAGTGGCACCCTCTATCGTCCGGGGCATGACGACCCTGCCGCGCCCGACCACCACCCTCACCGCGGACGACGCCCGCCGAATCGCCCTGCGGGCCCAGGGCTTCCTCGGCGCGCCCGACCGGCGGGCCGGAGTCCGCGGGGTGCTGCGCCACCTCGGCGCGGTCCAGCTCGACACGATCTCGGTCCTCGCCCGCTCCCATGAGCTCGTGCCCTACGCCCGGCTCGGCGCGGTCGGCCGCAAGGCGGTGGAGGCCGCCTACTGGAAGGGCGCGTCCACGGGCGTGTCGCCGGCGCGCCCGCACGCCTTCGAGTACTGGTCGCACGCGGCGTGCATCCTGCCCATCGAGGAGTGGCCGCACTTCGCCTTCCGCCGCCGCGCCTACCGGGACCGCCCGCACTGGAACCACGAGCTGCCCGAGGGCGCCTACGACCAGGTCATCAAGCAACTGCGCGCGGAAGGCCCGCTGACCTCCACGGAGCTGGGCGGCGCGAAGAAGACGAACGAGTGGTGGGACTGGTCCGGCACCAAGGTCGCCGTGGAGCGCGCGCTGATGTACGGCGAGGTGGTGTGCGTCGAGCGGCGCGGCTGGAAGCGGGTGTACGACCTGGCCGAGCGCGCCGTCCCGGACACGCTGCTGCACGACGAGCTGGACGACGGCGAGTGCCTGCGCCGCCTGGTCCGGCTGGCCGGCGAGTCCCTCGGCGTCGGCACGCGCGCGGACATCGCCGACTACCACCGCCTCAAGGGCGAGCAGGTCGACGCGGTCATCGCCGACTCGGGACTGGTGCCGGTCGAGGTCGAGGGCTGGGGAAAACCGGCCTGGGCGGACCCGGCGGCCCTTGCCACGGCGCCGCGCGGGCGTCACCGGACCACGCTGCTGTCGCCGTTCGATTCGCTGGTCTGGGAGCGGGCGCGCACGGAGCGCATCTTCGGCTTCACCCACCGCCTGGAGGCGTACGTGCCCAGGCCCAAGCGGGTCTACGGCTACTTCGCGATGCCGGTGCTCGCGGGCGGCCGGCTGGTCGGGCGGGTCGACCCGGCCCGCGAGGGCCGCACGCTGGTGGCCAAGCAGGTCACCCTGGACGGCCCGAAGGCGGTCCCGGCGGTCGTCCAGGCCCTGATCGAGGCGGCGACCTGGGTGGACTGCACGGACGTCCGGGTGGAGCGGGTGGAGGCACCCGGCCTGCGCGATGCCCTGACGAGCGAACTCGCCCGCGCCCTGGGCTAGTCCACCCCCGCTAACGAATCTCGAGGATCTTCTCCCGCATCGCGTAGACCACGGCTTCCATCCTGGAGTGCAGCTGGAGCTTCTCCAGGATGTTGCGGACGTGGTTCTTCACGGTGTTCTCCGAGATGAACAGTTCCTTGGCGATGTCCCGGTTGTTCATCCCGGTGGCGACGAGCTTGAGGACCTCCAGCTCCCGGTCGGTCAGCCGCGGCGCGGGCACCAGCCGGCGTTCGTCGGTGCGCTGGATCATCGACTTGAACTCGGTGAGGAGCTTGGACGCCATGGACGGGCTGATCTGCGACTGCCCGTCGGCCACCGCGCGAATGGCGGTCGCCACCTCGTCCGTGGAGATCTCTTTCAGGAGGTATCCGGTCGCGCCCGCCTTGATCGCGTCGTAGAGGTCGGCCTCCTCGTCGCTGATCGTCAGCATGATGATCTTCGCGCTGGGGGCGACCTCCTTGATGGAGGTGCAGGCCTCGATCCCGCCGCGCTTGGGCATGCGGACGTCCATCAGCACGATGTCGGGCAGCAGGTCGGCGGCCTTGTCCACGGCCTCGGCGCCGTCGCCGGCCTCGCCGACGACCTGGATGTCCTCCTCGGCCGCGAGCACGATCTCCAGGCCGCGCCGGAAGAGGGCGTGATCGTCCACGACCAGGACTCTGATCGGCTCCGCGCGCAGGGCGCCCGCGTCCGGTCGCATGCCGCTGACACCCTCCTCGCCGTCCTCGTCCCGCATCGGTCCGAAGGTGTCCGCCATCGTTCCTCCCCCTGAGGCTGTGGCCCGTGGTCCTGTGCCATCGCCAACCCAAGGCAGCGGCCCACCGGTTGGGCCGGTCCGGCCATGATTTCATGCCCGGGCGACACAGAGGTGACGTGCGGGGCGTGAAGTGGTCGCACACAGGTGCCCCTGGGGGCGCACACGCGCTTCCAGGGGCACCGGATCGATTTGGGCCGGATGTCAGCCGCCCAGCGTGCCACCCGCCGCGGGGGCCTGCGCCTCGGCGACCATCGGGTCCGTGCTGAGGTGGATCACGCCGTAGTCGTAGGCGTGCCGCCGGTAGACGACGCTCGGTTCCTTCGTCTCCGCGTCGACGAACAAGTAGAAGTCGTGGCCGACCAGCTCCATCTCGTAGAGGGCCTGGTCGAGGCTCATCGGGGAGGCGACGTGGGTCTTCTCGCGGACGACGAGGGGGCCGTCACCCTTGATCTCCAGCGAGCCGATCTTCTTCGTCGGCACTCCCTCCGTCTCTTCCTCCTGGACGGGAAGGCCGGTGCCGTTCAGCGTCGCCGCGCCCGGGACGTGGTCGGCAACCTCGGCCGCCGAGATCCGGCGTGCCCCCCGGCGCGAGAAACGCTTGTCGTGCTGCTTGCGCAGTCGGGCGTCCAGCTTCTCCGCCGCCAGGTCGAGTGCCGCGTACGGGTCGCTGGCCGCTGCCTCCGCCCGGATCACCGGACCGCGGGAGCGGAGCGTGATCTCCACTCGATCGCAACGGTCGGCCTGTCGGGGGTTCGGCTCCTTGGACACCTCGACGTCGAGGCTGATCACCTTGGCATCGAGCCTCTGGATCTTCTCCAGCTTCAGCTTCTCGGCCACGTGCTTGCGGAACCGCTCGGGCACCTCGGTCTTGCGGCCTTTGACGACGATGTCCACGCAGAACTCCGTTCCCGGATCGCTCCGCTCGCTCGGCGGAGCATCTCCCTTTCGCACCAGGTCCGGTGACCACCGGACCTCGGACTCGGTGACTTCCACCTCCTCCTCCCCCAGGGACGAGATCTCCACCCCACCGGCACGGGTGATTGCGGAAAACCCGTGGCACGGCATTCCGATATGAGAGGTGTGGCCTGCGCCTTTCCTCACAACCGAACATATCTCGCCCGGACGGATGGCGTCACCCTCTACTCCGGCGTACCTCCGTTCAGGCGAATTACCCGTCTCACAGCCTGCAACGACGCAGGTCGGCGGTCAGTTCCTGTTTATTCGAAAGAATCCCGCGGAGCGGCGACCACGGCTGCATGGAGCGCATGCCCGAGGGCGTTCGGCGGCGCCTTTTCCGGTGCACCATGCACCCACTTGTCGCGCTCCGTCCGTGCTCCGATCCGTTGTTCATCCCTTCCTTCCCGAGTTACGGCCCCGTACACGGCCGTTCTCACTCGACTTCGCTCCTCTGCCACGTCCCGGACGGCCCGTGCCGCCTCCGCGAGGCTGGCGCCCGTCGTGATCAGGTCGTCGACGAGCACGACGTGTCCGGAGCCGAGCAGCCGGCCGCCGGCCGCCGTCACCTCCAGCGCGCCCGCGAGATTCGCGAGGCGTCGCCGTGCGTCGAGCCCGGCCTGGTCCGCCACCGGACGCCGCTGGCGCAGCACGGCGGCCACCCTGGCCGGCGTCCCGGCGCGTCGCAGCTCCCCGGCCGCCGCGAGCGCCATCCGCCGCACCGGATCGTGCCCGCGCGCCCGAACGGCCCACCGGGCGGAGGGCACGGGGACGAGCAGCACGGTCCCGGACTCCCCGGCACCGCCATCAGCACCGCACCCGGCGAGCCCCGCCCGCACAGCCCCCGCCAGAGCGACGCCCAGCTCTCCCGCGAGCGCCAGCGCGCCCCGCTCCTTGTGGGCGAGGAGGAGCGTGCGCACCTCCTCCGCGTACGCAGCCGCCGCATGCACCACCGGCAGCCCGGCCGGCTCCGGCACCGGCCGCACCCGCCGCGGCGCGCGACCGCACAGCGCGGCCCGGCAGCGCGGGCAGAGCACCGTGCGAGGTGCCCCGCAGCCCGCGCACTCGGCCGGCAGCACCAGGTCGGTGAGGTCTCGCCACCACCCCCGCATGTCCACCACTGTGCCAACGCCGAAGCCACCCGGCCACCCCTGTGGACAACCCCCTGTGGACAACCCCGTAAAACCGCGCACCGCCCATCACCCACACGGGGGAACGGGCGGTGCGTAAGGCGGTGGTCAGCCCGGATAGACCGGTGCCGACCCGTCCTTGTCCACCTTCTGCCACTGCGACCCGGACGGCAGCCGTACGATCCCGTCGTCCTCCGAGTAGGCCACCAGCGGCACCCGCTCGTCCTCGGACGCGGCGATCGACTTCACGCCCGTGAGCGCGCCCGGCGCCGGACCGTCGAGCGTGGAGCCGTCGACCTGGACGTACCGCATCTGCAGCACGCCGCCCTGCTCCCGGCCGACGACGAGCAGCCTGCTGTCCCCGGCCCACGACAGGGCGCCGACCTGCTCCAAGTCGGGTGCGGCCGAGCGCAGTTCGACGACCGACGTACCCTGCCCGGTCCCGTCGTCGCGCTGGATCCGGCCGATGAGCAGGGACCGCTTGTCGCCCTTCGTCACGACGAGCGCGATCCGCACCCCGTCGGCGGCGACCCGGACATCCTGGATCTGGCCGGACAGGCCCGGGATCGCGACCTCCCGCGGTTTTGCGACGCCCTGCTCCATGACGTACAGCCGCCGACGGTGCGGGTCACGGTCGGCCACCCACAGGTCACCCCGGGCGTCCCAGCTCGGCGTCGTCAGCCGGTCGGCCGGGGTCGGACCCTGGCTGGTCACCAGCGCGTCCCCGAGCGAACCGCCCGACGCCAGCGACGTCACGTACAACGACCTGCCCTGGTCGCCCACGCCGGCCGCGGTGTGCTCGTCCCGCGACACGGCCACCGAATCGAGCGCCCTGTCGCCCTCGCCCAGCGGACCCGGCACCGGAACGGCGCTGGTGCTCGTGCTCCCCGTCGGTATCCGCACCAGCCGGTGCTTGCCGTCGAGGAAGTACAGGTCCTCGGGGCTCTTGGCCGACCCCCGCCACGCCACGGTCTCGGCGCGCTCCTCACTCAGATCGCACAGCCGGTGCCCGCCGGCGCCCTGCAACTCCACGGACTCCAGCGTCGGCGCCAGGTTCCGCAGCGTGAACAGCACCTGCGTCGCCATCTCGGTGCACTTGCGCGCCGCGACCTGGGACGCCTTGAGGTTCAGCGGCACCGTCAGCTTGTTCTGGTCGTCCGGCGCCAGCCCCGACACGTCCTTCTGCAGGGCCGTACCCGTCGGGAAGCTGGACCGGACGACCGGCCCGAGCCAGCGGCTGGGACCGCCGACCAGTGAGCGGACCATCTGCGTCATCGGGTCCACCTTGCTGCGCACGAACACCGGGTCGGCGACCGCCACCGGCTGCCCCGTCGCCCCGACCACCGTGTCGGAGGCGAAGTAGTACTTGTCGACGGACGTGTAGTTGCGCTGGAAGTCCGACTTGCCCATGACGACACCGTCGGGCAGCCCGTCGATGCGCCACTGGCCGTCCTTGGGGCTCCGCGTGAGGTGGACCTTCTTGCGGTAGTCACCGCCGGCCGGCTCGTACGCCAGCTGCGCGTCCACGGTCGCGACCCGGCTGCCCGCCAGCACACAGGTGACGCTGCTGGTCGGTTCCGTGCCGCCGCCCGCACGGCAGTCCGGCTCGATGCTCGGGCCGCCCGCGAGGACCGTCGTCGACTGCTCCGGCCGCCAGCGGCGCGCCGCGTCTGACGACAGATACCTGCGGGCCGTGTCGTAGTCCGGGTCGTCGCTGGTCAGCGCCTCCAGGAAGCCCTGCATGATCTCAGCGGGCCCCGCGCCCTCGGCCGGCGGCATGGCGAACACCCGGACCCGGGTGTCCTGCCGCGGTGTGGACTCCACGTTCCGCAGATCCCCGCTGTCGGGCATCGAGGCGCACCCGGCCAGCAGTACGGCCCCCAAGGCGGTGTACGCCACCGCGCGTCCCGGCCTGGGCCGGGCGCCCCCCTTGCGGTCAGCGCCCACGAAATGCCTCCCCTGGCTCGGTCGAGTCCTCCGCCTGGACTGCATCCGGCCGGGCCGCGCCCGTGTCGGGCGCCGGAGGTGTGGCGCAGTTGCCGTCCGCGCGCTGCGTGCCACCGGCGGGCCGGGGCACCACGCGCGCGCCGCTGCCGTTGCCGGGCAACGCGGCCGGGTCGGCGGCGACCGGCCGGGGCGCGATCGGGGCGCGCGGCGGCAGCGCGGACGCCTGGGCGCCACCCTGCTGCACCGGAACGGTCGCCCGCTTCTCCTCGTCTCCCCCGGGCAGCCCGGCCTCGTCGAGGCCGCGGTTGCGACGCGAGTCCTTCGGCTCCAGCGGTATCGGCGATCCTCGCAGAGGCTCGTCCGCGGTCCGGGGCAGTGTCAGCCGGAACTGGGAGCCGCCGCCCGGCTCACCCCAGGCCTGCAGCCAGCCGCCGTGCAACCGCGCGTCCTCCAGGGCGATCGACAGCCCCAGGCCCGTACCGCCGGTGGTACGCGCGCGTGCCGGGTCCGCGCGCCAGAAACGGCTGAAGACGCGCGTCGCCTCACCCGGCTTGAGCCCCACTCCGTAGTCGCGCACCGCGACGGCGACCGCGCCACCGGCCGCGGCGAGCTTGACGACGACGTCCTTGCCCTCGCCGTGCTCGACGGCGTTGACGACGAGATTGCGCAGCACGCGCTCCACCCGGCGGGCGTCGGCCTCCGCGACGACGGGCTGCTGGTCACCGACCACGCGTATGTGCGTGCCCTTGCGCTCGGCGAGCGGCTCGGCGCCGCTGACCACGCGCCGCACGACCTCCCTGAGGTCTATCGGCTCGGCCTCCAGCGCCGCCGCCCCCGCGTCGAAGCGGCTGATCTCCAGCAGGTCCGCGAGCAGCGACTCGAACCGGTCCAGCTGGTCGGCGAGCAGCTCGGCCGACCGGGCGGTCACCGGGTCGAAGTCCTCGCGGGCCTCATGGATGACGTCGGCGGCCATACGCACGGTCGTCAGCGGGGTACGCAGCTCGTGCGAAACGTCCGACACGAACCGGCGCTGCATCCGCGACAGGTCCTCCAGCTGCTGGATCTTCACCTGGAGGTTCTGCGCCATCTTGTTGAAGGCCTCACCCAGACGCGCGATGTCGTCCTCGCCGGTGACCTTCATCCGCTCCTGCAGCCGCCCGGCGGACAGCCGCTCCGCGATCCCGGCCGCCATCCGCACCGGCGTGACGACCTGCCGCACCACCAGCCAGGCGATGGCGCCCAGCAGCACGACGACGAACAGCCCGGCGGTCGCGAGCGTGCCCTTGACCAGGCTCAGCGACTTCTCCTCCTGCGTGAGCGGGAAGAGGTAGTACAGCTCGTACGGCCGCCCGTTCGGGTCGCTTACCTGCTTGCCGATGACCAGCGCCGGCTGGGACTCCTTGCCGTTGGAGTAGACGATCCGCGTGTAGCTCTGGGCGGCCGTCGTACCGCCGTTGACCCTGTCGCGCAGGTCCGCGGGCACGCTGGAAGTCGGGTTGACGTTCCCGGAACCGCGCGGGCTGCGCCCGCCACCACTGTCGTCACCGACGGGCAGCGTGACGACGTCGAAGGCGCCCGCGCCGCCGCTGGACAGCGACTCCACGAGGTCGCTCATCCACTGGATGACGTTCTGCGACTGCCGGCCGTCCACGGTCGCCGTGCCGTCGGCGGTTCCGGACCCGGCAGCCGCGCCGGCGCCGGCACCGGCACTCGCCGCCTCGTCGGCCCTCTGCTTGGCCACCGCGAAGCCGCCCGTGGCCTGGCTCTGCGAGGCCTTCACCTTCGCGTCCAGCAGGCCGTTGCGCACCTGCCCGATCACGACGAAGCCGAGCAGCAGGACCACGCCCAGCGACATCACCAGCGTCGTGGCGACGACCCGCAGCTGGATGTTGCGCCGCCACAGCCGCATCACCGGCAGCAGCGGACGGCGCACCCAGCGCAGGAACAGCCTGATGACCGGGCTGCCCTGGACCCCGCCCTCGAGCAGTCCGCCCTCGAAGAGACTCCTGAGCCGCGCACCCGCCGTCCGGCCGACAGGCCGCCCCGGACGGGCCCCGGACCGGCCGGGAGCCGAAGCGGCGCTGTCCCCGGACATGTCAGCTCGGTCCGGCCTTGTAACCGACACCACGGACGGTCACCACGATCTCCGGCCGCTCCGGGTCCTTCTCGACCTTGGAACGCAGCCGCTGGACGTGCACGTTGACGAGCCGCGTGTCGGCAGCGTGCCGGTAGCCCCACACCTGCTCGAGCAGCACCTCACGCGTGAACACCTGCCACGGCTTGCGGGCGAGCGCGACCAGCAGGTCGAACTCCAACGGGGTCAGCGCGATCGACTGCCCGTCCCGCTTCACCGAGTGCCCGGCCACGTCGATGACCAGGTCACCGATGGTCAGCTGCTCCGGCGCCGGCTCCTCAGAGCGCCGCAGCCGCGCCCGGATCCGGGCGACCAGCTCCTTCGGCTTGAACGGCTTGACGATGTAGTCGTCGGCACCCGATTCCAGGCCCACGACCACGTCGACGGTGTCGCTCTTCGCCGTGAGCATCACGATCGGCACCCCGGACTCCGCCCGGATCAGCCTGCACACCTCGATGCCGTCACGCCCGGGCAGCATCAGGTCGAGCAGCACCAGATCGGGCTTGCTCTCCCGGAAAGCGGCCAGCGCCTTGTCGCCGTCGGCTACGAAAGACGGCTCAAAACCTTCACCACGCAGCACGATCCCGAGCATCTCGGCCAGTGCGGTGTCGTCGTCGACGACAAGGACTCGTCCCTTCATAAACGACATCATCCCATTAGCTAATCGTTACCTGGCGTGACCTGGCACACAGCTCCGCAAGAGCCTCGGCCGTCACGGGTGAAACGGCTCCCTCCTCGGTGACGATCGCCGTCACCAGCTCGGGCGGCGTCACGTCGAACGCCGGGTTGTACGCCTGGGTCCCCAGGGGTGCCACCGGAATCCCGCCTCCTGCTCCTGTCACCGGCACCAGGGGTGCTGTGACCTCGGTCACTTCGAATCCGGCGCGCTGCTCGACCTCGATGGACGCACCGTCAGGAGTGTCCGGGTCGACCGTCGTCACCGGCGCCACCACGATGAACGGCACGTGGTGGTAGCGCGCCAGCACAGCGAGCGGATAGCTCCCCACCTTGTTCGCCACCGAGCCGTCGACCGCGATCCGGTCCGCCCCGACCAGCACCGCGTCCACCTCGCCCGCCGCGAACAGGGAACCCGCCGCACTGTCGGTGAGCAAGGTGTACGCCATGCCACTGCGGGCCGCTTCGTACGCCGTCAGGCGAGCACCTTGCAGCAACGGACGCGTTTCGTCCACCCACAGCCGCCGCAGCCGCCCCTCGCGGTGCGCCGCCAGGGCCACCGCGAAGGCCGTGCCCTCACCGCCCGACACCAGCGAACCGGAGTTGCAGTGCGTGAGGATCCGGTGCCCGCCGCCGGGCAGCAGCTCGTCCAGGAGCGCCAGACCATGCGCCGCCATCCGGGTGCTGGCCTCGGCGTCCTCCCGGTGCAGCGCCCGCGCCGCGGCCAGCGCCGCCCCGGCCGCCTCCGTGGGATCCCCGGTCTTCGCCAGCGCCGCCTGATGCGCGGCCCGGGCCCGGCGCACGCCGACGGACAGGTTCACCGCGGTGGGACGGGCGCCCTCGAGCGCCTGTGCCGCCTCGGCCACGTCGAAGCCGCGCGCGGCGGCGAGCGCGACACCGTACGCGCCCGCGATCCCCAGCAGCGGCGCCCCGCGCACGGAGAGCGAACGGATCGCCTCCACCAGCGCCGACGCGTCCGTGCACACCAGCTCGACCTCCTCGGCCGGCAGCCGCGTCTGATCGAGAAGGACCAGCACAGGGCCTTCGGGTGGTTCCTCCCATCGGATCGCAGGTATCTCGGTCGGCCGCTTGTCCCCGTCGGTTCGCGCCTGCTGATCAGCCATGCGGTCAGTCTGCCCCGGATCCGGCGGACAATTGAAGGGATCCGGCGCCTACCGCGGCCGGTCCCCCGGTGACCACCCCATGGCACGATGGCTGCCAACCTGCCGCCGCGACCGCGGACGGGCACCGAGAAGGAGCTTCGATGACAGACACTCCGGGCTGGGCCTCGCCCGGATCCGCCCCGTCGTCCCAGGGGCGGGAACCCGGCGCGTCCGGTCCCGCCGAGCCTGCCGACCGCCCCGGCGACACCCCACCCGCACCGCAGGATGCGAACGCGCAGGGCCCGGGCGTGAAGTGGTCCAAGGAGCAGCCGCCACCCGGCCAGTGGTCCGCGCCCACCGGTGCCCCCAGCCCGAACCGCACCCCTCCGCCCCCGCCGCCCGGCCCGGGCTGGGACGGCCGGCCGCCCATGGGCCCGGGCCCCGGCGGCTACGCAGGCCCGCCCGCCGGCTACAGCGGCTACGGCACCCCCGGCGGCTACGGAGCTTGGGGCGGCGGCTGGGGCGGTCCCCCGCCCGCCGCCAAGCCCGGTGTCATCCCGCTGCGCCCACTCGGCGTCGGCGAGATCCTCGACGGCGCCGTCTCCACCATGCGCGCCTACTGGCGCACGGTGCTCGGCATCTCGCTCGCGGTCGCTCTGTTCACGACAACCAGCCTCGTCCTCATGCAGGGCCTCGTCCTGAACGACGCCGTCGCACAGGTGCAGCTGGGCAGCCGAGACGCCAGCCCCGACGACGTGTTCCGCGCCCTGCCCGACGTCATGATCGGCACCGGCATCGTCGCGTTGATCTCCACGATCGCCGTGATCATCGCGACGGCCCTGCTGACGACCATCACCAGCCGCGCCGTCCTCGGCAAGCCGGTCGCCATCGGCGAGGCCTGGCGCGACGCCCGTCCGCAACTGCCGAGGCTGTTCGGCCTGATCCTCCTGCTGGGACTGATCGTCGCCGGCGTCATGGGCGCCGGGGCGCTGCCCGGCATTCTCGTCGTGCTCCTCGGTGACGACGTCGTCGCGGGAGCGGGCCTGCTGGTCCTGGGCCTCCTCGGAGCCGCCGTCGTCACGACGTGGCTGGTGATCCGCTTCTGTCTGTCCACTCCCGCCCTGATGCTGGAACGGCAGAGCATCGTGAAGGCCATGAGCCGCTCCGCGAAGCTGGTACGCGGCTCCTGGTGGCGCACGTTCGGCATCCTGCTGCTCACCGGGCTCATCGTCAGGATCGTGCAGGCACTCGTCGCCATCCCCTTCACCGTCATCGGGGCCGCCGTCAGCGGCGACGGCATCAACGACCTGCTCGCCACCGGCGGCGGACACCCCGGCTGGACGACCCTGATCATCCAGGGAATCGGCACCCTGATCGGCAGCGCACTCACCCTGCCGATCAGCGCGGGCGTCACCGTGCTCCTCTACATCGACCAGCGCATCCGCCGCGAGGCCCTCGACCTCGAACTGGCCCGCGCCGCCGGCGTCCAGACCTCCGGCACCGGCGCCCCCGGTCCCGTCCCGGGGAGCTGATGCGGTGAGTCCCACGGGGGGAGTGCTCACGGCGGCGGCCTCGTCCGGCACCGGTGAAACAGTCGTACGAGGCCTGCTGCGCGCTGCCGCCACGGCCAGCCGCGCAGCCGACGGCTCGGGAGACGAGCCGCCCGTGACCATCCCGCGTGACCCCGCCCGGGATGCGGCCCGCCGCGAGCTGTCCAAGCGGATGTACCACGAGAACGACCCCGGACTGTTCCAGCGCGCACTGAACGCGTTCTGGCACTGGCTCGGCCGGCTGTTCGACTCGGCAGCCTCGGCAACACCCGGCGGCACGATCGGCCTGATCGTGGTCGTCCTGTTCGTCGTCGCCGTCCTGGCCGCCCTGTGGTGGCGCCTCGGCACCCCGCGCCGACAGCCCACCTCCGCCGCCGTCCTGTTCGACGACCGCCCCCGCAGCGCCGCCGAACACCGCGCGGCCAGCGAGGCGCACGCCGCCCAGGGCCACTGGAACCAGGCCGTGCAGGAACGCATGCGGGCCATCGTCCGCTCCCTGGAGGAACGGACCCTCCTCGACGTCCGTCCCGGCCGCACCGCCGACGAAGCAGCCGCCGAGGCCGGCCGCACACTGCCGGCGCACACCGACCGGCTGCGCGCCGCGTCCCGCGAGTTCGACGACGTGACATACGGCGGACGCCGGGCAGGTGAACAGTCGTACCTGCGCATCGCCGAACTCGACCGTGACCTGGAACGCACCAGGCCCGCCCTCGCCCACAGCACCGCCAGCACGGCCCACAGCACCCACCAGGGGGCCGCCGAGTGACCGCCGAGGCCACGCTGCCGACGACCTCCACCGCGCCCACCGTCCGCCAGGTGTGGACGCGGACACGAGGCATCGCGCTCGCCGTCGTACTGATCCTGGCCGGAGCGGTCGCCCTGGCGGCCGTGCACTCCACCGCCCGGCACGGCGAACTGGACCCGCGCTCCGCCGACCCCTACGGCAGCCGCGCCGTCGCCCAACTGCTCACCGACCGGGGCGTCTCCACGCGCGTGGTCACCGCACTCGGCGCGGCACGCGCCGCCGCGGCGCCCGACACCACACTCCTGGTCGCCGTACCCGACCTGCTGACCGCCCGTCAACAGGACCAGCTGCGCAAGGCCACCGCGGCCGCCGGCGGACGCACCGTCCTCGTCGCGGCCGGCAGCTCGTCCGTGCAGCGACTGGCTCCGGGAGTGACCGCGGACCCCGCCACCAGCACCGGCACGACCCTCACCCCCGACTGCACCCTGCCCGAAGCCCGGCGCGCGGGCAGCGCCGACACCGGCGGCATCCGCTACACCACCACCCACCTCGACGCCGACTCCTGCTACTTCAGCGCACGCCTCGCCACCCTGCTCCGCATTCCCGAGGCATCCGGGGGCGGTGACACCGTCGTGCTCGGCGCCCCCGACATCCTCTACAACGACCGCCTCGACAAGCAGGGCAACGCCTCGCTCGCCCTCCAGCTCCTCGGCTCCCGCCCCCATCTGGTCTGGTACCTCCCCTCGCTCTCCGACGCCTCGGCCACCGACACCGGCGACCGCAAGGACTTCCTCGACCTGCTCCCCTCGGGCTGGCTCTGGGGCATCCTGCAACTGTTCGTCGCAGCGGTCCTCGCCGCCTTCTGGCGGGCACGCCGCTTCGGTCCCCTCGTCCCCGAGCAACTCCCAGTCGCGATCCGCGCCTCCGAGACCACCGAAGGCCGCGCCCGCCTCTACCGCAGGGCCAACGCCCGCGACCGCGCCGCAGCCGCTCTTCGCTCCACCACACGCACCCGCCTCGCCCCCCTCGTCGGCGTCCCCGTCACCCGGGCGCACACGCCCGAGGCCCTGCTCCCCGCCCTGTCCGCCCACCTCTCCGGCGACGGACGGGCCCTGCAGTCCCTCCTCTTCGGACCGCCGCCCGACGACGACGCGGCCCTCATCACACTGACCGACCAACTCGACGCCCTCGAAAGAGAGGTACGCCGTTCATGATGGACCCGACCACTGACAACGCCGGGACCACCGGGGACGCGGGCACCGCCCGAGCCTCCCTGGAAGCCCTGCGCGCCGAGATCGCCAAAGCCGTGGTCGGCCAGGACCCCGCTGTGACCGGCCTCGTCGTCGCCCTCCTCTGCCGCGGACACGTTCTCCTCGAAGGAGTCCCCGGAGTCGCCAAGACGTTGCTCGTCCGCGCCCTCGCTTCCGCCCTCGAACTCGACACCAAGCGCGTCCAGTTCACCCCGGACCTGATGCCGAGCGACGTCACCGGCTCCCTCGTCTACGACACCCGCACCGCCGAGTTCTCCTTCCAGGAAGGCCCGGTCTTCACCAACCTCCTCCTCGCGGACGAAATCAACCGCACCCCACCCAAGACCCAGTCCTCCCTCCTCGAAGCCATGGAGGAACGGCAGGTGACGGTCGACGGCACCCCCCGCCCGCTCCCCGAACCGTTCCTGGTCGCCGCGACACAGAACCCGGTCGAGTACGAGGGCACCTACCCCCTCCCCGAAGCCCAACTGGACCGCTTCCTCCTCAAACTGACGGTCCCTCTGCCCTCCCGGCAGGACGAGATCGACGTCCTGACCCGCCACGCCTCGGGCTTCAACCCACGCGACCTGCGCGCCGCCGGCGTACGCCCCGTCGCCGGCCCCGCCGAGCTGGAAGCCGCCCGCGCCGCCGTCGCCAAGACGACCGTGTCCCCCGAGATCACCGCCTATGTCGTGGACATCTGCCGCGCCACCCGCGAGTCGCCCTCCCTCACCCTCGGCGTCTCCCCGCGCGGTGCCACCGCCCTCCTGGCCGCCTCGCGCGCCTGGGCCTGGCTGACGGGCCGCGACTACGTCATCCCCGACGACGTCAAGGCCCTCGCCCTGCCCGCCCTGCGCCACCGCGTCCAGCTGCGCCCCGAGGCGGAGATGGAAGGCGTGACAGCCGACTCCGTCATCAACGCCATCCTCGCCCACGTCCCGGTCCCCCGCTGATGGCCCTCACCGGCCGCGCCGCCTTCCTGGCGGCCCTCGGCTCCATTCCCGTCGGCATCCTGGAACCCGGCTGGACGGGAATCCTCGCGGTCAACGGCCCGCTGGCCCTCGCCTGCGCCTGCGACTACGCGCTCGCCGCCCCCGTACGACGGCTCGTCCTGTCCCGTTCCGGCGACACCTCCACCCGTCTCGGCGAGACCGCCGACGTCACGCTCACGATCACCAACCCCTCTCGCCGCCCCCTGCGGGCACAGCTGCGGGACGCCTGGCCGCCCAGCAGCTGGCAGCCCGGCACCGAAACCGAGGCGTCCCGTCACCGTCTGACCATCCCGCCTGGCGAACGCAGGCGGGTGACGACCAGACTGCGGCCCACCCGCCGCGGCAACCGCCGGGCCGACCGCGTGACGATCCGCTCCTACGGCCCCCTCGGCCTGTTCTCCCGCCAAGGCGCCCACAGACTGCCCTGGTCGGTACGAGTCCTGCCCCCGTTCACCAGCCGAAAGCATCTCCCGTCGAAACTCGCCCGATTGCGTGAACTCGACGGCCGCACCAGCGTGCTGACACGCGGTGAGGGAACGGAGTTCGACAGCCTGCGCGAGTACGTCCCCGGAGACGACACCCGCTCGATCGACTGGCGCGCCACGGCCCGCCAGTCTCTCGTCGCCGTCCGCACCTGGCGCCCGGAACGCGACCGGCACATCCTGCTCGTCCTCGACACCGGCCGCACCTCGGCCGGCCGGGTGGGCGACGCACCACGCCTCGACGCCTCCATGGACGCGGCACTCCTCCTCGCGGCACTGGCCTGCCGAGCCGGCGACCGCGTGGCTCTCCTGGCCTACGACCGCCGCGTACGCGCCCTCGTCCAGGGCCGTTCGGCGGGAGACGTGCTGCCGGGCCTGGTAAGCGCGATGGCCTCGCTGGAACCGGAACTCGTCGAGACCGACGCCCGCGGGCTCACCGCGGCGGCTCTGCGTACGGCGCCCCGCCGTTCCCTGATCGTGCTGCTCACGACGCTCGACGCGGCCCCGGTGGAACAGGGGCTGCTTCCCGTACTCCCCCAGCTCGCTCAACGGCACACTCTTCTGGTCGCCTCGGTCGCCGACCCGCACATCGCGCGCATGGCCGAGGCCCGGGGGAACGCGGAGGCAGTGTACGAAGCCGCGGCAGCGGCCCAGGCCCAGAGCGAACGTCAGCGCACCGCCGAGCAGCTACGGCGACATGGAGTGACGGTCGTGGACGCGACGCCGGAAGATCTTGCGCCGGCCCTGGCGGACGCATACCTGGCTCTGAAGGCGGCAGGCCGGCTCTGACCTCTGGTCCGCTCCGGCTCCGCCGCCCTTCGGGCTGCGTCGGCATGCGCCCTGAAAACAGAAAACCCCCGCACCATGACGGTGCGGGGGTTTCTCAAGATTTGTTCGGCGGTGTCCTACTCTCCCACAGGGTCCCCCCTGCAGTACCATCGGCGCTGTGAGGCTTAGCTTCCGGGTTCGGAATGTAACCGGGCGTTTCCCTCACGCTATGACCACCGAAACACTATGAAACTGACAACCGGACCATGTGTGGCACATGGGGCTGTTCGTGGTTTCAGAACCAACACAGTGGACGCGAGCAACTGAGGACAAGCCCTCGGCCTATTAGTACCGGTCACCTCCACACGTTACCGTGCTTCCAGATCCGGCCTATCAAC
>NZ_JBVJVY010000004.1:0-58662 GCF_055603265.1 Streptomyces sp. NPDC037288
CTTCCTGATCGCCGTACCGACCGGTGTGAAGTTCTTCAACTGGATCGGCACCATGTGGAAGGGCTCGCTGTCCTTCGAGACACCGATGCTGTGGGTGATGGGTTTCCTGGTCACGTTCGTCTTCGGCGGGCTGACCGGTGTCATGCTCGCCTCGCCGCCGATCGACTTCGCGATCTCCGACTCCTACTTCGTGGTGGCCCACTTCCACTACGTCGTCTTCGGGACCGTGGTGTTCGCGATGTTCGCGGGGTTCCATTTCTGGTGGCCGAAGTGGACCGGCAAGATGCTGGACGAGCGCCTCGGCAAGATCACCTTCTGGATGCTGTTCGTCGGCTTCCACGGCACCTTCCTGGTCCAGCACTGGCTGGGCACGAACGGGATGCAGCGCCGGATTCCCGACTATCTCGCGGCCGAGGGACTCACCACGCTCAACACGGTCTCGACGATCTTCTCGTTCCTGCTCGGCTCCTCCATGCTCCCGTTCTTCTACAACGTCTGGAAGACGGCCAGGTACGGCGAGCGGGTCGGGAGCGACGATCCGTGGGGTTACGGCCGTTCGCTGGAGTGGGCGACGTCCTGCCCGCCGCCGCGGCACAACTTCGTCACCCTGCCGCGGATCCGCAGCGAATCCCCGGCGTTCGACCTGCACCACCCCGGAACACCGGCCCTCGACAAGGAGGTGAGCGCGCGATGACCGCGAAGGAGGAGTCGGCCCTCGTCCGGGAGATCGAGGGCCATCTGCTGCTGGCCGCCGCGCGCGCGGAGGGCCGTACGGCGGCGGCCCGGGTCGCCTCCCGGCTCGGCTGGCTCACCGACACCCAGCGCGCGGACCTGGTGGGGCAGTTCGAGGCGGAGTACCTGGCGCTGACCCGTGCGTCGTGGTGCCGTACCGCCGAACGCGCCGCGGAGCTGCAGCGGACGTACGAGCGGAGATACCGGGCGCTGCGCCTGCGGCTGGTGGCCTGGTGCGTGCTGGGCTGTGCCCTGCCGGCGGCGACGGGCCTGCTGGTGCTCGCCGCCGCCTAGAGGTGTAGAGGTGTCAGGTGCGGGAACTTCTGGTGGTCGCCGCCGTTGTAGCTCCACAGCACCAGCGACGTGCCGTTGCCAGGGGCGGCGTGGTAGGCGTCCGGGCACAGGCCGGCGTGCACGTTGGTCGTGAACCCGCCGTCGTGGGCGGTTCGTTGGGCGCGCGAGGGGCGGGATGCGGCCATACTGGCCGTCGTGCGCGTTGCGATCATGACGGCCGGATCCCGTGGGGATGTGGCCCCCTACACCGGGCTGGGACACCGGCTGGCCCAGGCCGGACACGAGGTCACCCTGGTCACCCACGCCCGCTTCGAGCCGCTGGTGGCGGGCTCCGGCATACGGTTCCATCCGCTGCCGGTCGATCCGCGGGCCGAGTTGGAATCCCCGCGCGGCCGGGGTCTGCACCGCAGCGCCAGCGGCGCCGGGAAGCTGCTGCGGGTGGTGGACCTGGCGCGGCGGCTGGTCGGGCTGATGACCGATGACCTCCTCTCGGCGGCCCGGGGCGCCGAAGTGCTGCTGCTGTCCGCCTCACTGGCCCCGCTCGGGCACGCGATCGCCGAGGGACTGCGGGTGCCGAGCATGGGCGTCTATCTCCAGCCCATCACGCCCACGCGGGAGTTCGCGCCGGCCGTGCTCGGCGGCGGCCTGTGGGGAGGGGCGGCCAACCGGCTCGCCGGACACGGGGTGAGCCTCGCCGTGGAGCATGTCTTCGCCGCGACCGTGCCCGTGGTGCGCGACCGGCTGGGGCTGCCCCCGCTGCGGGCCGGTGCGGCGCGGCGGACCCGGGAGCGGCGGCACTGGCCGGTGCACCACGGCTTCAGCCCCCTGGTGGTGCCCCGGCCCCGGGACTGGCGGCCGGGCCTCACGGTGAGCGGCTACTGGTGGCCGTACGCCCCGCAGACACAACTTCCCGACCACATCCGGGAGTTCATCGACGCCGGCCCGGCCCCGGTCTTCGTCGGCCTGGGCAGCGCCACCGTGCCGGACGCCGGCCGGCTCAGCGCCCAGGTGGTCGCGGCGCTGCGGCGGGCGGGGCTGCGCGGGGTGATCCAGCGCGGCTGGGGCGGGCTCGCGGCGGACGGCGACGACATGCTGACCATCGGCGACGTGCCGCACGCGCTGCTCTTCCCGCGGATGGCCGCCGTGGTCCATCACGCGGGTGCGGGGACGACGGCGGCGGGGCTGCGCGCCGGGGTGCCGGCCGTGCCGGTGCCGGTGCAGTTCGACGCCGGGTTCTGGTCCGCCCGGCTGGTCGCGCTGGGGGTCGCCCCGGACGTCGTGCCGTTGCGCCGGGTGACCGTGGACGCCCTGGCCTCCGCCCTGGTACGCGCCACCCGTGAGCCGGTGTACGGGGAGCGGGCGCGCTCGCTGGGCACCCGCATCCGCGAGGAGGACGGCGCCGCCCCGGTGGTGGCGGCACTGGACCGACTCGGCGGCTGACGAACGTCCACCTCCTGACCGACGACCAGAGCGCGGACAGGACCACCCGGGCCGGCAACCACCGGATGGGCGTGTGACGGCTCTTGTGAGCCATCGCCGCATCAGAGGCACACCCGCGGTGTTCTGCGGGCGGCAGAACACCGTGCCGACCGGGCTCGACGATCACTACCGTCCCGTCTCATGACGACGATCACAACGCGCACGGTCGAGTACCGGGCCGACGGCCTGACGATGATCGGGCACCTCGCGCTCCCGGCCGGTGTCGGCCGCCGGTCCGCGGTACTGCTCGGACCGGAGGGCATGGGGCTCGGCGACGTCGAGCGCCGTCGGGCCGATGCGCTCGCCGAGCTGGGACACGTGGCGCTGGCCTTCGACCTCCACGGCGGGCGCTATCTGAGCGACCCCGGGGACATGCTGGCCCGTTGTATGCCGCTGCTCGCCGACCCCGACCGGATGCGGGGCGTCGGCCATGCGGCGCTCGACGTGCTGCGCGCCGAACCGCGGACCGACCCCGACCGGATCGCCGCCGTCGGCTACGGCACCGGCGGCGCGATCGTGCTGGAACTCGGGCGCGGCGGCGCCGACCTGCGCGCGATCGGGACAGTCAACGCACTGACCACGGGCCGACCGGGCGAGGCGGCGCGCATTCGCTGCCCGGTGTGGGCCGGGGTCGGGTCGGAAGACCCGATCATGCCGACCGCGCAACGGGACGCGTTCACCGCCGAGATGCAGGCCGCGGGCGTCGACTGGCGCCTCGTGGTCTACGGCGGCGCCCTGCACGCCTTCCACCACCCGCCGGTCGACCACACCGTCCGCCCCGGCGTCGGCTACCACCCACGGCACGCGCAGCGAGCCTGGCGCGACATCGTCGACCTGCTCGCCGAGTGCCTGCCCGGGACGGTGTGACCTGGTCGGCGACCGCGATTCCGGGCCGAGCCCGATCAGCCGGCCATGGCGAGCTGGGCGCCGTGTCCGGGGATCAGCAGGGGACGTCCCCCCTGCAGCGCCACCGCACATCGTGCGGGTACGCGTGCGCGTTGGGTGAGAGCTGGTGCGCCACCCAGTTCTGCGTGTCCCCCAGCGCGAGGAGACCGTCGGCCTGATAGGCAGCTTGCGTACGGTGGACCGAGAAGTGCGGCTGCAAGTGCCACGAGGTGTCGGCGAAGCCGCCCCTCCCCCCGCAGCGCCCCTACGGGGCATCGGTGTAGACGGCACGCAAGCGGCACTGCGCACACCGGCCCCGTCCGCGATTCGCGGACGGGGCCGGTGTCGGCGGGCTGTCGGCGGCGGTCGGTGGTCTGTCGGTGAACTGTCGGTGGGCGCTGGGACATTGAGCTGGTCCACGCTCAGGAAGGAAGTCCCATGACCACTGACGTCACGATCATCGGTGCCGGGCTCGGCGGCCTCACGCTCGCCCGCGTCCTGCACGTCCATGGCATACCGGCCACGGTCTACGAGGCGGAGCCCTCAGCGGCTGCGCGTTCGCAGGGCGGGATGCTCGACATCCACGACTACAACGGGCAGCTCGCCCTCCAGGCGGCCGGCCTGATGGACGAGTTCCGGGACATCGTCCTGGAGGGTCGTCAGGCGATGCGGGTCCTCTCCCCGGACGGGACCGTCCTGCTCGACGAAGCCGACGACGGCACGGGCGGCCGCCCCGAGGTGCAGCGCGGCGAGCTGCGGCAGATCCTGCTCGACTCGCTCCCGGCCGGCACCGTCCGGTGGGGGCACAAGGCCAGGAGCATCCGTCCCCTCGGCGCGGGGCGCCACGAGGTGACGTTCGCAGGCGGCGGCACCGTCGTCACCAGCCTGCTGGTCGGCGCGGACGGCGCGTGGTCACGGGTGAGGCCGCTGCTGTCCACCGCCACACCCGAGTACGTCGGCAAGTCGGTCGTCGAGACGTACCTGTTCGACGCCGGCACCCGGCACCCGGCCGCCGCCAAAGCGGTCGGCGGCGGGTCGTTGATCGTGCCCTCGCCGGACAGGGAGATCTTCGCCCACCGGGAAAGGGACGACACCCTGCACGCCTACGTGGGGCTGTCCGAGCCGCTGGACTGGTTCGCCGCCATCGACTTCACCGA
This sequence comes from Streptomyces sp. NPDC037288, assembly GCF_055603265.1. NCBI lineage: Bacteria > Bacillati > Actinomycetota > Actinomycetes > Kitasatosporales > Streptomycetaceae > Streptomyces > Streptomyces sp. NPDC037288. Next base: position 4,548 of record NZ_JBVJVY010000004.1, read on the forward strand.
TGCCGCCGTGGCCACCGGGCGGATCGCGGCAGAGTTCGACGGCTGGGCGCCGGAGCTCACCGCGCTGATCACCGACAGCGACACCGCACCGGTCCTGCGCCCCCTCTACGCACTGCCGGCCGGGCTCCGCTGGGACCGGGTGCCTGGGGTGACCCTGCTCGGCGACGCCGCCCACCTCTCGGCCCCCAACGGCGAAGGCGCCAACCTGGCCATGCTCGACGGCGCCGAACTCGGCAGGGCCCTCGCCGCGCGCCCCGACGACGTCGAGGCCGCGCTCACCGAGTACGAGCAGGCCATGTTCCCGCGCAGCACCGAGGCTGCCCATCTCACCGTGCCATGGGTCACGGAACCGGCTCCGGCAACGGCACGGCCCACAGTCTGATCACAGCGTTCGCCGTCCACCGGTACCTCCCCCGGCCGAGTCAGCCGTTGGCCAGCACCATGCGGAAGCGGGCCTTGCCGGCGAGCATCTTCTGATAGGCCTCGTTCGCGTCGCCCAGCGGGGCGGTCTCGGTCATCGGGCGGATGCCGTGCAGGGCGCTGAAGGCCATGGTGTCCTCCACGTCCTGCGAGGTGCCGGACGGGTGGCCGCGCACGACCCGGCCGGCCATGAGCAGCTGGGCCGGATTGATGCCCATCGGCTCGGCGTCCGCTCCGATGACCACCAGCTCGCCGCGCGGCGCCAGGCCGTCCACGGTGGCGGTGATGGCCTCGGAGTTGCCGGCGGTGGCCAGCACGACGTTCACACCGCCGAGGGACTGCAGGGCCTCGGCGACCGGAGTGCCGGAGGTGCTGTCGACATAGTGGTGGGCGCCCAACTGCTTGGCGAAGTCGGCCTTTTCCGCACCCCGGGCGATCCCCACGGTCTCGAAGCCCAGCGCCACCGCGTACTGCACCCCGAGGTGCCCCAGGCCGCCGAGGCCGAGCACCGCGACCCGGTCGCCGGACCGGGCGGAGCTGCGCCGCAGCCCGTTGAAGACGGTCACGCCCGCGCAGGCCATGGGTCCGGCGTCGCTCGCCGCCAGCGCGTCGGGAATCCTGGCCAGGGCGCCGACCGGCACGATCACCTTCTCGCCGAAGCCGCCGTCGTAGGCCCAGCCGGGGACCTTCAGCTCGGGGCACACGATGAAGTCGCCCTTGCGGCAGGACGTGCAGTGGCCGCAGCTGCCGCCGAACCAGCCGACCGCCACCCGGTCGCCGACCTGCCGGCCCCACTCCTGCGTGCCCTCGCCGAGCGCCTCCACGCGTCCGGCGATCTCGTGCCCGGGGACCTCCGGGAAGGTCACGCCGGGCAGGCCCCCGTTCACGAAGAACGCGTCGCTGTGGCAGATGCCGCAGGCCTCCACGGCGATCCGCACCTGACCGGGACCCGGCTCGGGCACCTCCCGCTCGACCAGCTCGAACGGGCCGCCCGCGGCCGTGACCTGCGCGACTCGATAGGTACTCATCTGGTTCTCCCGTAGGTGTCGGCCGGATACCGGAACACGGGTACGACGCCCCCGCACCAGCAGACCAGCTCCCGGCCCATCGCGCGCGCCGAGCCGCCCGGAACCGCCCTGACCTGCGCCGACGGGCTCGACAAGCCGCCCTGTCAGCCGGTCGCGGGACGCCAGCCCGCCGGCCGGAGCATGCCGAGCAGCAGCCGCACCAGTTCGTCCACCACCTCGTCCAGCGTGGCGTCCACCCAACCGGCGCTCCAGTCGTGCAGCAGGCCGTTGACGCTGCCGATGAACGCCGCCGCCGCGACCCGGTAGTCACGGGGGGCCGCCTCCCCGCGCACCACGGCCGCGTCCGCCTCGGCGCGGATCAGGTCGATCCAGCGGGCCCGGCGGGCCAGGCGCTGCTCCTCCAGGCGCGGGCTGACACCGACGATCTCCATGAAGGCGATGCGTACACGGCGCGGGTCGCAGGTGACGTCGCGGGCGTAGGCGTGGAAGAGCACGGCGGCCCGCTCGGCCAGCGGCAGCCCGTCCGCCGTGGCGAGGGCGTCCAGAACCGCCTGTTCCGCCCAGCCGTTGACCTCCAGGTGCAGCGCGGCGAGGACGTCCTCCAGGGTGCGGAACTCCTCGTAGAACTGGCGGGTCGACAGGGCGGCGGCCTGGCACAGCGCGGCGATCGTCGTCCCCCGGTAGCCCGGGCTGCCGCCGAACAGTTCCAGGGCCGCGGCCAGGAAACGGCGGCGCCGCTCGGCCTGTCGTTCCTCGGCGGACCGGCCGCCGTAACGTCCCGTCGGCGCCCTGAGCCTGCCCGTCATGCTTCCCCCCACTGTCACCCGCCGGTGACCCAATCTTGTCGTGCACACATCTTGTCGAGAAGGCGGCCCCGTCCTTACTTTTCAGTAAGTTCACTGTGAACGCGCCCGTGTTCAGATTCCCCGGCACTCCCCCGCCCCCGGTCCTCCGAGGAAAGAGAGCAGTCATGCCTGCCTCCAGAACCAGGCACCTGTGCTCCGTGGCCGCCGCCCTCGCCCTGACCGTCGCCGGTCCGGCGACCGCCGCCTCCGCCGCGGGCGGTGCCGCCGACGGCCTGCGCGAGGTGCTGTTCGTCGGCAACAACTGGGACGGCACCGCCGACGTCATCCACTCCTCCGGCGACTTCGCGAGGGTCGGCCGGATCAACGTCATCCCGGACAAGGCCGAGCGGCTCGCGGAGATCAACGCCGACCCGATCAAGTGGATCTACTACACGTCCGTCCGCAACGAGGTCGGCGAGGGACACGACCAGTACGCGGACGACATGTACTCCACGCCCGACGGCAGGTCCGTGGTCGTCTCCCGGCCCAGCTTCGCCGACGTGGTCTCCATCGACCTGGCCACCGGCAAGGTCAACTGGCGCTTCCCGGTGGCCGGTTACCGCGCCGACCACATGGCGGTCTCACCCGACGGCACGCGGGTCGCGGTCTCGGCCTCGACCGCGGACAAGGTGCAGGTGCTGGACATCGGCACCGGGAGGGAACTGGGTGAGTTCGGCACCGGCGACAAGCCGCACGAGAACTTCTTCACGAACGGCGGGAAGTACATCTGGAACATGTCCATCGGCGAGGTGACCACCTCCCTCGACGCCCCGGGCTGGGACTGGACCAAGGGCGACCGCCACATCACCGTCGTCGACGCCACCACGTTCAAGCAGGTCAGGACCATCGACATGCGGCAACGGCTGGACGCCGCCGGACTGAAGGACTTCTCCGACGCGGTCCGGCCCGCCGCCTTCACACCGGACTGGTCCAAGCTGTACTTCCAGGTGTCCTTCTTCAACGGCTTCCTGGAGTACGACGTGGCCACGGACAGGATCACCCGGGTGAAGACCCTGCCGGAGAACCCGGCGACGAATCCGGACCGCACCACCTGGCTGCTGGACTCGCGCCACCACGGCATCTCGATGAACCCCGAGGGCACCAAGCTGTGTGTCGCCGGGACGATGGACAACTACGCGACCGTCGTCGACCGGGCGTCCTTCGGCGTCGGCCCGCTCGTCACCGCGTCCACGCCGTACTGGGCGACCGTGAGCGGCGACGGCAGGGACTGCGTCATCTCAGAGGCCGGCGCCGACCAGGTCACGGCCATCGACTTCGCCACCGGCCAGAAGGTGCTGTCCGTACCGGTCGGCGACCATCCGCAGCGCGTCCGGCTGGGACATGTCCAGGCCGACTGGACGGGTCCGACCGGGAGTTGAGCGCCGTACGGTCTCCGGGGTGACCCCACTCTTCCCGGGGGCCGTACGGCTCCTGCCGCAAGGGCCCGGCCCTTCAGAAGTGCGCCGCCGCCCACGCGGCCAGCTCGGACCGGGCCGCGGCCAGCAGGTCCGCCGAGGGCGCCGTGGCCCCGTTGGTCACCAGCGCGAAGTGCCGGGCGCCGGAGTCCTGGTCGGTGAGCAGCAGGCGGCGGCTGCCCGTGCCGCCCGGTTCGGGGGCGACGGCGACCGGGGTGGAGGCACTGTAGGCGGGCGGGGCGAAGGCCGTGCCCAGGTCGGAGACGACGGTGGTCGACGATGCGGGGAAGGACGCCGGCAGGTGCAGTTCGGTGGGCGCGGTGCCGTCGCCGGAGCGCCAGACCAGCAGCCCGTACCGGCCGGAGCCCACCAGTCGGGAAACGTTCGGCAGGGAACTCGGCACCGGGTTCCAGGTGAGGGTCGTCGAGCCGTCGCGGGAGCGGTCCTCGTAGGTGAAGGCGAGGGTCGTGCCGGCCGTGGCGCTCGGGTAGAGGCGGTCCAGCAGCCGGGCGTCCTGGCGCAGTGTGACGTTCCCCGAGTCGTCCAGCCGTACGGCGGACAGGTCCTCGCCGTTCCAGGCGTCACCGGAGGTGAGCGCCTTGTCGGGGTTGCCGTTCATCAGCTCGTGGTGCCGGCCGTTGTAGAGGTCCCACTGCCACTGGGTAGCGGACAGCACCGGACCGGAGGCCGACGGGTTGCTCCACCAACTCGCGCCCGCGAGCCGGGAGTCGAGCGCCTGGTACATGGCCTTGAGGACGGTCGGGGCCTTGTCGGAGACCGTGCCGGACAGCGGATGGCCGAACTCGCTGACCACGGCGGCGGTACCGGCGGTCGCGGCGCGGTCGCGGACGGCGGCGAAGTCGGAGGCGTACTGGCCGTCGGCGGCCTTGCCCCACATCAGGATGCCGGAGATGGCCTTCTGGTCGTAGAAGTGGGTGTTGAAGGCATAGCCCGGACCGAGCGTGCCCGCGTCCAGCAGGCCGCCCTCCTGTTTCTGGGTGGAGATGTTGGCGTTCCAGAAGAGGTTGGGCTCCACGAAGGCGGGCTTGTCCTGCCAGCCGGCGGCGTCCATGCGGGCGCGGAACCTCTCGTAGAACGGCCACAGCAGGTCCTTCTCCCAGCTGCGGGAGGTCTGGCCGGAGTCGTAGCTGCCCGCGTAGGGCTCGTTGTACGGGTCGAAGCCGGCGATGTTCGCGAACTCCGCGCCGGTCAGGCTCTGGCGAAGGTAGGCCATGGCCGTCCGGGCGGTGGCGAGGAAGGCGTCCTGGAGACCGTGGGCGTTGTGCCAGAAGTCGTCCTGCGCCTGCCGCACGGCCGCGTTCTGGGTGATGTTCTGGCCCCAGAACAGGCAGATGCCGCAGGACTCGGCCGGGTAACTCCCGGCGTCGACCGCCCACTTGGGGGCACCGTCACCCGTGTACCAGCTGCCGCCGGTGAACAGGTGGCGGGAGTACAGGTCCTGGTGGAAGTCCGGGAAGACGCGGATGCCCGCGTCCAGGAAGGCACGCATCTGCGCGGTGACGGCGGCGAGGTAACCGGTGTCCACCTGGCCGCGTGCGGGTTCGGCGTGCGCCCAGGAGAGCAGGAAGCGGACCGTGTTCGCGCCACCGAGGGCGCGCAGCGCGGTCGCGGACTTCCGGGCGTCGGCGACCGAGGCGAAGGGCAGGCCGCCGTTCTCCTCCAGCTTGGTCTCGCCGGAGACGTTGTAGCCGCGCAGGACGACCTCGCGTCCTTGACCGTCGGTGAAACGGCCGCCCTGCACGGTGAGCGGGGCGCCGTCGAACCAGAGGGAGTCGGCGGGGACGGCGGTGGGGAGGGCCGGGGTGGCGGCGGAAAGGGCCGGGGTGGGGGGGGGGGGGGGGGGGGGGGGGGGGGGGGGGGTGGGGGGGGGGGAGGGGGGGGCGGGGGGGGGGGGGGGGGGGGGAACCCCCCCCACCGCCAGGAATCCGCAGAGGACGACCAGGACAACCAGCAGACGCACCCGGATATTCGGCATGTCCACCACAGTCCGGCCCCGGCCCGGACAGCGTCAATACCACCCGACTCGCAGGTAAGTTGACTATCAGTCATCCCACCGCGCTCAGTCGCTCACTCTGCGTGTCACATTGAGCAGGTACTCCTTCCGGTTCAGCGGGTTGTGGTCGGTACGCGGCCGCTCGGGGACCGTGCCGCGGGTGACCGGCGCGTAGTGGTCGAAGGCCGTCTCCAGCTCCCCCTCACCCCGGGTGAGACCGGGCAGCCGCTGCTCCAGCCCGTGCACCCGGGCGGCCGGCACCGTGCCCTCCAGCACGACGGCCGCGCCGAGTGCGGCGGTGGTCTCCGCTACGCCACCCAGCCGGGCGAGCACCGGGAGCAGCGCGCCGAGCGTGTCGGCCGGGGCCTCGAGCCGGAAGCGGTGCAGGGGCTCGTGCACCAGGGTGCCGGCCCGGCGCAGCGCCTCGGTCAGGACCAGCGGGGTCAGGCCCCGGAAGTCGTAACCGGTGCTCGACATGCTCTTGTCGAAGCCCTGGTGGGCGTGGCTCTGCCGGGGCGAGTAGCCGGAGTGGGTCATGGTGACCGTGCAGTCGGGGACCTGCCAGCCGTGCAGTCCCTGGCCGAGCGTCTCGCGGACGGTGTCCTCGACGGCCTTGAAGAAGGCGTACGGCATCGAGCCGAGCTCCACCTCCAGCCGGAACCGCACGCCGGAGCCGGGCGGTGCGGGTTCGACGCGCAGGCCGACGGTGGCCAGGAACGGGTTGGCGTCCTTCTTGTTGAACTCCACGGCGTGCCCGGTTCCGGCCGGCCGTTCGATGCACAGGGTCGTCGTCTCACGGAAGGTGACGTCCAGGCCGTACTCCTCGGCGAGGGTGGCCTGGATGACCTCCTTCTGCACCTCGCCGTACAGCGACACGGCGGTCTCCCCGCGCAGGTCGTCGTGCCGGACCGCGATGAGCGGGTCCTGTTCGGCGAGCTGGGTGAGGGCGAGGTGCAGGGAGCGCCGGTCCGTGCCGGCGCCGGGGACGACGACCGTCTCCAGCGTGGGCGGCGCGAAGTGGTGCACGTACGCCGTGCCGGGCCGGCCGAGCGCATCACCGATGCGGATTTCACCGAGACCCCACACCTTGACGATCCGCCCGGCCCCGGCCCTGTCCCGCCGCACGTGCCCACCCCGCTCGAAGACACTGATCCCGGTGACCCGCCCCTCCGCCCGTCCCCGGGCAGCCCGGCCCGCCGGGTCCGTGTCGAGGCGCCGGCCGCTCCCACGGCCACCGAGGGCCGGCGCGGGCGAGTCGCCGTCGATGCCACGGGCCTCCGGCCCCCTGTCGCGGCCTCGGCCGCCACCGGCCTCCGCCGCCGGGCGACCGTTGGGGGCCTGCGCCTCCACCCGGCTGCCGCCGACCCGGCCCTGCGCCTCCACCCGGCTGCCGCCGACCCGGCCCAGCGCCCCGCCCCCGCCGCCCCGGCGCCTGTCGTCGGCCGTGGTGTCCTCCTCGCCCGCGCCCCCGAACGGGATCCGGGCGCGGACGTGCAGGGTGCCCGAGAAGATGCGGGCATAGGCCACCTTCTCTCCGGACGGGCCGCGTTCGACCTTGAAGACCGTGGCCGACAGGGGGCCGGCCGGGTCGCCGCCGGCGGTGGGCAGCAGGTGTTCGATGCCGCAGATCAGCTCCGGTACGCCTGCGCCGGTGACGGCGGAGCCGAAGTACACCGGATGGACCAGTGCCCGCCGGGTCTGGGCGGCCAGCGCGGCGCGCAGGCGGGCCGCGGGCACACCGCCGTCGAGGTACGCGGCGAGCAGGTCGTCGTCGTGGTCGGTGAGAGCGTCCAGCGCTGCCGGGCCGAGGCCGGGCGCGAAGCCGGCGGCGGGGGTGCCGAGACCGGCGGTCCGGCCCATCGGCACGAGAGGTACGGCCAGCCGGTGGGCCATCTGGCGGAGTACCGCCTCCTCGCGGGCGCCCCGCCGGTCGATCTTGTTGACGAAGACCAGGGTGGGGATGCGCAGCCGGCGCAGGGTACGCATCAGCACCCGCGTCTGCGCCTGGACGCCCTCGACGGCCGAGACGACCAGGACGGCGCCGTCGAGCACACCGAGCACCCGCTCGACCTCGGCGATGAAGTCCGGGTGACCGGGGGTGTCGAGGAGGTTGACGGTGACGCCGTCGAGCGGGAACGACACGACGGCGGACTTGATGGTGATACCGCGCTGCCGCTCCAGCGCGAGGGTGTCGGTGGTGGTGCTGCCGGCGTCTACGCTGCCGACCTCGTCGATCACTCCGGCGGTGTGCAGCAGCCGTTCGGTCAGGCTGGTCTTACCGGCGTCGACATGCGCGAGAATTCCGAGGTTGAGCAGATGCACTGAGCGTGATGTCCTTCGGCACGGGGTGGGTTCCTTCCTGGGCGGACATGCACGCAGCGCGCATCGCTGGTCCTCTCTGTGTGACGACGGGTACCGCGCAGTGCATCAGACACCGGCACCCGCCAGCAATGGATTAACGCTCAACAGAAGCCGGGGCGCAGCACTCGCCGCACCCAGAGCACGGTCGTAGGGTGACGTACATCACGCCAGGTGGCTGAAAAACCCTCTTCCGCACGGCCTGGAGGGCCCATGACCCGCATCTCGGTGAACGTGGACGGCACGACGTACGAGGACGACGTGGAACCCCGTCTCCTCCTGGCCCACTACCTCCGCGACCGCCTCGGCCTGACCGGCACCCCGATCGGCTGCGACACCTCCAACTGCGGAGCGTGCACGGTCGACCTGGACGGGGCGAGCGTGAAGAGCTGCTCGGTGCTCGCCGTCCAGGCGGACGGGTGCGAGGTGACGACGATCCAGGGGCTCGCGCGGGACGGTGAGTGGACGCCGCTGCAGCGCGCCTTCCACGAGCATCACGGCCTGCAGTGCGGCTACTGCACCCCGGGCATGATCATGGCGGCGCGCGATCTGCTCCGCGAGAACCCGCACCCCGGCCCGGATGAGGTCCGCAAGGCCCTGGAGGGGAACCTCTGCCGTTGCACCGGCTACCAGAACATCGTCCGCGCGGTCCTCGCCGCGTCCGGACAGCAGGACGCTTCCGGGCGGCAGGACACCTCCGGGCGCCAGGTCGACGAGGAGGTCACGGCATGACCGACCAGGCCGTCGAACACGAGGTCGGCCGCGCCCGCCTGCGCAAGGAGGACGCCCGGCTGATCACCGGCCAGACCAACTGGACCGACAACATCCAGGTGGCAGGGCTCCTGCACCTGGCGATCCTGCGCAGCCCCATGGCCCACGCCCGCCTCACCCGCGTCGACGTCTCCCCCGCCCTCGAACGGCCCGGTGTCGTCGCGGCGTTCAGCGGCGCCGACCTCGCCGAGGGGCTGGGCTCACTGCCGTGCGCCTGGCCCGTGACCGAGGACATCGTGCTGCCCGACCATCCGCCCGTCGCCGTCGACGAGGTCCGCTACGCCGGCGACCCGGTGGCGGTCGTGGTGGCCCGCGACCGGTACGCCGCCGCCGACGCGCTGGAGGCGGTCGAGGTCGACTACGACCCGCTGCCCCCGGTCCTCGATCCGGAGGCCGCGCTCGCGAAGGACGCCCCGCTGGTCCACGCGGACAAGGGCACCAACCGCTGCTACACCTGGCCGCTCGCGACCGGCGAGAACTTCGACGCGGTGCGGGAACGCGCCGAGGTGACGCTGAAGCGCCGCTACCACCAGCAGAGGCTGATCCCCAACGCGATGGAGCCGCGCGCGGTGGTCGTCACCCCGCTCGCCGCCTCCGGCGAGTACACGGTCTACTCGGCGACCCAGATCCCGCACATCCTGCGGATCATGCTCGCCACGGTCACCGGGATCCCGGAGCACAAGCTGCGGGTGATCGCCCCGGACGTGGGCGGCGGATTCGGCTCCAAGCTCCAGGTGTACGGCGAGGAGGCCCTCGCGCTCGCGGTCGCCCGGAAGCTCGGGCGGCCGGTGAAGTGGACCGAGTCCCGCTCCGAGGGCGCGCTCGCCACCCACCATGGCCGCGGCGTGATCCAGGACATCGAGATCGCCGCCACCCGGGAGGGAAAGCTGCTCGGCCTGAAAGTGGACCTCATCGCGGACATGGGCGCCTACCTGATGCTCGTCACCCCGGGCATCCCGATCCTCGGCGCCTTCATGTACCCGGCGATCTACAAGATGGACGCCTACGCGTTCACCTGCACCGGCGTGTTCACCACCCGCACCCCCACCGACGCCTACCGCGGTGCCGGACGCCCCGAGGCGACCTTCGCCATCGAGCGGATCATGGACGAGCTTGCGGTCGAACTCGCGCTGGACCCGGTCGAGTTGAGGCGCCGCAACTGGATCCGGCACGAGGAGTTCCCGTACACCTCGATCGCCGGACTGACCTACGACAGCGGCAACTACGAGGCGGCCACCGAGAAGGCGCTCGCCCTGTTCGACTACGACGGCCTGCGCGCCGAGCAGCGAGAGCGCAACGAGCGCGGCGACCCCGTGCGGCTCGGCATCGGCGTGTCGACGTACACCGAGATGTGCGGTCTCGCGCCCAGCCGGGTGCTGCGCGACCTCCGGTACGGGGCCGGCGGCTGGGAGGCGGCGAGCATCCGCATGCTGCCCACCGGCAAGGTCGAGGTCGTCACCGGCACCAGCCCGCACGGGCAGGGCCACGAGACCTGCTGGAGCCAGATCGCGGCCGACGTGCTGGGCGTGCCCTTCGAGGACATCGAAGTCCTGCACGGCGACACCAAGGCGGCCCCGCAGGGCATGGACACCTACGGCTCACGGTCGCTGGCCGTCGGCGGCGAGGCCGTGCACCGGGCCGCGAGGACGGTCGTCGACAAGGCCCGGAAGGTCGCCGCCCACCTGTTGGAGGCCAGCGAGCAGGACCTGGAGTTCAGCGGCGGCGTGTTCTCCGTGAAGGGCTCGCCCGAGGCGCGGAAGACCATCCAGGAGATCGCCTTCGAGGCGTTCACCAACCACGACCTGCCCGACGGCGTCGAACCCACCATCAACGCCGAGCACGTCGTGGACCCGGAGAACTTCTCCTACCCGCACGGCACCCACCTGTGCGCGGTCGAGGTCGACACGGAGACCGGGAAGACGAGGATCCGGTCGTACGTCTGCGTCGACGACGTGGGCCGTGTCGTCAACCCGATGATCGTCGAGGGACAGGTGCACGGCGGGCTCGCGCAGGGCATCGCACAGGCGCTGTACGAGGAGGCCGTGTACGACGCCGACGGCAACCTCGTCTCCGGCACCCTGGCCGACTACCTCGTGCCGTCGGCGGCCGACCTGCCGGACTTCACGACCGACCGGACGGAGACACCGGCGACCTCGAACGCCCTGGGCGTCAAGGGAGTCGGGGAGGCGGGGACGATCGCGTCGACGCCCGCCGTGGTCAACGCCGTCGTGGACGCGCTCAGGCCGCTCGGCGTACGGGACGTACGGATGCCGTGCTCGCCGCACCGGGTGTGGCAGGCCGTTCAGGAGGCACGGTCCGGAGGGACCGGCACGGCCGGCGCGCCCGGCGGCACGGGTCAGGCACGGTCCGGGCAGTCGGGACAGGCCGCACAGTCCGGCGAGCTGGGCCAGTACGGTCAGCCGGGTGAGGAGGGTTCGGCATGATTCCCCCCGCGTTCGAGTACACCCGTCCCACGAGCGTGGACGAGGCGGTCCGCGCGCTCGCCGACGCGGGCGAGGAGGCGAAGGTGCTGGCCGGCGGGCAGAGCCTGCTGCCGCTGCTGCGGCTCAGGCTGGCCTTCCCGGAACTCGTCGTCGACGTCGGCCGGATCCCCGAGCTGCGCGGGGTCCGCGAGGACGGCGACACGCTCGTCATCGGCGCGCTGACCACGCACCACGAGGTGGTCCACGACCCGCTGGTGCGCGAGCACGCCGGGCTGCTGGCCGAGGCGACGGCCACGGTCGCCGACCCGGCCGTCCGGCACCGGGGCACCCTCGGCGGCTCGCTCGCGCACGCCGACCCGGCCGGGGACCTGCCCGCCGTGGCCCTGGCCCTGGACGCCGAACTGGTCGTCACCGGTCCGGGCGGCCGGCGCACGATCCCGGCCCGGGAGTTCTTCGTCGACTACCTCCAGTCCGCACTCGCCCCCGACGAGCTGCTGACGGAGGTCCGGATCCCGAAGACCGGCGGCTGGGGCTTCCACTACGAGAAGTTCCACCCGGTCGCCCAGTCCTGGGCCATCGTCGGCGTCGCCGCGCTGGTACGGCGCGACGGCGGGCGCGTCGGAGAGGCCCGGATCGGGCTGACCAACATGGGCTCGACCCCGCTGCGGGCCACGGCGGCCGAGGAGGCGCTGTCCGGCGCCGACGGTCCCGAGGCCGTGGCACGGGCCGCCGAGGCGGCGGCCGAGGGCACCCGGCCGTCCCAGGACCTGTCCGCCTCGCCCGAGTACCGGCGGCACCTGGCGCGGGTGCTGACCCGGCGGGCGGTGCTGACCGCCACCGGAATGGGGTGAGCGCCGATCATCCGGACCGACGACCCGGAGCAGGTACGGGCCCGCCTGGAGGAGACGGGGTATCTCGTCGACGAAGGGCTGGCCGTCACCTGTTACCTGGCCCTGAGGCTGCACCGGCCGCTGTTCTGCGAGGGCGACGCCGGTGTGGGCAAGACCGCGCTCGCCGCCGCCCTGGCCCAGGCGCTGGGGGCACCGCTGATCCGGCTGCAGTGCCACGAGGGCATCGACGCCTCGCAGGCCCTGTACGACTGGGACTTCCCCCGTCAGCTGCTGCACCTGAGAGCCGCCGAGGCGGCCGGGGTCACGGACGCGGACCGGCTGGAGAGCGAGCTGTACGACCGGCGCTTCCTGATCGCCCGGCCGCTGCTGCGTGCGCTGCAGACGCAGCCGTCGGTGCTGCTGGTCGACGAGATCGACCGGGCCGACGACGAGTTCGAGGCGTTCCTGCTGGAGCTGCTGTCCGAGTACTCGGTCACGATCCCGGAGCTGGGCACGCTGCGCGCCGAGGATCCGCCGGTCGTCGTCCTGACCTCGAACCGCACCCGCGAGGTGCACGACGCGCTGAAGCGGCGGTGCCTGTACCACTGGTTCGACCATCCCTCCTTCGCCCGCGAACTCGCCATCGTGCGGCGCCGGCTGCCCGGTGTGTCGGCGCGGCTGGCCGAGCAGGTCACGGCGCTGGTGCAGGCGCTGCGGGGCGCCGCCCTGCTCAAGCCGCCCGGCGTGGCCGAGACCCTGGACTGGGCCGAGGCCCTGGACGCGCTGGGGGCGAGCGAGGTGGACGCGGAGCTGGCGGTGGCGACGCTGGGTTCGGTACTGAAGTACCGGGAGGACACGGACCGGGCAAGGGGGCTCGATCTCGCGGCGGTCCTCGCGGCCCGGGGCGGGTGAGGGCGATGGATACGACCGGCAGCGGCGCGAACCCACCACCGGGAGGGGACGCCGTACCGCACGACGGTGGCTCAGGACCGCACCCCGCCCCTGCGGATCTGCGCGTGACGGACGCGGAGCGGCCTGGGGCGGGCGCCGAACCGCTCGGGGCGGACGCCGTGTTGCTGGGCTTTGTGCGCGCGCTGCGGGCGGCGGGCGTCGACGCGGGCAGTGAGCGTCTGTACGCGTTCCTGCGTGCCGTGAGCGCCCTGCGGCCCGGGGTGCGCGCGGACGTGTACTGGGCGGGGCGGGCGACGCTGTGCGGCGGCCACGACGATCTGGAGCGGTACGAGCGGGTGTTCGCCGCGTACTTCGGCCCCCGCGGCGCGCGGGCTCCGCACCCGGTGCACGCCGCTCCCCCGCCCCGCCTCCGGCTCGTCGCCCGTCAGGCACCCCACGGCCCGCCCGCACCGGGCGAGCGGGAACCGCCGGGGCCGCCGGTCGCCGCGCTCGCCAGCTCGGCGGAGGTGCTGCGGCACCGCGACGTGGGCGAGCTGGACGCCGCCGAACGTGCCCAACTGCGCCGTCTTCTGGCCGCGTTCGCGCTGCACGGGCAGACCCGGCGCTCGGCGCGACGCGGGCCGGCCCGGCGCGGCGAGGTCGATCCGCGCCGTACCGTACGGGAGTTGCTGCGGCGGGGCGGGGAGCCGGCCCGGCTGCGGCGGCACACGCGGGTGCAGCGGCCCCGCCGGGTGGTGCTGCTCGTCGACGTGAGCGGTTCGATGGCGCCGTACGCCGACGCGTTGCTGCGGTTCGCGCACGCGGCGGTGCGCGGGGGCCGTACGGAGGTGTTCACCATCGGCACCCGGCTGACCCGGGTGACCCGGGAACTCTCGCACCGCGACCCCGACCTGGCGATGGCGGCCGTCGCGGCGGCCGTGCCCGACTGGCGCGGCGGCACGCGGCTCGGTGAGCTGGTGCGCGAGTTCCTGAACCGCTGGGGGCAGCGCGGGATGGCGCGCGGGGCGATCGTCGTGCTGCTCTCGGACGGCTGGGAGCGCGGCGATCCGGAGCTGCTCGGGCAGCAGATGCGCCGTCTGCACGCCCTGGCCCACCAGGTGGTCTGGGCGAACCCGCGCAAGGCGCGCCCCGGTTACGCGCCGCTGGCCGCCGGGATGGCGGCGGCCCTGCCCAGCGTGGACGCGTTCGTCGACGGGCACAGCCTGGCGGCGCTGGAGCGGCTGGCGGCGGTGGTGCGCGGCGCTCAGGCCGGTGCGGTCCCGGTGGTCCCGGTGAGAGGAGCGGATGGTGCGTGAGATCCTGCCGGCGCTGGCGCGCTGGCACGCCTGCGGTGTTCCGTTCGGGCTGGCCACGGTCGTCGCGGTCAGCCGCAGCGCGCCGCGCGGCCCCGGTGCCGCCATGGCGGTGGGCCCGGACGACGAAGTCGTGGGAAGCGTGTCCGGGGGCTGTGTGGAGGGCGCGGTGTTCGAGCTCGCCCAGGAGGTGGTGGCGAGCGGCGAGGCCCGCCTGGAGACGTTCGGCTACAGCGACGAGGACGCCTTCGCGGTCGGGCTCACCTGCGGCGGTGAGATCACTCTGCTGGTACGGCCGGTGACATCGCGGTCGGACCCGGAGTTCGGCGCGGTCGCCGCGTCGGTCGCCGGGGGCGAGCCGGTAACGGTGGCCACGGTGGTGGACGGACCCGCGCCGCGCGGCGCCACGCGCGCCGTCTGGCCGGACCGGGCGGCGGGCACGCTCGGCACGAGCGGCCTCGACGTCGCCGTCACCGCCGACGCGCGCGGCGAACTCGCGCTCGGCGCCTCCCTCCTGCGGCACTACGGTCCGCACGGCGAGCGCCGCGAGGACGCCGTGACCGTGTTCCTCCAGTCGTTCGCGCCGCCGCCGCGCATGCTGGTCTTCGGCGCGATCGACTACGCCGCCGCCGTGGCCCGGATCGGCGACTTCCTCGGCTACCGGGTGACCGTGTGCGACGCCCGCCCGGTCTTCGCCACGCCCAAGCGTTTCCCGGCGGGCGTCGAGGTCGTGGTCGACTGGCCGCACCGGTATCTCGCCGGCACGCAGACCGACGACCGCACGGTGGTCTGCGTCCTGACCCACGACCCGAAGTTCGACGTGCCGCTGCTGGAGGAGGCGCTGCGCCGCCCGGCCGCCTATATCGGGGCGATGGGCAGCCGGCACACCCACGAAGAGCGCCGCGAACGGCTTACAGAGGCCGGTCTGACCGAGGCCGAGCTGTCCCGGCTGCGCTCCCCGCTCGGGCTCGACCTCGGGGCCCGTACGCCCGAGGAGGTCGCCGTCTCCGTCGCCGCCGAGATCGTCGCCCTGCGCTGGGGCGGCAGCGGCGCGCCGCTGACGACGACCGCCGGGGCCATCCACCCGACCCCCGTCTGACGGGTCCGGAAGGAGCAGGTCATGGAACTGCACCACGAGTTCACCGTCCCCGTCCCGGTCGACGGCGCCTGGCACGCGCTCCTCGACATCGAACGGGTCGCGCCCTGTCTGCCGGGCGCGGTGGTGGAGGACTACGACGGCAGGACCGTGACCGGATCGGTGAAGGTCAAGGTCGGCCCGGTCACGGTCGCCTACCGGGGCACGGCGGTCTTCGAGGAACAGGACGCGGTGGCACACCGGATGGTGCTGGTGGCGAACGGCCGGGAAACCCGGGGCCAGGGCACGGCCCGCGCGAAGGTCACCGGCACCCTCACCGAACGCGACGGCGCCACGACGGTGTCGGTCCGGACCGACCTGACGGTGACCGGCCGCCCGGCACAGTTCGGCCGGGGGGTGCTGGCGGAGGTGGGCGACCGCCTGGTGGGCCAGTTCGCCACCTGCCTGGCGGACCGGCTGGCCGAGCAGGCACCGGCACCGGCCACCGCCGAGGAGCAACCGCAGCAGCGGGTGCGGACGGAGCCGGAACCGCTCGACCTCCTGCGCACGGCGGGGCTGCCGGTGGCCAAACGGGTGGCCGGCCTGGCGGCAGCGATCGGCGCCCTGGCATGGGTGGTGGTGCGGCTGTGGCGGCGAAGGGGACGCGCCAGACGGCGCCGGTGACGGCGACGCCCTGGCGGCGCGGGGCTGATCGCTGTGCCGCCCCGCCGCGGGCGCGATCGGTCACGAACGAGTCACCGGCAGCCGCCGCCGGACCTTTCCCGGCAGACGACTAGGCGTCCCGCCGCCCGCCGGGCGACGCGCCCGGCAGCAGAGCAAGAGCAAGCACCGCCGCGGCCACGTACAGACAGGCGGAGCCGAAGGCCACGGCATGGAAGCCGGAGAGAAACCGCTGCTGGTCCACGGGCGGGCCGACAACCGCGCCGGCCACGGCGATCCCGACCGCCCCGCCCGTCTGCCGCGCCGTGTTGTTGACGGCCGACGCCAGCCCCGCCCGCGCATCCGGCACCGCAGTGATCGCGGCAGCCACCACCGCCGGGGTGAGCAGCCCGACGCCCAGCCCCCACAGCAGGAACGCGGGGAAGAGCAGCGCGAGGCCGGAGTGCGCCGTGGCCCGGGTCAGCAGCAAGAGCCCGGCGGCGGCGACGAGCAGCCCGGCGGCGGCCGGGACACGGGCGCCGATACGGCTGGTGATCCGGCCGCCGAGCAGCGCGAACACGGCGAGCGGGGTGAACAGCGGCAGCAGCGTCAGGCCCGCCTCGAAGGCGGAGCGGTGCTGCACCGACTGCAGGTACAGCGGCAGGACGAACAGGGTGCCGAGGGTGCACAGGTTCATGATCCCGGCGGTGGTGTTGGCCGCGCCGAACGCCGGCCGGCGCAGCAGGGCCGGTGGCACCATCGCCGAGTCGCCGCGCCGCCACTCGGCCAGGGCGAGCCCGGCCAGGGCTGCTACGGCGACGGCGGCGGCCGTGAGCACCGGCGCAGCCGTGGCCCCGTCCCGGCCGCCCTCGATGAAGGCGTACGTCGTCGCCAGCAGGGCCAGGCCGCCGAGGACCAGGCCCGGCAGGTCCAGCGGCGCGGCGTGCTCGTCCCGGCTCTCGCGGACGACGGCCATGGACCAGAGCAGGGCGAGCAGCACGATCGGCACGTTGATCAGGAAGATCGCCCGCCAGCCGAGGCCGTCGGTGAGGGCGCCGCCGAGCAGCGGGCCGGCCGGCAGGGCGAGGCTGCCGATGCCCGCCCAGACGCCGATCGCACGGGCCCGCTCGGCGGAGTCGGGGAAGGCGCGGCCGATGAGGGCGAGGGTGCCGGGCAGCAGCAGCGCGGCGCCGACGCCCTGCACCACGCGGGCGGCGACCAGCACGGGCACCGTGGGGGCGAGGCCGCAGCAGAGCGATCCGGCGCCGAACACGGCCAGCCCGGCCAGCACGACGCGCTTGTGGCCGTACCGGTCCCCGGCCGTGCCGCTGGTGAGCATGAGCGAGGCCAGCGCCAGTGCGTAGCCGTCGACCACCCACTGGAGTCCCCCGACGTCCGTGCCGAGCCCGGAGCCGATGGCGGGCAGGGCGACGTTGACGATCGTGACGTCGAGCAGCACCAGGAAGTACCCGGCGCACATGACGACGAGCACGGTGTACGGGGAACCGGCGCGGGAGGCGGGTCGCACCGCGCGCCGCAGGAGGGTTGCCGGTGTGTGAGCCATACCTCCACGGGTACCACCTGGCACCGGCAATCCCCGTGTGCGCCGCCCGGTCCCCGGTCACACCCCCTGTCGCGGTGGCAGCCGGTGCAGGGTCACGTCGGTGAGCGTGCCGTCGGTGAGGGTCGCGGTGAGGTAGGTGCAGTGGGGCTGGCGGCGCCGGTCGGTGGGTGAGCCGGGGTTGAGCAGGCGCAGGCCGGTCGGGGCGGTGGTGTCCCAGGGGATGTGGCTGTGGCCGAAGACCAGGACGTCGAGGTCGGGGAAGCGGGCGGCGCAGCGGGTCTCGCGGCCCTGGGCGGGGCCGGTCTCGTGCACGACGCCGAAGCGCAGCCCGTCCAGTTCGGCGTACGCCACCTCGGGGAGCCGGGCGCGCAGCTCGGGGCCGTCGTTGTTGCCGTAGACCCCGATGAGCCGGCGACTGCGGCTCTCCAGCAGGTCGAGGGTGGCGGTGTCCACCCAGTCCCCGGCGTGGAACACGACGTCCGCGTGCGGGAGTTCGGCCAGCAGCGGCTCGGGGAGCAGCTTGGCGCGCTTGGGCAGGTGCGTGTCGGACATCAGCAGGAGGCGCACCGGGCCAGCCTAGGTCGTCCGGGAGGTCAGCCGGCGCAGGCCGGTGACCGCGCCGAGTACGGCGGCGCCGGTGCCGAGGACCGTGGCGGCGGGGTGCCGGACCAGGGTCTCCTGGAAGGAGCGGGCGTGGGCACTGTCGTCGAAGGAGCCGTGGGCGCCCTGGTCCTCGGACGGTTCCTGGTCCACCGGTTCGAAGAGGTTGTCCAGGCCGGCCGGCGGGACACGGTCGGTCTGCTGGGAGTCGAAGCCGGTGCGGGCGAGGTAACGGTCGAGGAGGGCCGGAGCCAGGCGGTTGGCCCAGATGGTGGCCACGGTGCTGGCACCGACGTAGTACTGCTTGCGGCGCGGATGGTCGGCCGCGTGCACCACGCCCCGCGCGGCGACCTCCGGCTGGTAGATCGGCGGCACCGGCATAGGGTGTTCGGACAGCCGGGAGCGCACCCATTCGAACTGGGGTGTGTTGACCGCGGGCATCTGGACGACGGTGACGTGGACGTTGCTGCCGCGGTGCAGCAGTTCCGTGCGCAGGGACGAGGTGAAGCCGTTGATGGCGTGCTTGGCGCCGCAGTACGCCGACTGCAGCGGGATCGAGCGCTCCCCGAGCGCCGAGCCGACCTGCACGATCGTGCCGCGGTCGCGGGGCAGCATGCGCCTGAGGGCGGAGCGGGTGCCGTTGACGAAGCCGAGGTAGGTCACGTCCGTGATCCGCCGGAACTCCTCGGGGGTGATCTCGTCGAACGGCGCGAACACCGACGAGAACGCGCAGTTGATCCAGACGTCGATCGGGCCGAACTCCTTCTCGGCGGCCTCGGCGACGGCCTCCACCCGGGCCGCGTCGGCCACGTCGGCCGCCTGCACGAGCGGGCGTCCGCCGAGCGCGGCGACCTCGTCGGCCGCCGCCTCCAGGCCGCCCTCGCCGCGCGCGACCAGCACGACGTTCGCGCGGCGCCGGGCGTACAGACGGGCGGTGGCGCGGCCGATGCCGGCGCTGGCGCCGGTGATGACGACGGTGGGGGGCATGTTCCTCTCTCCTCCTACTGCGTTCGGTACTGCCGGGCCCGCTCCTCGGCGAGGGTCAGCCCCAGTCCGGGTGCCCCGTCGGCGCCCGGTGTGATGCTGCCGCCGCCCGGGTCGAGGACGCCGTCGAAGAGGAGCCGCTCGATACGGACGTGGTCGTGGAACCACTCCAGATGGCGCAGATTGGGTACGGCCGCGGCGGCATGTGCGTGGGCGTGCGGTGCGCAGTGGCCGGAGACGTCGATCCCGCGGGCGTGGGCGAGGGCGGCGGCCCGCAGCCAGACGGTGATGCCGCCGCAGCGGGTGACGTCCGCCTGGAGGCAGTCGACCGCGTGGGCGGCCAGCATGTGCTCGAAGTACGGCAGCGTGTAGCCGTACTCGCCGGCGGTGACGTCCATCGGGAGGCGGCTGCGCACGTCCGCGAGCAGGGCGAGGTGGTCGGAGGAGACCGGTTCCTCGTACCAGGTGACGCCGTGGTCGGTGAGCGCGTCGCCGATGCGCAGGGCCTGTCCGCCGGTGTAGCCGCCGTTGGCGTCCACGTACAGCTCGACCGCGTCGCCGACGCTCGCCCGGGCACGGGCGACCCGTTCCAGGTCGCGGGACTCGCGGCTGCCCCACGACTCACCGATCTTGATCTTGACGCGGGGGATGCCGTCGTCCTCGGCCCAGCCGCGCAGCTGACGGTCCTGGCGCTGGGCGTCGTAGGTGGTGAAGCCGCCGCTGCCGTAGACGGGCACGTCGTCGTGGGCGGCGCCCAGCAGGCCGACCAGGGGCAGGCCGAGCAGGCGGGCCTTGAGGTCCCACAGGGCGATGTCGACGGCGGCGATCGCCTGGGCGGCCACGCCGGGCAGTCCGGCGTTGCGCACCGCCCGGCACATCCGCTCGTTGGCGCGCGGCACGTCGAGCGCGGCCAGGCCGGTGACCGTGCCGGCGAGGAGTTCGCGCACGACGTCGGCGGTGGCCGCCGGGGCATAGGTGTAGCCGAGGCCGGTGGTGGTGCCGGAGCGGACGGTGGCCAGGACGAGGGTGGTCCTGTCCCAGGCGAGGGTGCCGTCCGCCTCGGGGATATCGGTGGGGACGGTGTAGACGGCGGTCTCGACCGCGTCGACGGTCGGCTGGTCGCTCATGACGCCTCCTCAGCTCCGGCGCCGGACCAGCCGCAGCCCCAGCGCGGCGCCCGCGGGAAGGGCCGCCGCGGCGGCGGTCGTCGCCCAGCGGGCCGTGCGCGAGGGCTCGGGCGGGCGGTCGGCCAGGCGTTCCGGGTGGTCGCTGGGCAGGTTGCCGTCGAGACCGAGTGCGAGGACCTCGGCGAGGTGCAGGGCGCGGCGGCCGGTGCCGCCCTCCTCGATCTGGGTGCGGCAGCTGAAGCCGTCGGCGAGGACCAGGCTGCCGGGCGCCGCTCCGCGGACGGCGGGCAGGACGCCCTGTTCGGCGACGGCCATGGAGACCTCGTGGTGGCCGCGTTCGAAGCCGAAGTTGCCGGCGAGCCCGCAGCAGCCCTCGTCGAGGACCTCGGCGTCCAGGTGGGCGCGGCGCATCAGTTCGCGGTCGGCGTCGAACTTCATGATGGCGTGCTGGTGGCAGTGGGTCTGCACGGTCGCCTGCCGGGCGAGCTGCGGGGGCCGCCAGTCGTCGGGGGCGTGGTGGACGAGCTGCTCGGCGAAGGTGCGGACCTGTCCGGCCAGCCGCCGCACGTCCTGGTCGGCCGGCATCAGCTCGGGGGCGTCGGCCCGGAAGACGGCCGTACAGGAGGGTTCGAGGCCGATGATCGGGGTGCCCGCCTCCAGGTAGGGGCGCAGCACGCCCAGGGTGCGGGTCAGCACCTTCTTGGCGACGCGGAGTTGGCCGGTGGAGATCCAGGTCAGACCGCAGCACACCGGCTCGGTGGGGACGGCGACGCGGAAGCCCGCGTCCTGAAGGACCCGTACGGCCGACTTCGCGATGGAGGGGTGGAAGTAGGTGCTGAAGGTGTCCGGCCACAGCACCACGGTGCGCGGGTCGGCGGGGTCCGGCTCCTCCCGGTCGCGGGACCGCCACCACTGGACGAAGGACTCCTCGGCGAACACGGGTGCCGAGCGGGACTCGTCGATGCCGGCGAGCCGCTTGCCGAGGCGGGCCAGGCCGGGCGCGTGGAGCGCGGAGTTGACCAGGCCGGGCGCGGAGCGCGACAGCCGGGCCCACAGCGGGAGCCAGCCCATGGAGTAGTGGGCCATGGGCCGTAGCCGGCCCTCGTAGTGGTGGGCCATGAACTCCGCCTTGAGGGTGGCCATGTCGACGCCGGTCGGACAGTCGGACTTGCAGCCCTTGCAGGCCAGGCACAGGTCGAGCGCGTCGCGTACGGCGGTGGAGCGCCAGCCGTCCTTGACCGCGGAGTCGGCGTGTCCGTCGAGCATCTCGAACAGCAGCCGGGCCCGGCCGCGGGTGGAGTGCTCCTCCTCCATGGTGGCCCGGTAGGAGGGGCACATGACGCCACCGGAGTGGCTGCGGCAGTTGCCGATGCCGACGCAGCGCATCACCGCGCGGTTGAAGGAGTGCTCGTCCTCGGGGAAGCCGAAGTGGGTCGAGGGGGTGGCCGGCCGCCAGGAGGGGCCGAGCCGCAGCTGGCCGTCGACGGGGTGGGGGTGGACGACCTTGCCGGGATTCATCCGGTTCTCGGGGTCGAAGAGCCCCTTCAGCTCGCCGAAGGCGGTCACCAGCCGCTCGCCGAACATCCGGGTGAGCAGCTCGCCGCGGGACTGGCCGTCGCCGTGCTCGCCGGACAGGGAGCCGCCGTAGGAGGCAACGAGGTCGGCGGCGCGCTCCACGAAGCGCCGGAAGTGCGCGACACCCTCGGCGGTACGCAGGCCGAACGGGATACGGGTGTGCACGCAGCCCTGTCCGAAGTGGCCGTACAGGGAGGGGTGGTCGTAGTCGAACTCCTCGAACAGCCTCTTCAGGTCGCGCAGATAGTCGCCGAGGCGATCGGGAGGCACGGCGGAGTCCTCCCAGCCCTCCCAGGTCTCGCGGTCGTCCGGCGGGCGCGCGGTGACGCCTAGTCCGGCCTCGCGGGCCTTGAGCATCTTCTGTTCGCGTTCGGGGTCGTCGGAGAAGGCGACGGTGCTCTCCTTCTCGTCGCGGCCGATGGCCCGGAGCAGGGCGCGGGCCTGCTCGTCGACGTCCTCCTGGCTGTCGCCGCTGTACTGCACCATCAGCCAGCTGTCGCCCTCCGGCAGCACGTGGAGGGAGTCGAGGTAGGCGCCCTCCTCGCGCATCAGCTCGGCCATGCGGCCGTCCAGTGCCTCCAGCTGGCTGGGCGAGCAGTGCTCCAGCAGCCGGGGTACGTCGTCGGCGGCGGCGCAGATGTCCTCGTAGCCGAGGACGAGCAGCGACTGGTACGGCGGCACGGGCACGAGGTCGAGTTCGGCGCGCAGCACGGTGACCAGGGTGCCCTCGCTGCCGACGAGCGCCTTGGCGACGTCGAAGCCGTTCTCGGGCAGCAGGGAGTCGAGGTTGTAGCCGGAAACACGGCGCGGGATCTTCGGGTAGCCGCGGCGGATGTCGGCGAGGTACTCGGTGGCGATGCGGTCGAGGCCGGCGTAGATCTCCGCGAGCCGCCCGCCACCGGTGACGATCCGGTCGCGTTCGTCGGGCGGGGTGGGGCCGACCCAGGCGCGCTGTCCGTCGTAGGTGAGGATCTCCAGGCGCCGGACGTTGTCGACGGTCTTGCCGTAGGCCTGCGCGGAGGCGCCGCAGGAGTTGTTGCCGATCATGCCGCCGAGCGCGCAGTGGCTGTGGGTGGAGGGTTTCGGCCCGAACTGCAGCTTGTGCCCGGCCAGTTGCCGGTTGAGTGCGTCGAGCACGATCCCCGGCTCCACCACGCAGGTGCGCCGCTCGGGGTCGAGCGAGATCAGCCGGGTGCAGTACTTGCTCCAGTCGATCACCACGGCGGTGTTGGTCGACTGTCCGGCCAGGCTGGTGCCGCCGCCCCGGGAGAGGACGGGGGCGTCGAAGCGTGCGCACACCGCCAGGGCCCGGGCGCCCTCCTCCACCGTGTGGGGCACGACGACGCCCAGGGGGACCTGCCGGTAGTTGGAACCGTCCGTGGCGTAGGCACCGCGGCTGCCGGCGTCGAAGCGGACCTCACCGTCCACCTCGGCGCGCAGCGCCGCCTCCAGGCCGGACATGTCCGCAGGGGTCATCTGCGCTCCCTTGAGTTCACCGACGTGCTGCCCTGTCCGAGGACGGGCGAGTACCCGGCAATTACCCAGACAAAACTGAACAGTCGGAGCTGGACAGTTCAGACTGCCGGCCCTAGGATGGACGGCATGGCTGACATCTCCGACTCCGCCGCCCGCACCGCGCGCGATCTGCGCGTGGTGTTCAGCCGGCTGCGGCGCCGCATCCGCGAGGTCGCCCAGGACACCGACCTCAGCCCCTCCCAGGAGTCGGCGCTCACCCTGGTCGGCAAGCACGGAGCCGCCACGGCCAGCGCACTCGCCGCCGCCGAGGGCGTACGCCCGCAGTCGATGGCGACCACACTGGCGGCCCTGGAGCAGCACGGCCTGATCCGCCGCGCCCCCGACCCGGACGACGGCCGCCGCCAGCTGATCACCCTGACCGACGCCGGGCTGGCCCGCATCGAGGGCAACCGGCAGGTCCGCGAGGAGTGGCTGGCCCGCGCCTTCCAGGACCGCTACACGGAGGAGGAACGGCAGACCGTCCGCAGGGCACTGGAGCTGTTGGAACGGCTGTCGCAGCCGTGACACCGGTGCGCACCGGACGCACGGGGACGGCCATCCGCACCTTCCCCGCCGGATCCGGCGGCCGGCGGATCCCGCCGGTGCCGGCCGGCTCCTCGGTGATCGCCGTGGCCCTGGCGCCGATCGGTGCCGCCTCTCGGGGCCCCGCCCAGCGAGGCCGACCGGCAGGTCTCGGCACTCCGTCCGGCCGCCGGGCAGCCCGCCATCGGCCGCCTGACGGCCGTGTACGGCCCGCGCCGGCCCGACCTCGCCGAAGCCTCCCTGGCCGCCCTCGACGGCCTGCTGGGCGCCGTCCCGCGCTCGCCGGGCGCGCTGATCGCGGCGCGAGTCCTGCCGGGCGCGGGAACGTCGGCGGCCTACCCGGCGGCCATGCGGCTGTCCGCGGCGAGACCGGAGACACCGGCCGGGACAGCCCCACGGGAACGTCGGCCGTCACCACCACGGCGCTCCACCCGCACCGCGCCGACACGGCCGGGCCACCCGGCCTGGCCCTGTTCAACCTCGCCGGCTCCGCCGTGCAGCCGGCGACGACCCTGCCGGACCGCTCGCTCGGCCGGCTCACCACCGCACGGACGACCACCCCTCGAAAGGTCTGACCGATTCATGTCGCTCACCACGCTCGACCCCCGTACCGCCCTCGTGGCCATCGACCTGCAGCACGGCATCGTGGGCATGCCCGTCAAGCCGTACGCGGCGGCGGATGTCGTCTCCCGCACGGCCGAGCTTGCCGACGCCTTCCGCTCGCGGGGACTGCCGGTGGTCCTGGTGCGGGTCTCCTTCGCGCCGGACTGGGCCGACGCGGTCCCCGGCCGCACCGAGCACCAGGCACGCGGACTCGCTTTCCCGGAGGGCTGGGACGTCATCGTCGACGAGCTGTCCGGCCATGATGGCGACATCCACGTCACCAAGCACAACTGGAGCGCCTTCCACGGCACCGACCTGGACGTGCAGCTGCGCCGCCGGGGCATCACCCAGATCGTGCTGACCGGCATCGCCACCAGCATCGGCGTGGAGTCCACCGCCCGCGACGCCTACGCCCACGGCTACCACGTCACCCTCGCGACCGACGCGATGGCCGACGCCGTCCCCGAGGCGCACGCGAACAGCGTCGAGCGGATCTTCCCTCGACTCGGCGAGAGCGGTACGACCGCCGAGGTCCTGGAGCTGCTCGCCAAGACCCACAACTGACCGGCAGGCGAGGGGGGCTTGGGAGCGGATGCGTTCAAGGTCGGCCCCGTCGCCCCCCTCGCCCAGGCCAACTGCCCGGTGTCCGGGCGCACCCCCCTGGATCCGGCCCGCCCCGCAGGAGCCGCCGGAGAGCACCGGAGCCAGGGGCGTTCGGTCGCGTCAGTCCTCGCCGCGCACGATGTTGTCCTCGCAGGCGGTTCCCCGCTGCTGCACGGATCCGCGCTGCACGGGTCCGCGCTCCAGGATCGCGGGGAGACAGGTCCGCACTCCCCGCCCTCGCCGACGGCGGGCCTTCGCCCAGCCGGTCTCGGCGTAGGGCAGGGCGGGTTTCTCACTGGGATGCGCGGTCACGTCGTCCATCTTCCTTCTGCGTTCCTGCGCCGGCCGGGGCCGGGCCGCCGGCCCCGCGCGGGCGCGTGTGCGATCTGTGCCTCGCCGGGGCCTGTGTGCGATGTGTGCCTCCCCGGGTCCCCGGGGCTCCAGGCCCGCAAACTCGACGCACCCTCAGGTCCGGCCGCCGCCTCCGCCGCCGAAGGATCCGCTGGAACCGGGCGACCAGCGCGGGCGGCGCTGGTCGTCGGCGCGCCTGGAGCGGACGTTGCCGAGCTGGTAGGGGGTGAGCCGATCGCTGTCGTCCGCGGCCCGGGGCACCTCCTCGGGTTCGCGCATCTCATGGATCTCGCGGACCGGGCCGGTCGGTGGCACCGTGGGGTGCTCGTCGGGTCGCGGCGGGGCCGGTTCGCGCTCGCGCACCTTGAAGCCGAGCCGGAAGGCCCAGATCAGTCCGGCGACGCAGGCGACCCCGGCCAGCAGGATGAGGACGTATCCGAAGACCTGAGCACCCGCTGCTGCTACGTACATGGCGACGTTCATGGGACACCGGGTACCCGGCCGAGCGGCGGATACGACCCCCGATGCGAGGCGTGGCGCGCCGGAGGCCGCAGGTCGCGCGGAGTAGCGTCACCCGCGATGACGGAACTACCCGAAATGCCGGACACACACGAGATCGCCGCCCGCTACACGGCACCCGCCCCGCGTCCGGGCCGCGCTCTGCTGCGCTGGGTCTCCACCGCCGACCACAAGGTGATCGGCCGGCTGTACATGGTCACGGCGTTCTGCTTCTTCCTGCTCGCGGGGCTGCTCGCCCTCGGGATGCGAGCGGAACTCGCCCGTCCGGGTCTGCAGTTCCTGAGCGAGCACGGCTACGACCAGTTCTTCACGGTCCACGGCACCATCATGATGCTGCTGTTCGCGACCCCGATGTTCGCCGGGTTCGCCAACGCCGTGATGCCGCTGCAGATCGGCGCGCCCGACCTGGCCTTCCCGCGGCTGAACGCGCTGTCGTACTGGATGTACCTGTTCGGCGGACTGATGGTGGTCTCCGGCTTCCTGGTGCCCGGCGGGGCGGCGGCGTTCGGCTGGTTCGCCTACGCGCCACTGAACAGCGCCTACTTCTCCCCCGGCGCGGGCGGCGACCTGTGGGCGATGGGTCTGGTGGTCTCGGGCGTGTCGACGACGCTCACCGCGGTGAACTTCATCGCCACGATCCTGTCCCTGCGCGCGCCGGGCATGACGATGTTCCGGATGCCGATCTTCACCTGGAACGTGCTGTTCACCTCGATCCTGGTCCTGCCCGCCTTTCCGGTGCTCACGGCGGCGCTGCTGTCACTGGAGGCGGACCGGAAGTTCGGGGCGCACGTCTTCGACGCGGCGAACGGCGGCGCACTGCTGTGGCAGCACCTGTTCTGGTTCTTCGGGCACCCCGAGGTCTACATCGTGGCGCTGCCGTTCTTCGGGATCGTCTCCGAGATCATTCCGGTGTTCTCCCGCAAGCCGCTGTTCGGCTATCTGCCGATGATCGGGGCGACGATCGCGATCACCATGCTGTCGGCGGTGGTGTGGGCGCACCACATGTTCGCCACCGGCGCGGTGCTGCTGCCGTTCTTCTCGATCATGTCGTTCCTGATCGCGGTGCCCACGGGCATCAAGTTCTTCGCGTGGATCGGCACGATGACCAACGGCTCGATCTCCTTCGAGACCCCGATGCTGTGGTCCATGGGCTTTCTGGTGTCGTTCCTCCTCGGCGGGCTGAGCGGGGTGCTGATCGCCTCGCCGCCGCTGGACTTCCATCTGACCGACACCTATTTCATCGTGGCGCACCTGCACTACGTCCTGTTCGGCACGGTGGTGTTCGCGATGTTCGCCGGGTTCTACTTCTGGTGGCCGAAGTTCACCGGGAAGATGCTCGACGAGCGGCTCGGCAAACTGCACTTCTGGCTGCTGTTCCCGGGGTTCCAGCTGACGTTCCTGGTGCAGCACTGGCTCGGCGAGGCCGGCATGCCCCGCCGGTACGCGGACTACCTGCCGACGGACGGCTTCACCCTGCTCAACACCCTGTCGTCGGCGGGCGCGTTCCTGCTGGGTCTGTCCACGCTGCCGTTCCTGTACAACGTGTGGCGCACCGCCGCCAAGGGCGAGAAGGTCACCGTGGACGACCCGTGGGGGTGGGGGCGGGGCCTGGAGTGGGCGACGTCGTGTCCGCCGCCCCGGCACAACTTCGTGGCGCTGCCCCGGGTGCGCTCGGAGTCGCCCGCCTTCGACCTGCACCATCCGGAGGTCGAGAGCCCGGCCGGGGAGGAGCGGACGCGATGAAGGCGGAGGCGATGCTGTTCGGCGGGGTCGCGCTGTTCTTCGGCGGGTCCGCCGCGCTGTACGGGGTGTGGTCGGGAGAGGAAGCGGGCACGGTCGCGCTGGTCGTCGCGTGCGGGATGGGCGGACTGGTCGCGTTCTTCTGCCTGATCCAGTACCGGCGCCGGGGGGCGCGGGCGCAGGACCGCACCGAGGCGGAAGTGGCGGACGCGGCCGGGCCGGTGGCGTTCTTCCCCGACGAGAGCCCGTGGCCGATCGTCACCGCGCTCGGTTTCGCGCTGACGGCGACCGGCGTGGTCTTCGGGCTGTGGCTGTTCCTCATCGGCCTGGGCGTTCTGGCGCGCGGGGTGTTCGGGATGGTGTTCCAGTACGCGTACCGGTGAGCGGCCTGCGCGGGGCTCCCTGCCGGAACGTCTCCACGGGCTCGTGGTCGGTCTCGTAACCGCCGGTGACGCTCTGCCTGATCTCGCCCGTGGGCACGCCCTCGGCCAGCCGCTCGTTCTCGGCCGCCGTCAGGGCCCGGCACAGCCACCGGGTCACCAGGAAGGCGAGGACCGGTGCCACGACCAGGGCGATGCGCAGCACCCAGGTGATGGCGTTGACGGAGATCCGGAAGGTCTGGGCGATGACGTCGTTGCCGCCGGCCAGCAGCAGCACGCCGTAGAACACGGTGCCCGCCACACCGAGTCCGGTGCGGACGGGCCGTTCGCGGGGCCGGTCGCACAGGTGCCGCTCGGCCCACCCCTCCCCGGTCAGCCGCTGTTCCACGAAGGGATAGGCGTACAGCACGGCGAACAGCAGACCCGGCAGGACGACCGCCGGGAGCAGGACGTTCCACATGAGGGTGTGCCCCGCGACGTTCGTCTCCCACGGCGGGACCAGCCGCAGCGCGCCCTCCAGGAAGCCGACGTACCAGTCGGGCTGGGAGGCGGTGGAGACCTGGTCGGGGCGGTAGGGGCCGTAGTTCCACACCGGGTTGACCTGGGCGATGCCCGCCAGCAGCACCAGCACGCCGGCGACGATGACGGCCAGACCGCCGGAGGAGCCGGTGAACTGCGGGAGGAACGGTTTGCCCACGGCGTTGCGCTGGGTGCGTCCCGGACCGCGCCACTGGGTGTGCTTGAGATGCACCACCAGGATCAGGTGCACGGCGACCAGGGCGAGGAGGAGGCCCGGGAGCAGCAGGATGTGCAGCGGATACAGGCGGGTGATGATGTCGTGGGACGGGTACTGGCCGCCGAAGGCGAAGAAGGCCACGTACGTGCCGACGACCGGGAGCGAGAGCATGATGCCCTGGGCGATGCGCAGTCCGGTACCGGAGAGCAGGTCGTCGGGGAGCGAGTAGCCGGCGAAGCCCTCGGCGAGCGAGACGACGAACAGGGTCACCCCGATCGTCCAGTTCAGCTCGCGGGGCCGGCGGAATGCGCCGGTGAAGAAGATCCGCAGCAGGTGCGCGCCGATCGCGGCGACGAAGACCAGCGCGGCCCAGTGATGGGCCTGCCGCATCAGCAGCCCGCCGCGCACGTCGAAGCTGATGTGCAGGGTGGAGTCGAAGGCGGCCGACATCCGCACCCCGCGCAACGGCACATACGAGCCCGCGTAGACGACCTCGCGCATCTCCGGCTGGAAGAAGAGGGTCAGCCAGACCCCGGTCAGGATCAGCACCAGCAGGCTGTACAGCGCGAGTTCGCCGAGCAGGAACGACCAGTGGTCCGGGAACGCCTTGCGCAGCAGCGGGCCGCCGTCCAGGACGGGGAGCCGGGCGTCCGCGGCGTCCACGAGCCGCTCGGCGCGGCGCCCTGCACGGCTCATGCGGTCTCCGGCTCCGCCGCCGCCCGGGCCACCTCGGCCTCCACGTCGGGGCGCGGCCGGCCCGTCTCCTTCGCGTACTCGCTCACCGCGGACTGCACGTCCCGGGCCAGGTCCCGCCACGCGCGCAGCGCGGTCTCGTAGGTGCCCGACTGGGTGCCGGTCATCCGCCGCTCGGCCGGCGGGCCGTAGGCGTTCCGCAGCTCCTCGACCATGGCGTGGGCCGCGTCGGCCGCGCGCTGCTTCTGCACGAGTTCTTCGAAGGTGTGTGCCACACCAATCGACCCTAGGCACCGCGTCCGGGATACGCCTCTCCAACCTGCCCAAACGCACCCATGTGGCGGTCAGCCGCGGGGTACGGGGCCACCGTGACGGTCAGCCGCAGGTGCACGAGACCCGGCCGAGACCGAGGCGGTCAGGCGCCGGTCCGGCCGGCGGGCACGGTCCGGCTCTGACGGGTCGCCCGGGCGGGCGGGGAAGGGGCTGCGGCGGGTCGGCCTCCGCGCACGAGCCGAACCGCTACGGCGTCAGGGCAGACAGGAGGCCAACCACAGCGGCGTCGGACCACCGGCAGACCCGACCGCGCCAGCATCGGACCACCGGCAGACGGCGTCGATCCCCGGTACACCCCCGACCACGACGGGGTCGCCGGGCACCAGGTCGGCCACGACGGCCCCGGACACCGGACGCGCGCGCCCGGCCGTGGCCGTCAGTCGTGCGGTACCAGGTCGGCCCAGACCTGTTTGCCGCCGCTGACCGGGAGGGTGCCCCAGGCCGCCGAGACCGCCTCGACCAGGATGATGCCCCGGCCGCCGGTGGCCTCCCAGCCGATGCTGGCGGGCTTGACGGGGCTGCGCGGGGAGGAGTCGGCGACGGCGAGCCGCAGCCGGTGGTTGACCAGGCTGAGGTCGAGGCGGACCTGCCCGCCGGTGTGCACGAGGGCGTTGGTGACGAGTTCGGAGACCACCAGCAGGGCCGTGTCGAGGGTGTCCTGCGGAACCTCCCAGGCACGCAGCGTGCGCCGGGTGAAGCGGCGGGCGTGCCGCACCGCCTCCGGCACCCGCCACACCGTCCAGCTCTCCCGCAGCGGACGCACGGCCATGCCGTCGTAGCGCATCAGCAGCAGGGCGACGTCGTCGTCGCGGTGCGCGCCGGTGAGCAGCGCGTCGGCGACCAGGCCGAGGTGGGCCGGGTCGGCGGCGGACAGTTCGCGGGCGAACCGGTCCATGCCGACGTCGATGTCCTCGTCCGGTGACTCCACCAGGCCGTCGGTGGTCAGCGCGATCACCGTGCCGGGCTGCAGAGGCAGCGGGGTCATCGGGAACTCGGCCTGGTCGAGCACGCCGAGCGGCGGGCCGCCCTCCGCCGGGACGATCTCGGCGGTGCCGTCCGGGTGGCGCAGTACGGGGTGGAGGTGGCCGGCGCGCACGCACCAGGCGGTGCCCTGCTCCATGTCGACGTCGACGTAGGCACAGGTGGCGAACAGGTCCGTCTCCATGTCCAGGAGGAGCCGGTTGGCGTGGGCCACGACCACGTCCGGGGTGTGTCCCTCGGCGGCGTAGGCGCGCAGCGCGGTGCGCATCTGGCCCATCAGGGTGGCGGCGCCCGCGTTGTGCCCCTGGACGTCGCCGATGACGAGAGCCACGTGGTTGTCGGCGAGCGGGATCACGTCGTACCAGTCGCCGCCGACCTCCAGCCCGGCGGTGGTGGGCAGGTAGCGGGCGACGGCGACCGCACCGGGCAGCCGGGGCAGGCGGCGCGGCAGCAGGGTGCGCTGGAGCATGCCGACGAGTTCGTGCTCGGCGTCGAAGGCGTGGGCGCGCAGCAGGGCCTGGCCGGTGAGACCGGCGCAGGCGGTCAGCAGGGCGCGTTCGTCGGGGCCGAAGTAGCGCGGGCGGTCCCAGCCGATCAGGCAGGCGCCGGCCATGCGGCCGCCGGCGGGCAGCGGCAGCACCGCGAGGCCCCCGGGGCCGACCTCGGCGAGGGCGGGTTCCAGCGCGGTGCCGGCCGTCCAGATCCGGGCGCGGCCCTCGCGCAGCGCGGCGGCCAGGGTGGGCATGGCGCGCACCGGCGCGTCGGGCCACTCGGTGCGCCACTCGCTGCGCCACACCTCGGGCCAGGCCTCGGGCTGGGGCGGGTCGAGGACGGTGACGACGAGCCGGTCGTTCTCCAGTTCGGCGAGCGCGATCCGGTCGGCCTGCAGCGGCCCGCGCAGGGCGGCGACGACGGCGTTGCCGACGTCCTTGACCGTGCCGGCGGTGGCGAGGGCGGCGGCCAGGCGCTGCACCCGGGCCACGTCGGTGACGTCGGAGCGCAGGGTGGAGGCGTCGGCGACGGTGCCGACGAGCCGGGCGGAGCGGCCCTCGCCCGCGGGCAGCAGCCGGCCGCGCAACCGCAGCCACCTCGGCGCGCCGGAGGGCTGGAGGATACGGAACTCCAGCTCGCGCTCGCCGATGGACATGTGGTCCGCCTCGACCACGGACATCAGCGCGGGCAGATCCTCGGGAACGGTGCGCCCGAGCAGGGTCTCGACCCGGCCGTCGAAGGCGTCCCGGGCGAGCCCGAACAGGCGCAGGATCTCGTCGCCGACCTCGACCCGGCCGCTGTCCATGGCCAGGCTGAAGGCGTCCGGCGGCAGCTCGCCGCGGTCGCCGGCGGGGGCGGCCGCGACGGGTACGGCGACGGCGCGGGCGATCAGCTCCAGGCAGGCGCGGTCGTCGGTGCCGAAGCCGCTGGGGCGCTCGGTGACGGCCAGCAGACAGCCGCCGCCCGCCGGGCCGAGCGGCAGGGCGGCCAGGGAGAAGTCCGGGGACGGGGTGCGCCGTGCCTCGGGGCAGCCGGCCAGCTCCTCGGGACCGAGCCAGAGCGGGCGTCCCCTGCGGTGGGCCTCGGCGACCGGGGAACCGCCGGTGGCCGGGTAGGCGTCGCGGAGTCCGTACAGGGTGCGGGGCAGGCCCGCGGATTCGGCGAGGAACACCTCGGACGGGTCGTCGCCGGGTATGTACACCCCGGCGAAGGACGCCCCGGCGAAGACCAGCGCCTGTTCCAGGACCCGGTGGAGCCGGTCGGGCGTGTCGGGGGCCGCGGTGAGCGTGTCCAGGGCGGCTTCGGCACGCTCCGGCGCCGTACGCGTTCCGCTGATCGCAGCGCCCTCACTCACCACGTTCGCCATTACAGCGCGTACTGGCCTTCGGCGCAGCCCCTGTGGGCGCTCCGGGTGCTCCGGGCGCGCGCCCTTTCCGTTCGAAAGCCGCCGAACGCATCTTGACGCATGAGTTCCGCACGGTGTCCTCGTGACAGGCGTGACTGTCCGCGCCCGCCCGGCTCCTGCGAGTGTCGTTTCCGGTCACACGACGAGGGGCGGGAGGCGCATGGACAAGCGGTACGAGGTGTACGCGCTC
This sequence comes from Streptomyces sp. NPDC037288, assembly GCF_055603265.1. Lineage (NCBI taxonomy): Bacteria > Bacillati > Actinomycetota > Actinomycetes > Kitasatosporales > Streptomycetaceae > Streptomyces > Streptomyces sp. NPDC037288. The sequence continues at coordinate 37,546 of NZ_JBVJVY010000004.1, forward strand.
GCCGACGGGCACTTCTACGACACGCCCGACCGGCTTCCGGGGGCGGACGGGGCGCCCGCGGCGCTGTTCGCGACGGCGCGTCGCACCGTCCCGGAGGGCTGGCACGCGGCACGCTCCGGCGACTGGCTGACGCTGACCCCGCTCGACGCCGACGGCGCGCCGCTTCCGTCGCCGGCGCAGGGCTGGAAGATCCACTCCTCGGCGACCGCCGCGAACGCGGAACGGATCGCGGGCCTCGTGTGGGACTACTGCGTACCGCGCCGCATCCCGTTCAAGTTCGTGCCCGGCCCGCACCTGCTGCACCTGCGCAACGCCAAGTACGCGGGCCGCGACACCAGCGGCAAGTTCGTCACCGTCTACCCGGCGGACGAGGAGCGGCTGGAGCAGGTCCTGCGGGAGCTGGGCGCGCTGCTGAAGGGCTGCGAGGGGCCGTACGTCCTGACCGACCTGCGCTGGCACGACGGCCCGCTCTACGTCCGCTACGGCGCCTTCGCCCGCCGGTACGTCGTCGACGAGCGCGGCTCACTGGTCCCGGCGGTGACCGACGGCACGGGCCGGCTGGTACCGGACCGGCGGGCGCCGTCCTTCCAGGTGCCCGAGTGGGTGACGCTGCCGGAGTTCCTGCGGCCGCACCTGGAGGCGCGCAACACCACGACGGTCGGCGAGCTGCCGTACCGCATCGAGAAGGCGCTGCACTTCTCCAACGGTGGCGGGGTGTACGCGGGTACCGACACCCGGGACGGGCGCCGGGTCGTGCTGAAGGAGGCCCGGCCGCACGCGGGGCTGGCCGCCGACGGCGCGGACGCGGTGGCCCGGCTGGAGCGGGAGAAGGCGGCGCTGGAGAGGGTCGCCGGGACGGGCGTGGTGCCCGAGGTGCGGGACTGGTTCACGCTGGGCGAGCACCGGTTCCTGGTGATGGACCATCTGGCAGGCCGTCCGCTCAACTCCTTCTTCGCCGAACGGCATCCGCTGCTCACGCCCGACCCGGACCCGGCGAAGGTCGCCGCGTACACGGCGTGGGCACTGCGGATCCACCGGGCGGTGGAACGGGCCGTGGAGGCGGTGCACGCGCGCGGGCTGGTCTTCAACGACCTGCACGTCTTCAACGTCATGGTCGCGCCGGACGAGGAGACGGTACACCTCATCGACTTCGAGGCGGCCGCCCCCGCCGCGGAGAACGGCCGGCAGACCGTCGCCCACCCGGGCTTCTTCGCCCCGCCGGACCGCCGCGGCACCGACGTCGACCGCTATGCGCTGGCCTGTCTGCGGCTCGCCCTGTTCCTGCCGGTGACCACGCTGTTCGTGGTGGACCGGGACAAGGCCGCACATCTCGCCGAGGTGATCGCCGAGCAGTTCCCGGACGTGCCGCGCGCCTTCCTGGACGAGGCGGTCGCGGAGATCACCCGGGATGCGGCGGGCGGACGGCGCAGCAGGCCGGCCCCGCCGGTGGTGCCCGGCGACTGGCCCTACAGCCGGGACTCGATGGTGAAGGCGATCCTCGCCTCCGCCACCCCGGAACGCGACGACCGGCTCTTCCCCGGTGACATCACCCAGTTCTCGGACGGCGGCGGCCTCGGCCTCGCGCACGGTGCGGCCGGGGTGCTCCACGCCCTCCAGGCGTCCGGGGCCGGCCGCTACGACGAGGGCGAGCGCTGGCTGCTGGCCCACACCGCCCCGCCGCCGCCCGGCACCCCGCTCGGCCTGTACGACGGCCTCGCCGGCGTCGCCCTGGTCCTCGATCAACTCGGCCACCGGCAAAGGTCGTTGGAGCTGATCGACGGTGTCCTGCGGGAGAACTGGCGCAACCTCGCCTCCGACCTGCACGGCGGACTCGCCGGGCTCGGCCTGGTCCTCGGCCGGCTCGCGGACACGACCGGCGAGGCCGCCCTGCGGCAACACGCCGCCGAGGCCGCCGACATCCTCGTACGGCGACTCGCCGAGCCGCTCCCGGACACGCCGCGCCGGCGAGCCGGGCTGTTGCGCGGCGCGACCGGACCCGCGCTGTTCCTCCTGCGCTGGTACGAACAGACCGGTGAGGACCGCTTCCTGACCGCGGCGGCCGAGGCGCTCCGCCGTGACCTGGACTGCTGTGTGACCCAGGAGGCCGGCGGCGGCCTCGAGGTGGACGAGGGCTGGCGGACGCTGCCCTACCTCGGCGACGGCAGCGCGGGGATCGGGCTGGTCCTCGACGACTACCTGGCGCACGCGGACGGCGGGGAGTTCGAGCGCGCCCGGACCGCCATCCTGACCGCCGCCACCTCGCGTTTCTACGCCCAGCCGGGTCTCTTCCAGGGCCGCGCGGGAATGGTCCTGCACCTGGCCCGCAGCACCGCGCCGGGCGCCACCCGGGAGCGGCTGGAGGAGCAGATCGCCGGTCTCGGCTGGTTCGCGATGGACTACCAGGGCCAACTGGCCTTCCCCGGCCACCAGATGATGCGGCTCTCCATGGACCTCGCCACCGGCACGGCAGGCTGTCTGCTCGCGCTCGCCGCGGCACGCGAGGACGCCCGCACCGCGCACCTGCCCTTCCTCCCGCCGCCGCCGGCGGCCCACACACGCGGCTCCGCACCAACGGAGCCGTGACGCACCACCCCCGTCCCCAACCGAGAAAGGACACCACCATGGCACTGCTCGACCTGCAGACCCTCGAGTCCGAGGAATTCACCCACGGCGGCGCGAGCACCGCGAGCCTGCTCTCCTGTGTCTCCGCGGCGAGCGTTCTGCTCTGTCTCTGACCGGCCGGTGAGTCCACGGCTCCGGACGGCACCGTCCCTTGTGGGCGGGGCCGGCCGGAGCCTCCCCGTTCCCGCCCGACCCGAGCGAGGCCGCAGCCGATGAACTCCCGCCCGGAAAACGTGCCTTCGGCGGCCGGGCGCGCCTTGTCGCGCGCGGTGCTGCGCCAGGGCGGCGCCCGCTGCGCCGCGCTGTGCGCGGTGAGTACGGCGGCCACGGCGGCCGGCCTGCTGCTGCCCGCCCTGCTGGGGCACACCCTGGACCTCCTGCTGGCCCGCGCCCCGGCCGCCCCCTGGCTCGCCTGCTGCGCCGGGCTCGTGGTGCTGCTCGCCCTGCTGGACGGCTGCGCGGGCGTGCTCACCGGCACCGCCGACGCGCAGGCCACCGCATGGCTGCGCCGCCATCTCACCGGGCACGTCCTGGCGCTGGGCCCGCGTGCGGCGGCCAGGTTCGGCGCCGGGGATCTGGTGGCGCGGCTGGTCGGCAACGCGGCGCAGGCCGGGACGGCGCCGGGTGCGCTGGCCGCCCTGCTCGCCGCGCTCGCGGGTCCCGTCGGCGGCGTGGTGGCGCTCGCCCTCATCGACCCCTACCTGGCGGCGGTGTTCCTCGCCGGGGCACCGGTCCTGGCCCTGCTGCTGCGCGCCTTCACCCGGGACACCTCGGCGTGCGTGGCCGACTACCAGCGGGTGCAGGGCCGGATCGCCGGCGCACTGGCGGAGGCGGTCGGCGGTTCCCGTACGATCCGGGCCGCGGGCGTCGAGGACCGCGAGACCGCCCGGATCCTCACGCCACTGCCCGAACTGTCGCGTGCCGGGCACCGCATGTGGCGGGTGCAGGGGCGGGCCGCCGCGCGGGCGGTCACCGTGGCCCCCCTGCTGAACCTGGGCGTGCTGGCCGTGGCGGGGCTGCTGCTGGCCCGGCACCGCCTGTCGGTGGGCGAGGTGCTGGCCGCCTCCCGGTACGCGGTGCTCGTCACGGGCGTCGGCGCACTGGTCGGGCAGCTGGCCGCACTCGCACGGGCCCGCGCGGCGACCGGCCGGCTCGCCGAGGTACGCGCCGAGCCCGCGCCCGGACACGGCACACGCCGCCTGCCGCCGGGCAACGGCCGGCTGGAGCTGCGGGCGGTCACCGCGCTCCGGGGCGGACGCACCGTCCTGGACGGCATCGACCTGGCCGTCCCCGGCGGCACCACCCTGGCGGTCGTCGGCCGTTCCGGCGCCGGCAAGTCCCTGCTCGCCCAGATCGCCGGCCGGCTCACCGACCCCGACACGGGCGAGGTCCTCGTCGACGGCGTCCCGCTGCGCGACCTCGCCCACGCGGAGCTGCGCCGCGCGGTCGCCTATGCCTTCGAGCGCCCCGCCCTGCCGGGTACGACCATCGAGGACGCCATCGCCTTCGGGCTCACGCCCGCGACACCTGCCGCCGTCCGCGCCGCGGCCCGGCGCGCCCACGCCGACGAGTTCGTACGGCGCCTTCCCGACGGCTACGCCACCCGCACCGCCGACGCGCCCCGCTCCGGCGGCGAGTCCCAACGCCTCGGCCTGGCCCGTGCCTTCGCCCACGGCGGCCGGCTGCTGATCCTCGACGACGCCCTGTCCAGCCTGGACACGGTCACGGAACACCACATCAGCCGGACCCTGCTGGCCCCGGACCCGTCCCACACCCGCCTGCTGATCGCCCACCGCGCGACGACCGCGGCCCGCGCGGACCGGGTCGCCTGGCTCGACGCCGGCCGCGTCAGGGCGGTCGGGACCCACCGGGAGCTGTGGCGGGAGGCGGAGTACCGGGCGGTGTTCAGCGGCGACGGCGACCGGGAGGGGGAGGGCGCGGCGGGGGCGGCGCGGGCCACCGGCACACGGACGCGACGGAAGGCCCGGGCGGGGCGCGAGAACAGGAGCGACAGCGGGTCCGGGACGGAGGGGTCCTGATGGCGGGCGGGTACGCGGGACGGACGGACCGGATCCATCCGGCGAAGGCCCGGACGCGCATCACGAGGCGAGGGGCCGCCCGTCACAGCGGTCTGCGACCACGCAAACCGGACGGCCACAGAAACGGAGAGGCCCGGAACGGTGCCTGCCGCTGCGGGAGCCGGAGTTGACGAGCATGCCGGGCCGGGACCGGGAGCCGGCTGAGACACCGGACCAGGACCGGAAGCCGACACACACATCACAACGGGAGCGGAAGTTGGCGAGCATGCCGGGCGGGGACCGGGAGGCGGCGGGGGTGCCGGGCGGGGGACGCCGGTCCCGACCAGCCGGTCGGTCGGGCGTCGTGGCCCCGGGCCGGATCCCCGGGCACCCGGCGCCCGCCCGCACCCGAGCGGGCCGGTTCGTGCGGGAGCGGTGGCGGGTGCTGGTCCGGCTCGGCGCGTGGTCCGTACTGGAGGCGGGACAGACCTTCCTCGTCGGATACGCCCTCGCGCGGGCCCTGGACGCCGGGTTCCTCGCCGGGAACGCCCGGACCGGGCTGCTGTGGCTGGGCGCCGCGGGACTCGCGGTGTGTGCCGGGGCGTACGGGACCGGACGGGTGTACGGCGTGGTCGCCGCGCTGGTCGAGCCGGCCCGGGACCGGCTGGTGACGGCGGTGGTCGCACGCGGGGTGCGGGAGGCGGACACGGGTGCGCTGTCCGGGCTCACCCAGCAGGTGGAGATCGCCCGGGACACGCTCGCGGGTGTGGTGATGGTGACCCGTTCCTTCCTGTTCACCGCCGCCGGCGCCCTGATCGGCCTGGTCTCGCTGGCCCCGCTGCTCCTCGCGGTCGTCCTGCCGCCGCTGCTCGCCGGGGTGGCCCTGTTCGCCGCGACGCTCGGACCGCTGGCCCGCCGCCAGGAGGCGTTCCTCGTCGCCGACGAGGCACTGGCCCGGGAACTGGGCGCGCTGTTTCCGGCACTGCGGGACGTCACCGCGGCCGGCGCCGAGCAGCGGGTCGCCGACGCCGTCGGGGAACGCACCGACGCGGAACTGCGGGCCGCCCGCTCCCTGGCCCGCTGGAGCGTGGCCCGCGTGGCCGCCCTGGCGGTCGGCGGCGAACTGCCGGCGGTCCTGCTGCTGGTCACCGCGCCCTGGCTGCTCGGCCACGGCGTCACCCCGGGCGCCCTGGTCGGCGCGCTCGCCTACGTCACCCAGTCCCTGCTCCCCGCCCTGCACACCCTCGTCCACGGCCTGGGCACCAGCGGCTCCCGTCTGACGGTCGTACTGCGCAGACTGACCCGGGACTCCCGACCGCGAGCGGCACAATGCCCCGAGGGGCGCGGGGGACCGCGCGTCCAGCCGCAGCAGACCGGCACCCGCCCCACGACCGCGTCCGCGCGTTCCTCATGCCCCGCCCTCTCCCTTTCCTCCCTCACCTTCGCCTACGGCCCCGCCAGTGAACCCGTCCTGGACGACCTCGACCTCACCCTCCCGGAAGGTGCCCACCTGGCAGTCGTGGGGCCGAGCGGAATCGGAAAGTCGACACTCACCGCCCTCGTCGCCGGTCTGCTCACCCCACAGCACGGCACCATCCGGGTATACGGCCACCCCGTCCCCGCGCCGCGGGCAACCGTGCTCATCCCCCAGGAGGCCTACGTCCACACCGGCACCCTGGCCGAAAACCTCACCCTCTTGCGCGACGGTCCCGTGCCGGAGGCCGAACTTCTGGCAGCCGCCGACGCGGTGGGACTCACCCCGCTGCTGAAAACACTGGGCGGACCCGGTGCCACGGTCGTCCCGGCGGAGCTGTCCACAGGCGAGCGGCAGCTGATCGCGCTGGCCCGCGCCTACCTCTCCCCCGCCCCGCTGGCCCTGCTGGACGAGGCGACCTGCCATCTCGACCCGGAGGGGGAAGCGCGTGCCGAACGGGCCTTCGCGGCACGTCCGGGCGGCACGCTGATCGTCGTCGCGCACCGGATCAGTTCGGCCCGCCGCGCGCAGCGGATCCTCGTCATGGACGGCGCGCGCACCGCCTGCGGCACCCACGGCGAACTCCTGCGCACCTCGGACCTGTACCGGGACCTGGCCGGCGGCTGGACGACGCACCCGGCGCCGCTGCCCGGCTAGTCACAGCCACCCCCGCACGCTCACCCTCCGCCTCACACCCACCCCTCGCCCTGCGATATGCGAATCGCGTCGATCCGGTTGCGTGCGCCGGTCTTGCGGGTGATCGACGCCATGTAGTTGCGGACCGTGCCGAGGGACAGGTGCAGACTGCCGGCGATCTCGGCGACGGAGGCGCCCGCAGCCGCGAGGGAGAGCACGCTCAGCTCTCGTCTGGTCAGCGGCATCTGGGCCGCCTTGAGGAAGCCGAAGCCCAGCGAGGCATCGACGAAACGTTCCCTCTCGGCGACGGACCGGATGGCACCCACCAGCCGGTCCGGTGAACCCGCCTTGTCCACGAAGCCCAGCGCACCCGCCTCGGCGGCCCGCTTCAGCAGTCCCGGCCGGGTCGCCTGGGCCAGCACCACGAGCGCCGGAGGCCTGCCGCCGGCGCCGGGCGGGCACAGGTCGCCGAGCGGCGGCATCCCCTGGCCGTCCGCGCAGTCGAGGTCCGCAGCGCACACGTCCGGACATAAGGACCGCACCCGGGCGGCGGCACCCTGCCACGGCGTGTCGTCCACGTCCAGCCCCGGCTCCCGGCGCAGCCACTCCGCCAGGACCGATCGCACCAGACTCACGTCGTGCACCAGAAGCACCCGGATCACTGCCCGCCCCCTCGGCTGTTCGTCCTGCACCCGTTCTCGTCACCGCCCGTGCCATGGCCACGACACGGAACAGCGCGTGCCCATTCTTGGGGGCCGTTACCGTTCACGGGCGCGGAGATCCGGCCATCGGGATGCGCGGGGGCGCACGCGAGGCGCCCGTACGCCGCCCGCGCTTCCACCGCAGGGGCATGGAGGCGGGCGGAGCGGGTATCCGGAGGCATCCACCGCTGAGGACCACCGCTCGCGGCCGGAGCGCTCGCCGTGCGGGGGGCGCCCCCGCGAGGGAATCTTGTCCCCAGGATGCGTGGCGCGGCCGTACGAGGAGGTGGTCGGCGTGTCCGACGGGCCGGGCCCGGGACCGGCACCGGCGGCCGACTGGATGCCGGCCGCCCAGCCGGTGCTGTCGCTTGCGCTGGTCTCGATGATTCAGGCGGTGCGCGCGCACTCCGGCGCGGTGTACCTGCTCAGGTCCGACGAGCCGGTCCTGGAGATGGCGGTGATGGCGGGCATGCCCCGCGCTTTCGCGGCGCCCTGGCAACGGGTCGGGCTGAGTGCGCCGATCCCCGTCGCCGACGCGGCACGCGAGCGGCGGCTGGTGTGGGTGGGCGGCGAGGAGCAGATGGCCCGCTGCTATCCGCGGATCGCGGTGGTGCTGGCGTACCCGTTCGCGCTCGCCGCGTTGCCGGTGGCGACGGAGCGCCGGCTGTACGGCGCGGTGTTCGTGACCTGGCCGGGTGCGCACGCGCCGGAGCTGTCCGACCGGGAGCGGGACCATCTGTGGGCGGCCTGCGACCGGCTGGCGCTGCGGCTGGAGCGGGCCGCGCGGGACAACCGGCCGCTCGGGCAGGAGGCCGATGTGATGGCGGATCCGGTGGCGGGCGTGGCCGACACGCTGGGCTCGGCGGAGGCGGCCCGGATGGTGTCCCGGCTGCCGTACGGGCTGGTGTCGCTGGATCTGCACGGCCGGATCGGGTTCGTCAACGCGGCCGCCGCCGAGCTGCTCGGCAGACCGGCCGGGGAACTGCTCGGCACGCTGCCGTGGGTGTCGGTGCCCTGGCTCAAGGACCCGATGTACGAGGACCGTTACCGGGGGGCGCTGCTCAGCCAGGAGGTGACGTCGTTCGTGGCACTGTGTCCGCCGGGCGAGTGGCTGTCGTTCCGGATGTATCCGAGCACGACCGGGCTGACCGTGCGGATCAGCCGGGCGCGTGCGGTGGCGGAGATGGCGCGCGGGGCGCCGCAGGCGGACGCCTCCCCCTCCCGGCTGGTGACGATCTCCCAGGTGCTGAGCCTCGCGGGCGCGCTGACCGAGGCGGTCGGGGTGCAGGACGTGGTGCAGCTGGTCTGGGACGAGGTGGCCCCGGCGGTCGGCAGCCAGGCGATGGTGATCCTCGGCTCGCAGGGCGGGCGACTGCACGTGCTCGGGCATCGCGGGTACGGCGACCCGCACACCGTGCAGCGGTTCCACGGGCTGTCGCTCACCGAGCGGACTCCCGGTACCCAGGCGCTGAACAGCGGGGTGCCCGCGTTCTTCGACTCCCGGGAGGAGCTGGAACGGCTGTATCCGCGTCGGCACGAGCCGCCGGACGGCTTCGCGGCCTGGGCGTATCTGCCCCTGATCGCGTCCGGGCGCCCGGTGGGCACGTGTGTGCTGGCGTACGCCGAACCGCATGTCTTCCCGGCCGACGAGCGGGCCGTGCTGACGTCGCTGGGCGGGCTGATCGCGCAGGCGCTGGAGCGGGCGCTGCTCTACGACGCCAAGCACCGGCTCGCGCACGGGCTCCAGCAGGCCCTGCTGCCGCACTCACTGGCCCCGCCGCCCGGCATCGAGGCGGCCGCCCGCTATGTGCCGGCCACCCATGGCATGGACATCGGCGGCGACTTCTACGACCTGGTGCCGACGCTGCCGCTGGCGGCGGCGGTGATCGGGGACGTCCAGGGGCACAATGTGACCGCGGCGGGCCTGATGGGGCAGATCCGTACCGGGGTCCGGGCGTACACCACGGTCGGGCAGGCGCCGCACGAGGTGATGAGCAGCACCAACCGGCTGCTGATCGACCTGGGCACCGAGCTGTTCGCCAGCTGTCTGTATCTGCGGCTGGACCCGGCGCGCGGGCGGGCGGTCATGGCCCGGGCGGGGCATCCGCCGCCGTTGCTGAGACGGCCGGACGGGCGGGTGCGGGTGCTGGACCTGGCCGGCGGCCCGCTGCTCGGGATCGACGCGGCCGCGGTGTATCCGACGACCGAGATCTCCTTTGCTCCCGGTTCGGTGCTCCTGCTGTACACCGACGGTCTGGTGGAGGCGCCCGGCATCGACATCGAGGACGCGCTGGTCGGCCTCGGCGGGCTGCTGTCGGCGATCGGGGACCAGCCGCTGGAGCAGCTGGCGGACGAGGTCGTCCGGCACAGCGCGGCGGCGCGGGAACGGGTCGACGACGTGGCGGTGCTACTGCTGCGGGCCCGCGAGGGCGCCTGACGGATCGGACGGGAAAGGCCCGGCCCTCCCGCAGGAGGGCCGGACCACCCCCGGCCGACCGGAACCGCTGGTGAGGCCGGCCGGAGCGCTCAGCGCGTGCTGGTCAGGGACGACCCGTCGTTCGCGGAGCCGGCGCCGGACTGGTCGCTGCCACTGCCGGACTGGTCGCCGGAGCCGGCGCCGTTGCCCGACTGGTCACCGACGCCGTTCCCGGACTGGTCACCGGCCGAAGCGGACGGGGCGGCGGAACCGGACTGGTCCCCCACACCGGACTGGTCGCCCGCACCAGACTGGTCCCCCGCACCGGACTGGTCGCCCGCCGAGGCCGACGGGGCGGCGGAACCGGACTGGTCGCCAGCGCCGTTGCCGTTGTTGTCCGCGCCGCCATTGCCGTTGTTGCCGGCGCCGCCATTGCCGTTGTTGTCCGCGCCGCCGTTGCCGTTGTTGCCGGCGCCGCCGTTCCCGGCGTTGCCGCCGTTGCCGAGGGTCGCGCCGGTCGCCTGCAGGGCGGCGGTGACCGGCTGGAAGAAGGTCTCGCCGCCGTTGGTGCAGTCGCCGCTGCCGCCGGAGGTCAGACCGACGGCGCCGCCGTCCTGGGTGAACAGGGAGCCGCCGCTGTCGCCGGCCTCGGCGCAGACGTTGGTCTGGATGAGGCCGTTGACGGTGTCGACGCCGCCGGGGTTCGTCTCGCTCTGGAAGTTGACGGTGGCGTCGAGCCCGGTGACCTGCCCGTCGTGCAGGCCGGTGGTGGAACCCATGCGGAACACGGTCTCGCCGACGGTCGCGTCGGCGGCCTGGGTGATCTGCACGGTCTGGCCGTTGCCGGTGTTGACCTCGCTGGGCGCCTGGGTGGTCGCGTCGTTGTACTTGACGAGCGAGAAGTCGTTGCCCGGGAACTTGGCCTGGTCGACGGTGGCGATCGGCTGGCCGTTCTGGGAGTCGGACCAGTCCTTGGCGGCGACGCCGCAGTGACCGGCCGTCAGAAAGGCGGGGCTGCCGTCGGAGGCGGTGACGTTGAAGCCGAGGGAGCAGCGCACGCCGCCCTGCTGGGTCTGGGAGAAGATGGCGTCGCCGCCCGAGGCGAAGGTCTTGAAGGTGCCGGCGGACTTCTTCAGGGTGGCCATGCCGGAGCCGAGGCTCTGCACGGTCGACTGCAGTCTGTTCCACCGGGCGCCGGTGACGGTGGAGTCGGCGGTGACCAGGATCTTGTCGGTGCGCGGGTCCACGGCCCAGGAGGTGCCGGGGATCGTCGCCTTGGTCTTCAGCGTTCCGGCGGCCGCCTTGAGCGCGCGGGTGCTGTTCTTCACCTGGCGGACGACCGCGCCGGCCTTCTTCGCCTGGGCGATCGTGTTGCCGTCGCCGCTGACCACGTTGACGACGAGTTGCTGCCTGCCGCTGTCGAAGTACGACCCGGCGAAGGCGTCACCGAGGGTCTTCTGGAGCTGGGCGGCGAGGTTCGAGGCCTGGGTGGCCTTCAGCGTCTTCGCGGTGCCGGTGGTGCCCGACGCCTGGTTGCCGTCCTGCGACGCGTTGGCGTGCGGCAGCAGGAGGGCCGCTGCTCCGAGCGCCGCGACACCGCCCACCGCTATCGCGGCTTTCCGCTTGGGCATTCGCTTGTGACTCAAACTTCTCGACCTCCTGGGGACGGGGGGTTCTGCCGCTGACGGGCAGTTCGTTTCGGGGCGCCTGGATGGCCGTACGTACGCACCGGCTCCGCGGTGTGTTCAATTCCGTTTCCCAACAGCCGTCGCGGGCGGGCGAATCGGCCATGCTCCGCGTGTTGTGGGAGGCCGGCGGGAACAATCCCCCATATGACGATGACCCCCGCCGAAGCCGACAAGATCCTCTCCGCCAACTTCGCACCCTGGGTGCTCGATCTCGGGCTGACCGTCGAGACGGTGGGCGAGGACCGGGCGGTGCTGCGACTGCCCTGGTCCGAGCGGCTGGCCCGGGAGGGCGGCGCGCTGTCGGGGCAGGCGCTGATGGCCGCCGCGGACACGGCGACGGTGATCGCGGTGTCCTCCGCGCGGGGCGGCTTCGTGCCGATGACGACGGTTCAGCAGTCGACGTCGTTCCAGCGTCCGGTGACCGGTTCGGATGTCCGGATCGAAGCGGTCCTGACGAAACTGGGCCGCCGGATGGCGTTCGCGGACATCACGCTGAGCGACGCCGGTTCGGGGGAGCTCGCGGCGCGGGCGAGCACGGTGTACGCGATTCTGGGCTGACACGTTCCGCTACCGATCAGTAACGGTCCGTTCCGGGCGCGAAGTGGAATCCCTCCTTCAGGGAATCTACACATTGAATACTCAACCAAGTCACCGCCGACCAGGGATCTGCACATCCGCGCGCACCCCGGCACTCCTTTGGCGTGGAGTGCCGGATTCGCCGTCCGCCGGGCAAGGGGCCGGGTGCGCCGATGCGGTGCCGCATGTGAAGGAGTCGCCGACACGGCGTGCACACGCCTGCACGGATGAACCCGTTCGGCAGTCAAGTGCCCAGGTGAGAGCCCTGGTTGATTGGAAGGGCGCCCCGCGTGCGTGCTTTGATCCATTGCACCGCGGGGGTCGCGGCGGGTTCCTGGAGACGGGGGCCCGGCGCCCGCGGTCGCGGCCGTCCGTCTGTCCCCAGAGGGGGCCGCTCTCCCCCTTGTGAAATGTTTATCAGGAAGGGAAGTTCCACCATGAACTCCACCCCCCAGGTTGAGACCGTCGAGATCTCGGACGCCGAGCTGGACAACGTCTCCGGCGGTCTGTCCGTGAACGCCCTCAACACCGTGACCGGTGCCGTGAACGGCGTCGCCCCGGTTTCCGGCGTGGCCGACACCGCCATCGGCACCGTCGAGGGTGTCACCGGCCTGAACGTGCAGCCGGTCACCGACCTGGTCGCCGGTCTCTGATCGCACGCCTTGTCGCAACCGAAGTCCCGGAGTCGTTTTTCGGCTCCGGGGCTCTCGGATGCCCTGAAACACCAGCGTCTCTCCCACAGGTGAGGGAAGTTCCGTGCAGTTCCGCCAACAGGCCCTCGCCAAGCTCCAGTCGCCCGAAGAGCTGGACCTTCCGGTACGGCTGGCCCGCCCGCAGGGCTGGCTCGCCCTGGGTGTCACCGTCGTCGTCATGGCGGCGGCCTCCGTCTGGGCCGTGACCGGTTCGGTCGCCTCCACCGTGGGCGCACCGGCCGTCCTCACGCATGGGCAGGGCAGTTATGTGCTGCAGAGCCCGGTGTCCGGCCAGGTGACGGCCGTGCTCGCCAAGCAGGGCGAGCGGCTGCCCGGGAACGCGCCCGTCCTCAAGGTCCGTACGCCGCAGGGCGATTCCGTGGTCCGCACGGTCGCCGCGGGCCGCGTCACCACGCTCGCCGCCACCATCGGGCAGATCATCCGGACCGGCACCGACGTCGCCGCGGTGGAGAAGGTCGCCCACGCCTCCGACCCGCTGTACGCGACCGTGTACGTCCCCGCCGAGAACGCCGCCGCCATCCCGGCGCACGCCGCCGTCGACCTCACCGTCTCCTCGGTGCCGACCCAGACGTACGGTGTGCTGCGCGGCCATGTGAAGTCCGTGGACCGTGCCGCGCAGTCCGCCCAGTCGATCTCCGCGTTCCTCGGCGACAGCCAGCTCGGCGAGCAGTTCACCCGCAAGGGCCGCCCGGTGGCCGTCCTGGTCGCGCTCGACAGGTCGACGGCCACCCAGAGCGGCTATCGCTGGTCCACCACCGACGGGCCGCCGTTCCGGCTCGACTCCATGACGCTCGCCTCCGGTTCGATCAAGCTGGCCGACCAGCACCCCGTCGATTGGCTCCTCCCGTGACCGTTTCGACCGAAGGCCCGCAGGCTGCCCGCAGCCGCAGACGCGCCGCCCCGGCCAAGCGGCGGCCGGTCCCCAAGCCCCGTGGCGGCACGGTCCGTACACCCACCGTGCTCCAGATGGAGGCCGTCGAGTGCGGCGCCGCCTCCCTGGCGATGGTCCTCGGCCACTACGGCCGGCACATCCCGCTGGAGGAACTGCGGATCGCCTGCGGTGTCTCCCGCGACGGCTCGCGCGCCTCCAACCTGCTGAAGGCCGCCCGCGGTTACGGCCTGACGGCCAAGGGCATGCAGATGGACCTGGCCGCCCTCGCCGAGGTGCGGGCACCGGCCATCCTGTTCTGGGAGTTCAACCACTACGTCGTCTTCGACGGCATGGGCCGCCGCTTCGGCCGGCGCGGCGTGTACATCAACGACCCCGCCAAGGGCCGCCGGTTCGTGCCCATGGAGGAGTTCGACGGCAGCTTCACCGGTGTGGTGCTGGTGATGGAGCCGGGCGACGGCTTCACCAGGGGCGGGCGGAAGCCCGGCGTGCTCGGCGCGATGCCGGCCCGGCTGCGCGGCACCGCCGGCACCCTGCCCGCCGCCGTGCTGGCCAGCCTGCTGCTGGTCGCGGTGGGCGCCGCGGTACCCGCGCTCAGCCGCACCTACATCGACACGTTCCTCATCGGCGGCCAGACCTCCCTGCTGGGCGTGCTGTTCGCCTCGATGGCGACCTGTGTCCTGCTCACCCTGGTGCTGACCTGGCTCCAGCAGGCCAACCTGCTGCACGGCCGGATCATCTCCTCCACCCTCTCCAGCGCCCGCTTCCTGCGCCATCTGCTGCGGCTGCCGGTGACGTTCTTCGCCCAGCGCTCCCCCGCCGACCTGGTGCAGCGCCTGCAGTCCAACGACCAGGTCGCCGAAACCCTCGCCCGCGACCTCGCGGCGGCGGGCGTCGACGCGATCGTCGTCGTGCTGTACGCGGTGCTGCTCTACACCTATGACCCGCAGCTGACGTTCGTCGGCATCGGCGTGGCCCTGTTCAACGTGGTCGCCATGCGGCTGGTAGTACGGCTGCGCGCGACCCGTACGGCGAAGCTGCGCGCGGACACGGCGCGGCTGACCAACACCTCGTACACCGGTCTGCAGCTGATCGAGACGATGAAGGCGACCGGCGGCGAGGACGGCTACTTCCGCAAGTGGGCCGGACAGCACGCCACCACGCTGGAGGAGCAGCAGCGGCTCGGTGTGCCGAGCGCCTGGCTGGGCGTGGTCGCCCCCACCCTCGCCACCTTCAACAGCGCGCTGATCCTGTGGATCGGCGGCCTGCGTGCGGTCGAGGGGCACATCTCGGTGGGTCTGCTGGTCGCCTTCCAGGCGCTGGTCACCCGCTTCACCGCACCGCTGACCCGGCTCAACGGCGTGGCGGGCCGCATCCAGGACTTCGCGGCCGACGTGGCCCGGCTGAAGGACGTGGAGAACTTCCAGGCCGACCCGCTCTACGCCCGCCCCGGCGGCGCCGACTCCACGCGCCGGCTGCACGGGCACGTCGAGCTGGAGAACGTCACCTTCGGCTACAGCCCGCTGGACAAGCCGCTGCTGAGCGGCTTCGACCTGACCGTGGGCCCGGGTCAGCAGGTGGCGCTGGTGGGCGGCTCGGGCAGCGGCAAGTCCACCGTGTCCCGGCTGATCTCGGGCCTGTACACCCCGTGGGACGGGGTGATCCGCATCGACGGCCGCCGGCTGGAGGACATCCCGCGCGGCGCGCTCGCCGCCTCCGTCTCCTTCGTCGACCAGGACGTGTTCCTCTTCGAGGGCTCGGTCCGCGACAACATCGCCCTGTGGGACCCGTCGATCCCGGACGAGGCGGTGGTGGAGGCGCTGAAGGACGCGGCCCTGTACGACGTGGTGATGCGCCGGCCCGGCGGCGTCCACAGCAAGGTCGAACAGGACGGCCACAACTTCTCCGGCGGCCAGCGCCAGCGGCTCGAAATCGCCCGGGCCCTGGTCCGCCGGCCGAGCATCCTCGTCCTGGACGAGGTGACCAGCGCGCTGGACGCGGAGACCGAGCTGGTCGTGATGGACAACCTGCGCCGGCGTGGCTGTGCCTGCGTGGTGATCGCGCACCGGCTGAGCACGGTCCGCGACAGCGACGAGATCGTCGTGCTCCAGCACGGCACGGTCGTCGAGCGCGGGCGGCACGAGGAGCTGGTGGCGCGCGGTGGCGCGTACGCCGCGCTGGTCAGGGAGCGATGAGATGACGGCCGTTCAGGAGGGTTACGAGGGCGACCTGGTGCTCGGTGCGCTGGGTTCCCTGGGCGCACGCATCGACTGCGCCGGTTTCAACCGCCTCGACCTCGAAGGCCCGCAGGTGCTGTGGCTGGTCGCGGCCGGCGCCCTGGACCTGTTCGCGGTCGACGCCGGCCAGCAGGGCCACTGGCACCACCTGGGCCGGCTGGAGGCGGGAGCGCTGCTGCTCGGCCCGGTCGCCGGACCCCAGCACACCCTGGTGGCCCGTCCGGTGCGGGACTGCGTCGTCCACCGGATCAACCTGCGTGAGCTGTACCAGCCCGCCAACACCCAGACCTGGTCGTACGACGAGTACGGCAACCCCCAGTACGTACCGCCCGCCACCAGCCCGCTGGAGTACGCGGTCGCGCTCGGCGTCGGCCGGGGCCTGTCCGTGCTGTTCCAGGCGCCGATGGCTGAGGACCGGTCCGCCACGCCCACGGACGACGACGTGTTCTGGATGCAGGTGCCGCCGGGCAGCGTCCAGTACGGCTCGCTGTACGGCGCGGAGGCCGCCGCCGACCTGCTGATGGACCCGGCGCTGTGGCAGTCCATGGTGGACCAGCAGTACCGGCTGCTGACCGCGCTGGACCGGTGGATCGAGCAGCTGGAGCGCACCCACGAGACCCGCACGGCCGCCGGGATCAAGGCCGGTGAGGCGGTGCGCGCCGAAGCCGACCAGACCCTGCTGGCGTCCATCGGCAAGCGGTCGGCCCGCCGGACCACGACCGCCGACGCCGACGCCGGTTACGCCGCCTGCAGGCTGGTCGCCGAGGCGGCCGGGATCAAGCTCGCGGAGCCCGCGCAGAGCGGCACCGAGAGCGAGCGCCTCGACCCGGTCGAACGGGTGGCGCTCGCCTCCCGGGTGCGCACCCGGGCCGTGCGGCTGCAGGGGCGCTGGTGGCGGGAGAACGTGGGCCCGCTGGTCGGGCACCGGGCGCTGTCCGGGGCGCCGGTCGCGCTGCTGTGGCGGCGCGGCGGGTATGTGGCCGTCCATCCGGGCACCGGCCGCGAGACCCCGATCGAGAAGGCGAACGCGGAGGAGTTCGAGCCGCGCGCGGTGATGTTCTACCGGCCGCTGCCCGACACGGCGCTCTCGCCGTTCGGCCTGCTGCGGTTCAGCCTGCGGGGCACCCGCAGTGACCTGCTCGGTCTGCTGTTCGCCGGGCTGGTGACGGTGGCGATCGGCGCGCTGGTGCCGATCGCGACGGGCAAGGTGCTCGGCGAGTACGTACCGCGCGCGCAGGAGGGCCTGATCGTCCAGGTGTGCCTGGCCGTGATGGTCAGCGGGGTGGTGGCGGCGGCGTTCACCCTGCTGGAGAACCTGTCCATCCTGCGCCTGGAGGGCCGTATCGAGGCCGCGCTGCAGCCGGCCGTCTGGGACCGGCTGCTCAGGCTGCCCACCCGGTTCTTCACCCAGCGCTCCACCGGTGAACTCGCCAGTGCCGCCATGGGCATCAGCGCGATGCGGAGGCTGCTGGCGGGCGTCGGCCCGGTGGTCGCACAGTCGGTGACCGTCGGCGCGATGAACCTGGGCCTGCTGTTCTGGTACAGCCCGTCGATGGCCCTGGCGGCGATCGGCATGCTCGTCGTCATCGCGGCCGTGTTCCTGGGGCTCGGGCTGTGGCAGGTGCGCTGGCAGCGGCGGCTGGTGGTGCTCGGCAACAAGCTGAACAACCAGGCCTTCCAGACCCTGCGGGGGCTGCCCAAGCTGCGGGTGGCGGCGGCCGAGAACTACGCCTACGCGGCCTGGGCGCGGGAGTTCGCGCGCAGCCGGGAGCTGCAGCAGAAGGTCGGCCGGATCAAGAACCTCACCACGGTGCTCGGCGGGATCTATCTGCCGGTGTGCACGCTGCTGATGTTCATGCTGCTGGCGGGCCCGGCCAAGGGCGCGATGTCGGCGGCGGACTTCCTCACCTTCAACACCTCGGTGACGATGGTGCTGACCTCGGTCACCCAGCTGACCGGCTCGTTCGTGTCGGCGGTGGCGGCGCTGCCGCTGTTCGAGGAGATCAAGCCGGTCTTCGAGGCGACCCCCGAGGTGCGTACGTCGAGCACCCGGCCGGGTCCGCTGTCCGGCGCGATCGAGACGCGCCGGCTCTCCTTCCGGTACGCCGACGACGGCCCGCTCGTCCTGGACGACGTGTCCTTCGCCGTCCGGCCGGGCGAGTTCGTGGCGGTCGTGGGACCGAGCGGCTGCGGCAAGTCCACGCTGCTCCGCCTGCTCATCGGCTTCGACAAGCCGGTCTCCGGCAGCGTCCTGTACGACGGCCAGGACCTCGCGGCGCTCGACCAGTCGGCGGTGCGCCGCCAGTGCGGGGTGGTGCTCCAGCACGCGCAGCCGTTCACCGGCTCCATCCTGGACGTCATCTGCGGCACCGAGCCGTACACGCCGGAGGAGGCGATGGCGGCGGCGGAGCTGGCGGGTCTCGCCGAGGACATCAAGCGGATGCCGATGGGCCTGCACACGATCGTGGCCGGCAACGGGGCGGTCTCCGGCGGTCAGCGGCAGCGCCTGATGATCGCCCAGGCGCTGATCCGGCGCCCGCGGATCCTGTTCTTCGACGAGGCCACCAGCGCCCTGGACAACGACACCCAGCGCATCGTCATCGACAGCACCCGCAAGCTGAACGCCACCCGTGTGGTCATCGCGCACCGGCTGTCGACGGTCCTGGACGCCGACCGGGTGATCGTGATGGAGGACGGCAAGGTCGTCCAGCAGGGCACCCCGGCCGAACTTCTCGCCGACACCACGGGCCGGCTGCACGAGCTGGTGCGCCGGCAGATGGCCTAACCGGGCTCCTCGTCGGCTTCCGGGTGGTCGTCGTGGTGCGGCATCCAGTGGTGTTCGCAGAACCAGCGGCCGAACAGGGCACCGCCGTAGATGACGAAGCCGACGCCGATGAGCCAGGACTCCACCACGAGCACGGTGCCGACGGCGCCGTAGCTGAGCGCGTTGGTGACGATCAGCGGGGTGAAGACGAGGTAGGAGAAGGCCCGCAGGCCGGCCAGGCCCAGGACGGTGGCGAGCGCGCCCGGCAGCAGCGAGCGCCAGTGGATCTGGCCGCCCAGCAGGAAGCGCTGCCCCCACCAGAAGAACAGCACGCCGCTCACCGTGGACAGCGCGATCCGCTGGCCCCCGTGCAGCGCGCTCTTGGTCGCCACCTCCTGGTAGAGGTAGGCGGTGAGCACCACCAGCCAGGTCGCCTGCCGCCAGACCCGGTGCCAGGGGCCGGAGGCCAGGCCCCAGATCCGTTCGTAGGCGTTCTGCACACTGCCGCCGAAGGACACGCCGAAGACGGCCAGCAGGACACCGCCCCAGACACTGGTCGTGCCGATGACGCTGCGCGGCGGGCTGATGACGTCGGTGATCACACGGGCGGAGCGGCCGGACAGGCCCATGCCGTCGGTGAGCCACGAGGCGAAACCGCCCCGCACCAGGGGATCGGCGGCGGCGACCACGATGAGCAGCGGTGCCAGCGTCACCAGCGCCAGCGTGGCGAAGCCCATGGCCCGGTGCATCAGTTCGAGCTCGCGGCCGTGTTCGAACAGGACTCCGACCCTGAGCCACTCCCAAGCGCGGTGCAGGCCGCGCCGCAACCGCCTCACGGCTCCTCCCGTGCTCGCCGCCCACACGCTCTCCTGTGCCGATTCATCCACCCCGGCGCGCTCCGGGCAACTCACGCCGGTGCCGTGTCGCGTGGCCGCGCTGTGACACGGCGGCGGAGTGCACGGTTTGCGGCGGTGCGCACCGGAGAATCGGAACCCGTGCGTACTCCTGCCGAGGTGCCCTCCCCGGAACCAGCCGTGCCGGGCGTCCGGCGCCCGCTGATCCTGAGCGCGAGCATGGGGGCCGGTCACGACACCGTGGCCGCCGAACTGGCGCGCCGGGCCGCGGCGCACGGACACGAGCCGCGGGTGGCCGACGTCCTGCGGCTGCTGCCGTACGGCCTGGGCGGCGGGCTGCGCCGCTCGTACCAGGCGTCGGTACGGCACTTTCCCTGGCTGTACGCCGGTGTCTACGGCGCGTTCCTGCGCGGCGGCACGGGGCCGCGCCCCAGCGGGGTGCCGCTGGCCCGGCTCGCCGGTGACCGGCTGACGGACCTCGTGCGGCAGCTGGACGCCGACGTGGTGGTGTCCGTCTTCCACCTGGCCGCGCAGCTCACCGGTCATCTCAGGGCCCGGGGCCGGCTGCGGGTGCCGAGCGTGGTCTTCCTCGTCGACTTCGCCGTGCACCGGCAGTGGCTGCATCCCGGCAACGACCGGTATCTGTGCCTGACGGACAGGGCGGCGGCGGAGGTGCGCCGGGCTCTTGGGGGGCCCGTCGTGACGACCGGTCCGGCGGTCGCGCCGCAGTTCCGGGCGCCGGCGCCCGGTGCGGCCGGGTGGCGGGAGCGCTTCGCCGGGCACGCGCCCGGCCGGCCGCCGGTGCTGCTGTCCGCCGGCGCCTGGGGGGCGGCGTCCCGGGCGGACACCACCGCCCGGCTGCTGACGGGGGCCGGGTATCTGCCGGTGGTGCTGTGCGGGCGCAACGCACGGCTGCGCGAGCGGGTGGCCCGGGGGCCCGGGGTGCTGGCCCTGGACTGGGTGGACGACATGCCCGGGCTGCTGTCCGCCGCGTACGCCCTGCTGGACAACGCGGCCGGCCAGACCGCCGTACAGGCCCTGGCCGCCGGGCTGCCGGTGGTCGGGTACCGGCCGCTGCCCGGCCACGGGGTGGACGGGGTCCGCCGGATGGCCGACCTCGGCGTGTCGGAACTGGCTCCGGACGCGACGGCGTTGCTGACGGCTCTGACCAGGCTCACGGAAGGCGGCCCGGAGCGGGCGGAACGGGTGGCGCGGGGGCGGGCGCTGTTCCGGGATGATCCGATGGCGCATGTGGTGGCGTTGTGAGGCAGGGACGCGGGGCGCCGACGGCCACTGTGCACCGGCCCGGCAGGTCGGGCGGCCGGCCAGAGGCCTGCGGCTCGCGGCGCGCGGTCCGGCACCGGCGACTCCCAGACCTGCCCCAGCCACGCGCCGGGCAACCGGCCCAAAGCACGCATCTCGGGACCCGGCACCGACCGACCCCCTCGCCCCACCCCCACCACGCGCCGGAGCGGCCACCCCAAAGCACGCATCTCGGGATCCGGCACCCCCCGACCCACCCCCACCAC
>NZ_JBVJVY010000004.1:58759-324086 GCF_055603265.1 Streptomyces sp. NPDC037288
CACGCGCCGGGACAGACACCCCAAAACCCACAACTCACAGCCCAACACCAACCGACCCCCCGACCTACCCCGCACCACGCGCCGGGACAGCCAGCCCAAAGCCCACAGCTCGCGGTCCGGCGCCGACCGACTCCACGCCCCACCCCCACCACGCGCCGGAGCGGCCACCCCAAAGCACGCATCTCGGGATCCGGCACCCCCCGACCCACCCCCACCACGCGCCGGGACAGACACCCCAAAACCCACAACTCACAGCCCAACACCAACCGACCCCCCGACCTACCCCGCACCACGCGCCGGGACAGCCAGCGCAAAGCCCACAGCTCGAGGTCCGGCGCCGGCCGACTCCTCGACCTGCCCCGGCCGCGCGACGGGGGCGACTCGTCGCCCTGGGCTCAGCGCAGCGCCCCGTGGTCGCGCAAGGGGCCGACCGCAAGACCGGCCTCCCGGCAGTCCGCCACCAGGGCGGGCAGTGCGCCGAGGGCCGAGCGCCAGCAGCCCGGGGCCGCGAACCGGTCGGAGTCGTGCAGCAGGACGGTGCCGCCGCCACGCAGATCCGCCGCGACCAGGGCCCGCACGGACGCCGGGGTGGCGTCGGCAGTCCAGTCCTTGCCCCACGCCGACCACAGCACCGGCCGCAGCCCGGCCCGGTGTGCGGCCAGCCAGCGTCCGGAGGTGAGGATCCCGTAGGGCGGCCGGTACCACTGCGGACGGTGGCCGCAGACGTCGTACAGCGCGCGGACGGTCCGGGCGACCTGGGCGGCGTCCCGGGCGGGGGCGGGCCGCCAGGGACGGTCGTGCGTCCAGCCGTGCACCGCCAGTTCGTGTCCGCGTCGGGCCGTCTCCCGGGCCAGCGCGGGATGGCGCACCACGTTCTCGCCGAGCACGAAGAAGGTCGCCCGCACGCCGAGGTCGTCCAGCGCGTCGAGGAAACGCGGCGTGGACACGGGGTCCGGGCCGTCGTCGAAGGTCAGCGCGACGTGCCGGCGGCGGCCGGTGCCGCAGAGCCCGGGGAACAGCAGCAGCCGTACCCCCGGGAGCCAGGTGGCCGCCGGTCCGATGTGCGCGGCGGCGACCGGCAGCAGGAGGGCAGCCTTCCGCCATGGACGGCCGGACGTCACGGACATCGCTGAACTGCCTTCCTGGTGGTGGCGCCCCGCCTGCTCACGGTGGCGTCCTAACGGGCGTACTCGGTTCCGGTGGCGTGTCCCGCGGTCCCCGCGGTCCCCGCGGTCCCGCACATGTGTGTCCCACTGCTGTCCCTCGGCCGAGGCGCGGCCGAGTCCGAGGCTGCCCACGCCGATCAGCCCGATGCCGATCACTTCCGGGAGCACGCGCAGCCCGAGATGGATCACCTCGTCGAACAGCACCCAGCCGAGGACGACGCTGGTGATCGCGTCGCCGAGGGTGAGGGCGGGCTGGGAGGCGGTCAGGGAACCGGCGCCCAGCGCGCTCTGCAACAGCAGGAAGGCGACGAGCCCGGCGGCTCCGGTGGCGTACAGCGCCCAGTGCCCGAACATCGCGCCCGGCCCCTGGCCGAGCCGCCCCACGGCCTCCTTGAGCAGTGCCGCGGTGGTCGCGAAGGACACGGCCGAGGCGAGACCGAGCAGCGCGGCCCGGGGGGCACCCTTCGTCGGACGGGCGACCACCACCAGCAGCACCACGGCACCGAGCGCCCCGCCGCCGCCCACCAGCCAGGACCGGGGCGACGCCGTGGGCCGCCCGGCGGACGGCGACGCCGCCACGAGGAAGAGGGCCAGCCCGACGGCGAGGGCGGCGAACGCCAGCCAGGTCCGGCGGTCCGGCGCACGCCGGAAGACGACACTGCCCACGACCAGGGTGAACAGCAGCTCGGCGGCGAGCAGGGGCTGGACGAGGGACAGGCTGCCCGTGGCCAGCGCCCCGCCCTGCAGCACGCTGGACAGCGCCAGCAGCCCGGTGCCCGCCAGCCAGTTCGGGCGTCGCAGCAGACGGGTGAGCCGCCGCAGGGCAGCCCGCGCTCCCGTGCCCTCGTCGGATTCCTGCACGGCGGCCCGGCGCTGCAGCACCGAGGCGGACGCGTTGGAGAGCGCCGCGAGCAGGGCGAGCAGCACGGTGACGGCGGTCATGACCGCTCATCCGAAGCGGGCGGCGAGCCGCCGGTAGAGCCCGGGCGCGACGCCGCGCACCCGGGCCGGGAAGCCCAGCCAGCCGGGGACGTACACCTCGTCCCTGCCGTGCAGGACGGCGCTCCAGACGGCGTCCGCCACCCGTTCGGGTGACACCGGACGCGGCCATGTCCTGGCGTAGGGGGCGCCCCGCCGCTCGAAGAAGGGAGTGTCGACCGCGCCGGGGACCACATGGGTGACGCCCACCCCGGTACGGCGCAGCTCGTAGCGCAGGGCGTCGGCGAAGGTGGCCAGGGCGGCCTTCGCGGCGGAGTACACGGCCTCGCCGCGCACACCGAGGCTGCCCGCGACCGATCCGATGAGCACGATGCGCCCCGTGCCGGCCGCGACCATGTGGGGCAGCAGGGTGCGCACGAGGTGCAGCGTGGCCAGCAGGTCGACGCCGACGATCTCGTCGATGCGGGCGTGGGGCATCCCGGTGAAGTCGCCGGCCCAGCCCACGCCGGCGCCTGCCACCAGCAGGTCGAGTCGGCCCGCGTGGTCCAGGACGAGATCGGTGAGCAGACGGTCGGCGCCCGGCCGGGTGAGGTCCGCCGGCAGGGCCAGGGCGTCGACCTGGGCGGCCACCTGCTCCAGACGTGTGGCGTCGCGTCCGTTCAGCACCAGCCGCCAGCCGCCCTCGGCGGCGAGCCGGCGGGCGACGACGGCGCCGATGCCCGAGGAGGCGCCCGTCACCAGGGCGGTGCGGTGCCGGCCTGCCGGGTCCCCGGCTCCATGGACGGGATCCGCCTCGGGGACGGAGGTCGCGACCGGCCCGGTGCGGTTCGACGGTCCTGCGGGGGGCGGGGCGTGGGACATGGTGACGACCTCACTGCGACGTGTGTGCACGGGCTCGCGAGCTCCTGGGCCGAACCCTCGCGGTGTATCCAGGGCGCCACACACTGAAACACCGCGCACGGCGGAACGCGCCGGCCGGCTCCAACGAAACGTTGCCGTTTCGCTGGAGCCGCCCCTAGTGCGTACGAAACAGTTTCGTCTACTGACTGTTTCCGCACGACTTCCTCGGCGCACTGCTCACCTTCCTGCTCCACCGGCGCGGGGTGCCGCAGCAGGGCGCGAGGGCCACACAGGTCACCCCCATGTGACCGCCAAGCCGCCCGTACCCGAGGGGTCGCCGTCAGCAGGGAGACGGCGACCCCTCGCCCTGTCATGGCGGGGGATGACGGATGGCCGCCGCCGCGGCTGCTCGGCCGGCCGACCCGGGCGCCCCGCGTCCGGTGCGCACGGGAGGGGCTGTGCACATCCGGGTCTGCCGCGCCGCCCGCGCGGCTGGTGGCGAGCGGCCCCGACCGGCACGTGCGCCATCCGGGCCAGGCGGGGCCCGCCGCTCCCCCGGCCGGCACTCTTCGGCCCTGCCTCCGACGGCCGGGTGCCGACCCGGGCGTGCGTCCGCCGGCACGAGGAGGAGCCCGGTGGCACCGGCGCCCTCCCTGGCGGGACGCTTGAGACGGCACGGGCGGGTAACCCGTGGTGGATCAAGACGTCGGCGCTACGACGGGAGGCGACGCCATGCCCGGTGGGAACGGCGGGAACGAGCACGAGGACCGGCCCGAGACGGCCCTGGAGGAGGTGCTCCGGGAGGTCGAGGAGGCCGAGAAGCGCGACGAGGCCAAGGCCTCGGGAGGTGAGGCCGGGGACGCCATCACCCCGAACACCGGGGCGCAGGAGCAGGCGGGAGGGGAGTGAGACGACCGGGCGGCGGCCCACCCATACGTCACGGGGGACCCGGAGGGCTCACTGATGCCTCGCGGGCGCGGGGGTACCCGAGCCCCATGAACAGCCACCCACGAGGACCGCGGCTGCCCCGGCCCCGAGGTCCTCTGTCCACGGCGATGGCCGCGTACCTGTGCGACAGGGGCTCCCTCCCCGACCCCGAGGAGGCCGAGGCCGCGGATCCCTACGGCGACGACCCGCAACTCGCCCTCTACCTGTGCTACGAGCTGCACTACCGGGGCTTCGCCGGTGTCGGCCCGGAGTTCGAGTGGGACCCCGACCTGCTGCGCGTCCGCGCCTCGCTGGAGCGGCGTTTCCTGTCCGCGCTGCGCGCCGACACGCCGGGCCATGACAGCCTCGACGACGCGCTCGCCGCGCTCCTCGTCGAACCGGCCGAGGGCACCGGGGTCACCCACTTCCTGTGCGCCGAGGGCGAGTTGTGGCACCTGCGCGAGTACGCCGCCCAGCGTTCCCTGTACCACCTGAAGGAGGCCGACCCGCACGCCTGGGTGCTGCCCCGGCTGTGGGGCAGGGCCAAGGCGGCGATGGCGGCGGTCGAGTTCGACGAGTTCGGCGGCGGCCGGGCCGACCGGGTGCACGCGCGCCTGTTCGCCGCGCTGATGACGGACCTGGGCCTGGACACCGCCTACGGCCGCTATGTGGACGCGGCCCGCGCGGAGATGCTGGCCGTCGTCAACCTGATGTCCCTGTTCGGCCTGCACCGGGAACTGCGCGCCGCGCTGGTGGGCCACTTCGCCGAGGTGGAGATCACCTCCTCGCCGGGTTCCCGCCGGCTCGCCGAGGCCATGCGGCGCACCGGCGCCGGAGCCGCCGCGGAGTTCTTCTACGACGAGCACGTCGAGGCGGACGCGGTGCACGAGCAGGTCGTACGCCATGACGTGATCGGCGGACTGCTCGCCGAGGAGCCGGAACTCGCGGCGGACATGGCCTTCGGGATCGACGCCACCGAGTACCTGGAGGACCGTCTGGGCCAGCGGCTGCTCGCCGACTGGCGCGCCGGGCGCTCGTCGCTGCGGACGCCCCTGGAGCCGGACATGAGCCATATATCCTGAATGACCGGGTACCCGCGCGGTGTGATCGCTTTTGTGCTCCCGGGCGTGTACGCCCCCCAGGACGACACGGAGTTGCTGGCCGAGGCCCTCCGCGAGGAGGCTCCGCCGCCCGGTGCGCGCGTGCTCGACGTCGGCACCGGCAGCGGGGCGCTGGCCCTGGAGGCGGCCCGGCAGGGCGCCGATGTGACCGCGGTGGACGTGTCCGCCATGGCGGTATGGACGGCACGGGTGAACGCGTGGCTGGCCCGGCTTCCGGTACGGATACGGCGCGGCAACCTCTTCGCACCGGTCCGCGGCCACACGTACGACCTGATCCTCGCGAACCCGCCCTACATGCCGGCACCCGGTGCCGGTCGCGGCCCGCGCGGCAGGTCCCGGGCCTGGGACGCGGGCCGGGACGGCCGCCTGCTGCTGGACCGCATCTGCCGGGAGGCACCGGCACTGCTGCGCCCGGGAGGCGTGCTGCTGACCGTGCACTCCTCGCTCAGCGACCCCTACCGCACGCTGGAACTGCTGCGTGCCGCGGGCCTGAAGGCCGCGGTGACCAGGCGCCGCTGGATCGCCTTCGGTCCGGTGCTGCGCTCCCGGGAGGAGTGGCTGCGCGGATGCGGTCTCATCCTGCCGGACGAGGACAGGGAGGAACTGGTGGTCGTCCGTGCCGAACGAACGCGCTGACCGGGCCCGTCGGATCACCGTGCAGCGACGGGGGCCGCTGCTGGTGGAGGGACCGGTCGAGATCGAGCTGGAGGACGGCACGACGGTCTCCTCGGACCGTTTCCGTGTCGCTCTGTGTACCTGCCGCCGCAGTCGCCGCTACCCGTGGTGCGACACGAGTCACCGGCGCAGGGCCAAGGACACCGACTGAAACCGCTTCTTTTTCGCCGCCCCCCGGGAAAGGCCCCCCACGGGCCCGCCCGGGGAGCGGCTGTGTGCCCGGAAGCCGGCGGGCGGCCCCACTCCGCCCGTCGGTTCCGGTGCGAGATCGCAGGTACCCCGCTCCAGGGGCCGCACTCCCCAGTTGCGGACCTGATCCGGCGTGTGCGGGGACACGTGCGATCCCGGTCTTTAGAAGGCGAAGACGCCGTCGCCGATGGCGTCACGCTCACAGCTGTTGCCGAAGGTGCGCTCGTACGAGACGCGTTTGCCCTGCCAGACGCCCTGAACGGTCACGACGACCGGGCTGTACAGCTTGTTGCACCACACGTCGCCGGCCTTCAGGGCGTTGAAGTCGCCGCCGGTGCCGCGCAGTTCTGCGCAGGCCTGGGCCGCGGCCGGGTGGGTGCCGGAGGCCGTGGGGGCGCACGTCAGAGTGACGGCGCGCTCCGGGGTGACCGTGGCCGCGTCGCTGCCGTGGCCGGTGGTGAGGACCAGCGCCGAGGGGGCGTAGAGCGACGACGGGGCGGCGCCCGGTGCAGCGACGGCGGCCCCGGTCAGGGGTCCGCAAACGGCGGCGGCCGTGAGGCCGAGGGCCGCTGCCCAGCGCGCGGTGTTCCGCATTGTGTGCATCCTTCCGCTCGAACATACGAGGTGCCGGCCCGGACCCGGTCGGACCGGGGCGGCGAGCGCCACTCTGCCGAGTCCGCCGTCGAAACTCACATCGAACGCATGCGTTTCGGTAACCTTTCGTGTTGAAGTAGTGGCGTGAAGTCACGGAACCCGCACAGCGTGACCCAGGAACTGAGCGGGTCCGGCCCTTCGAACCCGTCCGGATGGCTGAAAATCAGCGCTTCGTTAATCGTCCTGAAACATTCCGACTCCGCCCTCCCCGAGCCCCTTCGTGACGCCTTGTGTTCATGAAATGATCACCGTGATCGCGGGTGGCCCCCTCCGGGCGGCCCGGGTCCGATGGCCGCCTTCCGTCCGGGAACACGGACCCGACGCCCCGGCCCGGCGGTCCCCCGCGGACTACGGCCTGACCGCCCCTCGTGAGCCGTGCGGCGGCGGCGAGGTGATCACCGAGAACCTCACCGGTCCGCACCGCCGGTGGGTGCCGAGCC
Organism: Streptomyces sp. NPDC037288; assembly: GCF_055603265.1. Classification (NCBI taxonomy): domain Bacteria; kingdom Bacillati; phylum Actinomycetota; class Actinomycetes; order Kitasatosporales; family Streptomycetaceae; genus Streptomyces; species Streptomyces sp. NPDC037288. The sequence continues at coordinate 65,711 of NZ_JBVJVY010000004.1, forward strand.
GGTCGAGGTCTCCCTCTCCCCGCTGAGGCTCCGTGGCGGACGGGCCCGCTCGCCGGGCAGCCGGGACCGGAATGGTCAACTCCTGGTCTCGATCGCACAGTTGCCGGATCTGTCCGGTACGTTGACGGTCATGACCGACTTCGTTCTGGGGGCGGGCGCCTGACTGGGGGCGTCGTGGGACGAGGTGGCAGCCGATCTGCGGGCCGCCGGCCACCGGGTGCACGCCCGCACCCTGTCCGGGCTCGCCGAGAAGAGCGAGCTGCCCGCGGGCCAGCGGACCCATGTCCAGGACATCGTGGACGAGGTCGAGCGGCTGGACCTGCGGGATGTCGTCCTGGCCGGGCACGGCTACTCGGGCGTGCCGGTCGGGCAGGCCGCCGAGCGGATCGGCGACCGGTTGCGCCGGGTGGTGTTCGTCGACTCCAACCTGCCGGCGGACGGTGTGTCGTTCCTCGACGGCTTCCCCGGCGACCACATCCGTACCGCTGTGACCGGGCACGACGGCGTATGGCCGCTCCTCCCGGCGGCGGCCTACGCGCACCAGGACCTCACGGACGAGCGGATCGCCCGGCTCATCGGCGAGGGCATCCCGCACCCGGCCGCCACACTGACCGAACCGGCCGTGCACAAGCGGCCCCTGGCGGAGCTGCCGGCGACCTACGTCAAGTGCCTCCTGGACGGCCGCGATCCACTGCCCACCGTGACCGGGGCGCCGCGGGGCGGGCGCTGGGACCCGGCCGAGCTGAACACCGGTCACTGGCCGATGTTCTCCACCCCCCGCGAGCTGGCCCGCATCCTGGACGAGGCGGCCACCCGCCGCTGAAGGGCCGCCCCGCAGTCGGCAGCCGACCCCCGCCCCCTACGGCCGGTGGCCGCACGGACAACGCACCCGACGGACCCTAGGCGCGCCGCCCCGACAGCGTCGCGGGCCGCGCCACCGGTCCCCCCGTACCCGCGACCGACAGGGATCCGGGGCTCGCCGAAGGCGTGTCGGCCGTCCAGCGCTGGCCGGCGGAGCGGTCGCGGACCTTGACGACGAGGTCGGCGCCCGCGTTCTCGGCGGACGTCGCGAGGGCGAGGGTCCGGTCCCAGTGGGGCAGCAGCTCGCCCTGCGCGGTGAGGTCGTAGCGCACGTCGTCGGCCCGCGGGGAGCCGGCGTCGGCGCAGGTGCCGAGGATCACCACGCCGGCGTCGGCGTGCGAGTCCAGGCACAGCCCCGAGTCGGCCGCGCTGCGCAGCAATCCGTCGGCGTCGTACGTCCACTGCTGGCTGAGGGACGAGGAGCAGACGGCGAGGACCGGGGCGGCTCCGGCCTTCGGCGCGCCCCCGATGTCCAGGCACAGCCCGGCGGCGGCGTTGCGCAGCCGGGTGGGACGGCCGGCTGTGGGCAGCCCCGCGGTGGCGGAGGGCGGCGAGGACCGGCCCGCGGCGGTGCCGGGGACGGCGCTCGTGGAGGCGACCGGGTCGGTGCCGTCGCCGTCCGGCCATACGCTGATCGCGAGGACGGTCGCCAGCAGCCCGGCCGAGGCGACGCCGACCCCGGTGAGCAACGCCCTGGAGGACCAGGCGGTGCCGGGGATCCGGGCGAGCGGACCGGGCTCGCCGCCGCGCCGCCGGCCGCGCGGGGCCGGGTCAAGGTCCCGGGGTTCGCCGTCACCGCGCCGCCGGGCGACGGCCAGGGCGGCGCGGGCGAGCAGACCGGGCTTGCCGCCGCCCCGCCGGCGTCCGCCGGAGCGCCGGGAGCCCCCACGGCCGCGGGCGGGGCCGGGGCGGCGGCCGGGGCGGGATTCGAGGTAGCGGCGGGCGCCCCAGCCGAGCACGGCCTCGGCGAGCAGCACGCCCGGGGCGGCGTCGGCGTGGCCCAGTTGCTCGGCGGCGTGCCGGCAGTAGGAGCAGGCGGACAGGTGCTCCTGGACGTCGGGCAGCAGGGCGCCGGCGCCGCCACGGCGGATCGGAGCGTCGAGCAGGCGGTTGTAGTAGCGGCATTCCTTGCCGGGCGCGAGTTCCCGGTGCGCGCGCACCAGGCCCTCCCGGAATTTCTCGCGGGCCTGCTCGAGTGCGACGGCCGCGCTCTCGATGTCCACGCCGAGCAGCCCCGCGGGCACGGTTATCGGCTCGGCCTCGACCTCGATGTGCCACAACAGCGCCTGCTCCAGCCGGGAAAGGGCGTGAAAGGAGCGTTCCGACAGGGCGCGGTTCTCCGGTATCAGGGCCTTCGCGGCGCGCATCCCACGGCCCCCGGCGGGTTTTCCGAGTCCGGGCAGTACGGCGGTGATCCGGTCGGTGCCGGACCAGTTGACGACCGTGTCCCGGACCGTCACCAGCAGCCGGGGCCGCAGTGCCTCGGCTCCTTCGCCGAGTGCGAGCCGGCCGAGGACCTGGTGGAAGGCGGTGGCGGTGACCATGTGGGCGAGCGGCCCGGACAGCGCCAGGCAGACCACGGCGTAATCGTGGGCCGGCTGCCAGTGCCGGGCCAGCAGCAGGGCGGCGGACCGGGAGCCCTCCGCGTCGGAACCGGCCCGCAGCGGTCCGGCGAGCGACTCGTCGGACTCCCCGGGGTCGTCGCCGGGCGGCGGATAGGGCGGACGAGGGGGGTGGGGGGTGAGCACTGAGCGTGTTCCTTATGGTGCGTGCTGCGTTGATGCGTTACCTCTGCGGCGCGCGGGGAGGTGACGGGGCCGGAGCTCGGCCGGTCAAGTTCCGCATCTGCCGGAGGAACCCCGGACTTTACCCTCCGCACGGGCGTTTCAACCCTTGCACAACTTCCACACGAGCAACAGAGCACCCGCACAACATCGGAAGTTTTGAAAGAAAGTCAGAAAGCGGGCCCGACGACCGCTCTGACGCATCGGCTTCCGACAGGTCGTGCGCCCCGTGTGAAGCGCGCGCACGGACCGGCCGGCCGCGCACGCTTCCGGGGCGGGCGGGCCGGGAGTGAACTGGGGCCGACCCGCTGGGAAACCGGCCGCCGGCCCCGTCCCTCCCGCCCTCGGCCGGCGGCCCCGCTCGCCCTGCCCCGGCCGGCGGCTCCGGCGGCTTCCCCCCGCCGGCCGGGACGGGCGGGCCGGGCCCCGTCGCCGGGCTCCCGCCGTTCGCCCTGGGCAGGAGCCCGGGAGAGGTTGTGCGGCTTCCTCAGATCTGCCAGGAGCGCAGCCGGTCGGCCGCGCCGTACACGTCCGCCTTGCCGGACATCAGATCGCGGGCGAGGTCGACGAGGGCGCCGTAGGGCGGGTCGATGCCGACGCCGCTGACGAACATGTAGGCCACGGCGGTCGCGCAGGCGAAGCGGGCGTTGGCCGCGGGCAGGGGCTTGAGCACGGCGAGGGTGTGCAGCAGGGCGGCGGCCCGCCAGGCGGCGTCGGAGTCCACGCCGAGCCGGGGCGGATCCACGCGGTGCCGGGCGACGGCGGCGACCAGCGCGGAGAAGTCGTCGACCGCGGGCTGGTCGGGCAGGACCTCCTCGTGGCGCTGGAGCAGCCAGGGGACGTCGATGTGGATGACAGAAGGCATGCGTCAGGCGGCCTCGTCCTTCGCGGCGGGTTCGTCATCGGGGAAGGCCGCCGCGAACTCCTCGGCGTGCGCGGCGAAGAACCGCCGGAATGCCTCGGCACCCTCCTGCAGCGCCCGGTGCCGCGCTATGTCGGCGGCTGCGGCCTCACGCACGAGGGCCTTCATCGACGTACCCCGCTCCTTGGCGATCTGCCGCAGGTCCTCGAGTTCCCGTTCGCTGAACTCCACGTTGAGAGCTGGCATGCCCCTCACGGTACCGCGCGGGTACTTACCCGTAAATATCGCCAGGTCAAGTGCCCTTTTCCGTGGTACCCGCCGGGTGCGAAAGCCACGTCCGATTCCCGCCGGTCCCCGGGCGTTGGGCGCAGCAGACTCGGCAGCACGGAAAGACCACTGCGGCACACCAGGAGCACTCCCATGAGCACACGCATCCTCCACACCGTCCACCCGAGCCCGCTGGGCGACCTGCTGCTGACCGGCTCGGTGTCGGCGTCCGCCCTGACGCTCGGCTCGCTCGGCGTACCGGGGCGGCGCGGCGCCCCCGCCGTCCGCGCGGAGGACCGCGACGACGGCCCGTTCGCCGAGGCGCACCGGCAGCTGGAGGACTACTTCGCGGGCCGTCGGACCCGGTTCGAGCTGCCGCTCGCCACCGTCGGCACCGCCTTCCAGCGGGCGGTGTGGCAGGCCCTCGATGACATCCCCTACGGGACGACGACCACCTACGGCGCGCTCGCCGCCCGGCTGGGCGTGCCGCGTGCCGAACTCCGCGCGGTGGGCCGGGCCCTGGGCGCCAATCCCCTGCTGCTCGTGCGCCCCTGCCACCGGGTGATCGGGGCGGACGGCTCGATGCGCGGGTACGCGGGCGGAGTCGAGCGCAAGCAGTGGCTGCTCACACACGAGGGTGCGCTGCAGCCGGCCCTGCTGTGAAAGACCGCTCCGCGAAAGCGTCGGAGAGGCCCTGGCTGTGGTGTCCCGGGACGTTGGTGACACACGTGCTGGGTGCTTGAACAGGTGGGGACCTTCTGGGTTCGGTGTGGATTGCGAATGCCCCGCTGACGCCGACCGGCAGGCTGCGTCTGGCCCGGTGTGTCGTGGACGACGGCTGGCCGCTGCGGCGGGCCGGGCATGGGCGCCGTCCACGGTGCAGGCGACCGCCACCCGGTCGAGGGGCCGGGCGCGTCCGAAGTCGACCGGCACCCAGTCCTTCGCGCGGGCGCCCTTGAACGCGGCAGCAGCGCGGTGGCCGGCTTGACGAAGGCGCTGGACCAGCCGGTGGCCGGGGCACCGTCCGGCATCGCTGCGGGCAGCGTGTCCGGGTGACCGGAGTAACTGGCGTCCGCGTGCCGGTAGTTCGGGGACGCGGGGTGGCCCGCCTTGAGGTCCGGTGCGGGGGTGCGGGCGGCCGAGCGGGCCGGGGTCGGGCGCGCCCGGACCATACCCGGGCGCAGGCCGTCCGCCCGCGCGGTGACGGTCAGCGGACCCGGCGTCGTACCGGAGCGGACGATGGCGAGGGACCATCGGCTCGGCCGTCCACTGGCTCTCGAAGCACTAGGCTGGAACACGAGACGTGCCACCTGTTCACTGTGAGTGTGCGCTTGGGAGCGGCGACGATGAGCCGGGTCTATCCGTTCGACGACGCGGCGACGGCCCGGGCTGTCATCGACGACGACGGAACGCTGGTCGAGTGGAACGAGGGCGCCAGGCGCCTGCTCGGCCACCCCGCGGACGCCGTCCTGGGCCGCCCCGCCGCCCGGCTGCTCGCCGGCGACCACCCCCCGGCCCGGCCCGCGGGCACGCGCTGGGAGGGGACCGTCGGATTGCGCCACCGGGACGGCCGTACCGTGCGGGTCTGGCTGCTCGTGCACCGCCGGCCGTCGCACGACGGACGCGGCGGCGACTGGCTCGTCGTCACCCCGCTGCCCGCCTCGAAACCGCCCGCCGAGGACGACCCGCTCGCCGCGGCGGGTCTGATCCAGTCGCCGTGCGCGGTCGCCGTGTACGACGCGGAACTGCGGCTGCACCGGATGAACGAGGCGATGGCCGAGGTCGTCGGGCTGCCGGAGGAGCGCCTGCGCGGGCTGCGGCTCACGGAGATCGGCGGCAAGCCGCAGACCGACGAGCTGGAGCAGGGCATGCTCCGGGTGCTGACCACGGGCCGGCCGCTGGACGTGCAGACCATCATGCGCACCGGCGGCGAGGACCGCGCTCATGCCTGGCTCGCCCGGATGGCACCGGTCAGGGACGCGCGGGGCCGGGTGCGCGGGGTGTGTCTGGCCGCGCACGACATCACCGACAACCACCGCGCGCGGCAGCGGCTGCAGCTGGTGAACGAGGCGACCGTGCGCGTCGGCAGCACACTGGACGTCACCCGCACCGCCCAGGAGCTGGCGGACGTGTGCGTGCCCGCGCTCGCCGACTTCGTCACCATCGACCTGCTGGACCCGCAGGAGTACGGCGGCGAGCCCCCGGCCCGCCTGTCGGCGCCGGTCACCCTGCGCCGGGCCGCTCATCGGTCGGTCCTCGACGGCGTGCCGGAGGCGGTGACGGAGCCCGGGCAGACGGAGGAGTACCCGGCCGGTTCCGCCCAGGCGGACTCCCTGACCGCGGGCCACACGATCACCGCCTCGGTGGCCGTCGGCGACCTGCGACCGTGGCTGACCTGGAGCCGCGCGCGGGGCGAGCAGGTGCGCGGATTCGGCATCCACTCCTCGATGTCGGTGCCCATCCGGGCCCGCGGGCTCACCCTCGGCGTCGCCGTCTTCGCTCGTCACCGGCGTCCGGACCCGTTCGCCGCGGACGACCGGCTGCTCGCCGAGGAGATCACCACCCGGGCCGCCGTCTGCATCGACAACGCCCGCCGCTACTCCCGCGAACGCGAGACCGCGCTCGCGCTCCAGCGCAGCCTGCTGCCCCGCACCCTGCCGCGCACGGCCGCACTGGAGACCTCCTCCCGCTATCTGCCGGCCGCGCGGGCCGGCGTGGGCGGCGACTGGTTCGATGTGATCCCGCTGTCCGGGATGCGGGTCGCGATGGTCGTCGGGGACGTCGTCGGACACGGCGTGGAGGCCTCGGCCAGCATGGGCCGGCTGCGGACCGCCGTGCGCACCCTCGCCGACATCGACCTGGCCCCGGACGAGCTGCTCACCCACCTGGACGACCTGGTGATCCGGCTGTCGGAGGAGTCCGGCGGCGACGGCAGCCCCGGCGAGGTCGGCGCGACCTGTCTGTACGCCGTCTACGACCCGGTGTCACGGCGCTGCACCCTGGCGCGCGCCGGGCACCCGACGCCCGTGCTGCTGCGGCCGGACGGCCGGCCGCACCTGCTGGACCTGCCCGCCGGTCCCCCGCTGGGCCTGGGCGGGCTGCCCTTCGAGTCCGCCGAGGTGGCACTGCCCGAGGGCACGGTCCTCGCGCTGTACACCGACGGTCTGGTGACGTCCCGGGAGCGGGACGGGGACACCTGCCGCGAGCTGCTGTACGAGGCGCTCGCCGGGCACACGGACTCCCTCGACACGACCTGCGACCGTGTGCTGCACGCCCTGCTGCCGCCGGGCGGTGTTCCCGACGACGTGGCGCTGCTGCTCGCCCGCACCCAGGGCCTGCCGGCCTCTCAGGTGGCGACCTGGGACATCCCGGCCGACCCGGCGCTGGTCGCACCGATCCGCAAGCAGGTCGTGGAGCAGCTGGACACCTGGGGGCTGAGCGAGGCGGCGTTCACGGCGGAACTGGTGGTCAGCGAGCTGGTCACCAACGCCATCCGGTACGGCTCCCATCCCATCCGGCTGCGTCTGATCCACGACGCGACCACGCTGATCGTCGAGGTGTCCGACACCAGCCACACCGCTCCGCACCTGCGCCGGGCCAAGACCTTCGACGAGGGCGGCCGCGGCCTGCTGCTGGTCGCCCAGCTCACCCAGCGCTGGGGCAGCCGGCACACGCCGGAGGGCAAGACGATCTGGGCGGAGCTGCCCCTTTTCGAGGAGGACCGGTAGGCCTGCGCAGCCGTCAGCCGCCCGCCAGCCAGGGCCGCACCTGTTTGCGGGCCTCGTGCAGGCGGGACTTGAGCGTGCCGAGCGGGATACCGATGCGCTCGGCGACCTCGGCGTAGTCCAGCTGGCAGATGTCCCGGTAGACCAGTGGCGCGACCAGGTTCGGATGCGTCCGCTCCAGCCGGTCCAGCGCCTCCAGCAGGTCCACCCGGGATCCGGCGATGACGCTGGTGGTGCGCGGGTCGACGGCGTACGACGGCTCGATGGCGGCCGGCTGCTCGGCGGCCCGCCGCTTCAGCTCGCGGTACTTCTGGCGGGCGCAGTTGGCGACCACGGTGTACAGCCAGGTGCTGAAGCGGCTGCGGCCCTCGAAGCCGGAGATGTACCGGGCCACCTGGAGCAGCACGTCCTGGGCGGCCTCCTCGGCGTCCTCGCGGCACGGCAGGAAGCGCCCGCAGCGGCGCAGGACCTCCGGCCGGATCTCGGTGAGCAGCCGGTCCAGGGCCGCGCTGTCGCCGGCGGCGGCCCGCCGGGCGAGGTCTTCCATCGGCGCCTGGTCCTGCACCAGGGTCCCCCTTCGAGTCGATCTGAGGCCAGGCATGATAGCCGTATGCACTACCTGGAGCGGATCGGCCGCTACCGCCTCGAACGGCCGCTGGGCACCGGCGGCTTCGCCACGGTGTGGCTCGCCCACGACGACGAGCTGCAGGCCCCGGTCGCGGTCAAGGTCCTCGCCGAGAACTGGGCCCACCGGCTCGACATCAGGGACCGCTTCCTGTCCGAGGCGCGGCTGCTGCGCCGGGCCGGCTCCAGCCGCGTGGTGCAGGTCTACGACATCGGTGAACTCCCCGACGGAAGGCCGTACTTCGTCATGGAGTACGCCGACGGCGGCACGCTCGCCGACCTGCTGGCGGGCGGTCCGCTGCCGGTGGGGCACGCCCTCGCGCTGACGGCCGAGGCCGCCCGGGCCGCCGCCGCGCTGCACGAGGCGGGCATCGTGCACCGGGACATCAAGCCCACCAACGTGCTGCTGCACACCGCCCCGGACGGCACCCGGCGGGTGCTGCTGGCCGACCTGGGACTCGCCAAGAGCCTCGCCCAGGCCTCCGTGCTCACCCTGGCCGCGGGCTCGGCGGGCTATCAGCCGCCGGAACAGGCCGAGCCCGGCGAGGGCATCGACGAACGTGCCGATGTCTACAGCCTGGGGGCGGTCGGCTACGAGCTGGTCACCGGGAGCGTGCCGGGCCCGCCGGGCAGGGTCGTACCCCCCGGGCGGCTGCGGCCGGACCTCGGCGAGGACGTGGCACGGGCGCTGCTGCGCGCCCTGGAGCCGGACCGCACGCGGCGCTGGCCCGGCGCACAGGTGTTCGCGGACGAGCTGGACCGGCTGGCGGCGGCCTCGCCGGCGCTCCGGACCACCCGGCGGCTGGACGGCGTCCGCGGCCGGCTGAACACGGTGACGCTGACCGTGGCCGCGGTCCTCGCCGCCGCGGCGGCCGCGGCCACGGTGACCGTGCTGATCCACCACGGCGGCTCCCCGGACGAGGTACGGGTGACCGACTCGACCGGGCGCGTGGTCGTCAAGGTTCCCGCCGGCTGGAGCCGCGAGCTGCGCGACTCCGGCTGGGACCCCGGCGCGCTGGGACTCGGCAAGGGGCACCAACCGGGGCTGGTGGTCGCCGACGACCTGACCCGGTGGCCCGATCTCGGGGAGGCGGTGGACGGCGTGTTCGTCGGGGCGAGCGAGCACGGCGACGTCACCGCGAAGGTGAAGGCCCTCGCCCACTCCGGCTGCCGCTACTCCGGCAGCCGCACCTTCGCCGACGGCGACTGGCGCGGCCTGGTGCGGGCCTGGAGCGGCTGCCCGGACGGCGGCTCGGTCACGGAGTCCGCGCTGGGCCCGGCGGACGGCTCCGCGCAGCCCCAGGTGTACGTACAGGTGCGCGAGCGGGGCGCCGCGGACGCGACCGACGGGATACTCCGTTCGCTGAGCGTGACCTGACGCGCGGCTGGCGGCGGTCACGGCGGGGAAGAAAACCCTCCGTGCCGAACTTTTCCGGCGTTCGGCGCATCGGAGTGTGAGGACGGCGCACTCGGCGCCGTCAGGCACGCGGTCCGCCGCGTGCCGTGACCATCCAGGAGTGTTGAGCGACATGGTGTACACACCCCGGTCCGCGCGGCGCGGGGCCCTGCTCGTGGGCACGGTCACCGTGCTGGGCCTCCTGACCGCCTGCGGCAACGGCCAGGACGTCCACAGCAACCCACCGATCACGGCCTCCGGCACGGCCGCCCCGGCGACCGGCACCACGAAGACCCCGGAGTCCACCACGTCCGCCCCGGCGGCGTCCCCGACTGCCGTCCCCTCGTCCTCGACCACGAAGGCCACGGCGTCCACGGGCGGCGGTACGGCCACGCCCGCGCCGAGCACCCGCTGCCACACCTCCCAGCTGCGCGCCTCGGTGGGCCGCAACGACCCGGGCGCCGGCCAGGAGAACTTCCCGGTCGTCCTCACCAACAGGTCCGGCCGCACCTGCACCCTGCACGGCTATCCGGGCACGGCGTTCGTGACCGCCTCCGGCGCCCAGCTCGGTCCTGACCCCCAGCGCGAGTCGGGCTCCCCGGCCACCATCACCCTCCGGCCCGGGCAGAGCGCCTGGTCCGGGCTGACCTTCTCCAACCCCGGTGTCAGCGGCGCCCGCACGGCCACCCCGGCCGCGCTGCTGGTCACGCCGCCGGACGAGCGGGACGGGCTGAAGGTCGCGTGGACGGGCGGAGCGGTGCCCGTCTCCGGCAACTCCTCGTCCGTCTTCCTGTCGGTGCTCAGCCCGGGCACCGCTCCCTGACCCCTCCCGACACCCCCGGGACGAACCCCGCTGCCCCACTCCCCCGGCAGCGGGGTTCGTCATGAGCGCGCCACAACTGTCACAGGACGGCAACAGGCACCGCGGGCCGCGATCTTTCCGCCGAACCCCCTCATCGAACCCGTCGACCCACACCGGCGAGCAGGCCCCCCAAGGGCCGTGACTAGGAAATCGGGGAGAAGATGAGCGGGATCTCACGCAGGCGGGTGCTGACGGCGGGCGCCGCGGCGGGCGCCCTGGGCACGCTGGCCGCGTGCTCCTCCGGCACCGGCCTCTCGGTCGACGGCCCGGCGGACGGCAAGGGCACCGCCCAGGCCCGGCCGGCCAAGCCGATAGGCGACGGCTCCACGGCCGACACCGGCGCCCAGCCGCACCAGCCGAAGCCCGAGCGGCTGAAGCCGGGCCAGAAGCCCCCGCAGTTCGTGGTGTTCTCCTGGGACGGCGCGGGCGAGCTGAGCAACAATCTGTTCTCCCGGTTCCGCAAGGTGGCCGCCGACCACGGCGCGAAGATGACGTTCTTCCTCAGCGGCATCTACACGCTGCCCGAGTCCAAGAAGCACCTGTACCGTCCGCCGCAGCACCCGGTCGGCGCCTCCGCGATCGGTTACCTCGCCGACCGGCACATCCACGCCACGATCCAGCAGGTGCGGGCGGCCTGGCTGGAGGGCCACGAGATCGGCACCCACTTCAACGGGCACTTCTGCGGCGCGACCGGCGTGCGCAACTGGTCCCCCGCCGAGTGGCGCAGCGAGATAGACCAGGCGGTCGACTTCGTCACCAAGTGGAAGACCAACACCGGTTTCACCGACCTGGAGCCCCTCCCGTTCGACTACCGCAAGGAGCTGATCGGCGGCCGTACGCCGTGTCTGGAGGGCCAGTCCAACCTGCTGCCCACGGCCGCGGCCCTCGGCTGGAAGTACGACGCCAGCTCCCCCGGCGGGCTCCAGATCTGGCCGGGCAAGGTGCAGGGCGGGAAGATCTGGGACTTCCCGCTGCAGTCCATACCGTTCCCCGGGCACTCCTTCCAGGTGCTGTCGATGGACTACAACATGATGTTCAACCAGTCCGGCGGCAACCCGCTCGGCGACCGCGCCCACTACGACGCCTGGCGCTCCCAGGCCCGCGACGCCTATGTCGCCGGTTTCCAGCGGGCGTACACGACCAACCGCGCCCCGTTCTTCATCGGCAACCACTTCGAGCGCTGGAACGGCGGCATCTACATGGACGCCGTCGAGGAGGCGATCGGAAAGATGGCCGCGTACGGCGACGACGTGCGGTTCGTGTCGTTCAAGCAGCTCGTGGCCTGGCTGGAGGCGCAGGACCGGGCGGTGCTGCGCAAGCTGCGCACCCTGGTGCCCGGGCAGTCCCCGGCGGGCGGCTGGGCGGAGTTCCTGGGCCCGGCGGGCAGCCAGTCTTCGTAAGGCGTTCCGCATCGTCTGTTTTCATGGGCGGGCACCACGTGATCGATTCCGGAAGGACCCGACTGGGTCTGCTCGCCGTGCCGTCCTCCCTGGCCGCCGCGGTGGTGGCACTGTGGGGGCGCTGCAGGTCTCTGAGGTTCGCGTACGCCGAGGGAGGCCGACCATGCGGGTGATCGCCTGGCTCGTCGAGGGCACCTGGCCCGCCTGCGTGGACGCCGTGCGCCGCCACGCACCGGATACCGCCGAGGTGGTGCTGCTGCACGTCAGCGGGCCCGAGGTGCCGGGGCTGGCGCACGGCGCGTTCGCGGGGCTGCTCGGGCGGGGGCATCCGGAGAGGGATCCGGGCGACCGGATGGAGACGCTCGGCGGGACTTCGGCGGCCGATCTGCTGGACGCGGCGGCGCAGCGGCTGGGGCGGCCCTGTGCGCGCGAGGAACGGGCGGGCCGGGTAGAGCGGGAGGTGGTGGCCGCCGCCGAGGGCGCCGGTCTGCTGGTGCTGGCCCGGGACGGCGACCGGTCCCGGCTCGGGCCGAGGAGCCTCGGCCCGGCCGTCCGGTTCGCCGTCGACCATGCGCCCTGCCCGGTGTAGCTGGTGTGGCCGGAGCCGGCCCCGGAGCTGGGCACGATCCCGCCGCCGCCACCGCCGCACCGCCCTTGAGTCAGCGGTGGTGGTGCCCGCCGTCTCCGTAGCCCCCGTATCCCCCGTAGCCCCCGCCGCAGTAGTACGGGTACGCGGAGCAGGGGTCGACCGTGGCGGACGGCGTGGCTGACGGGCCGGACCCGGTCGCCTTCGGGGTCGGGCTCGGGGTCGGCGACGAGGTGGTCCCGGAGGCCTTGGGCGTGGGTGTCGCCCGGGGAACCGACCGGTGCGCGGTGGTGGCCGGCGACGGGCTGCGGTCGCTGTCCCAGTTGACGTTCTGCATCTGCAGATCGGGCTTGGCGGTGTCGACGGCCCAGCGCTGGGCGGCGCCGGGGGCGCGGGTCTTGAGGACCAGGGCGCCGGAGCCGTCGGTGGCGGCCGGGGTGAGGGCCAGGTCCTGGTCCCAGCGGGGGATCAGGGCGCCCTGGAGGGTGAAGTCGTAGCGGATGTTCCGGGCGGCCCCGCCGGTGGCCGAGCAGGGGGCCAGGCGGACCGAGTAGCCGAGGTGGGAGTCCAGGCACAGGTCGGGGGCGGCGGAGTTGCGCAGCAGTCCGTCGGTCTCGTACGTCCACTGCTGGCTCGGTGTCGCGGAGCAGGCGGCGAGTTCGGTCTCGGCGCCCTCGACGGCCTTCTTCCCCACGACGCCGACGCACCGGCCGGAGGCGAGGTTGTGCAGCCGGCCGTGCAGCGCTCCCTGGCCCGCCGCGTCGGCCCCGGCCCAGGACGCGCCGGGACTCGGGGTGCCCTTGCCCGGCGCCGGGGAGGAGGTGGCGTCGCCGGCCGGTGCGGGGCCGTCGCCGGAGCCGAGCACCGACCACAGCACCAGGGGCAGCACGACCAGACCGCTGACGGTACCGACGGCCAGGACGAGATTGCGCCGCCGGGCACGGCGAGCACGGGCGGCTCGCTGGGCCGAACGTCCGAGGACGACGGCTTGCCCACCACCGGCCGCCGCTTTGGCCCCGTCGGCACGACCGACCCCACGGCGACGCGAGGCCTCAGCCCCCGCACGTGCCGGCTCCGCAGAGCCATCCCACGGCCCGGCCTCGGCAGAGCCACCCTGATGCCCGGCCTCACCCAAACCGGTCCCGCCCGGCGCCCCGGCAGGGCCGGCCCCGTCTGCCGACTCGACAGGTCCACGCCGACGCGAGGACTCGGCGAACCCACCCCGGCGCCCGAGCCGCCCGGCCAAACCACCCCCACCCGGCACCCCGGCAGGGCCAGTTCCGTCTGCCGGCTCGGGGGCGGGGCGCCGACGCCTGGGCTCCCCCGGACCACCATGACGCGTGAACTCGGCAGACTCACCCGGGCGCCCCGCCTCAGCGATTTCACCTCCGCCCGGTGATCCCGCAGCACCAGCCCCGCCCGTGGGTCCGACGGAACCACGCCGACGCGCGGGCTCGGCGAAGCCGCCCCGCCGCCCGGCGAGACCGGCCCCGCCCGGTGACTCGGTGGAGTCGGCGTCGGGTGGGCCGGGTGTCCAGAAGGATTCCCCCGGTGGGGGTGCGAGCGGCGTCGGTCGCGGGGACGGGGCCGTCGGGTCCTCGGTGCGGCTTGCCCGGGAGTCCAGGTAGGCGCGGGCTCCCCAGCCGAGGACCGCCTCGGCGAGGGCGAGCCCGAGCCCGGTGTTGAAAGCGGCGAGTTGGTCGGCGGTCCGGCTGCAGTGGCCGCACCGCCCCAGGTGCTCACGCAGATCCGGGTCGATGTCGACGCCGCCGCGCCGGAACGTGACGTCGAGCATGCGCAGATAGCGCTGGCACTCGGCCTCCGGAGCGAGTTCGCGGTGGACCTGGAGGCTCTCCTCGCGCAGCCGTTCGCGGGCCCGGCGCAGCTCGACTCCGGTGTCCTCCTCGTCCAGGCCGAGCAGGGCCGCGGGTACGGCGAGCGGTTCGGCCTCGACCTCCGTGTGCCACAGCACGGCCCGGGAGGTCTGGGGCACCCGCTGGAACGCGCGGGACAGCAACCGCCGGCCGGGCGGCGGCAGCAGCCGGGCGGCGGCCCGTTCACCGGTGGTGCCGGACCGCAGGCCCGGGTGGAGCAGTTCCTGACGGCCGTCGGCGTCCCACTCGGCCGCGATCCTGCGGACGGCGACCAGTACCTGGGGCCGCCAGGCGGCGGTCGGGCCGACCTGCCGGAGCGACTCCCCGAACAGCCGGGTGAAGGCGGCGGTGGTGAGCATGCCGGCGGCACGCGTCCCGTCCGTGCACAACCGGGCGTACGCGAAGGCCGCTTCCCAGTGCCGGTCGAGGAGTTCGCCGACGGGATGGAGCGCCGGTGTCCCTCCCGTCCACTTCTTCAGCTCGGCGCTGAGTCGCTCGTCCGACAGGCCTGCCTCATTCACGACCGCATTCCTCCAGACGGACACGGAAATTAGTCCATACCAAGTGATATGGAAGGCGGTGGGGTTGCTCGAACGTCCACCTGAGGCAGCTCTTTTGAAGCTTGCGGGGTGTACGGGGAGCGGCCTGGCGCATACAGCGGAATTGCCATCTGCCTGCGCGCCGACAGGTGCACACTTTTACACAGCCGCACACGCACGAACAAGGGATCTTTCGACAATCGACAAATGCGTGCGAGAACTTCCCTTATTGACACGCGGTCAAATGAATCCCTTTTCTTCCCCTTACCGCCGTTCGCCTGCCCGGTAGGCGCCGGGCGGTACTCCGTAGCGTTCCCGGAAGACCCGGCTGAAGTGGAAGGGACTGGTGAATCCGGAGGCCACCGCCACTCGTTCCACCGTCAGATCGGTGGCCTCCAGCAGCCGGGCCGCGTGCCGCAGCCGGGCCTCGCGCAGGGCCCGCATCGGCGACCGGCCGGTGCGGAGGGTGAACAGGTGTGTGAAGCGGGACGGGGACAGCGCGACCCTCCCGGCGAGTGAGCGGACGGTGTGCGGGGCGCCGGGGTCGGCGGCGATCAGTTCCCCGGCACGCCGTACCCGGGCGCCGGCACCCGGCGCGGGCAGCCGCGTCCGGGCGCCGGCGGCGGCGAGCAGGACGACCTCCTCCAGCGCGCACAGGACGAGTTCCCGCGCCAGGCTGCCGTGCGCCACGGCCACCGGGTCCGGCTCGCGCGGGGTGCCCTCGGCCGGCCCGCGGAAGCCGGCGAGCATCGCGGCCACTCACGATGTCGGGTGAGCGGGTGCGGTTGCCGGAGAGCGAGGGGGCTGGGCCGTGCGGCACCGAGTTCGGACCGCACGGACCGCTGTTCAGTGGCCGCTGATCGCCCGCGCCGTGTAGGGCTCCTCCAGTTCCCCGGTCTCCTTCTCGGTCAGTTCCAGTTCCACGGCGGCCACCGCGTCCTCGATGTGGTGGGGCTTGGGGGCGCCGACGATCGGGGCGGCCACCGTGTCCTGGTGCAGCAGCCAGGCGAGGGCCACCTGGGCGCGGGGCACGCCGCGGCCGTTCGCGATCCGGGTGACGGCCTCCACGATCGAGCGGTCGCTCTCCAGGTACAGGCGGCTGCCGAAGTTGTCGTTGGCGCTGCGCTCGGTGACCGTGCCCCAGTCGCGGGTGAGCCGGCCGCGGGCGAGCGGGCTCCACGGCAGCGCGCTCACCCCCTGGTCCGCGCAGAGCGGCAGCATCTCCCGCTCCTCCTCGCGGTAGAGGAGGTTGTAGTGGTTCTGCATGGACACGAACTTCGTCCAGCCGTGCCGCTCCGCCGTGTACTGCAGCTTGGCGAACTCCCAGGCGTACATCGAACTCGCCCCGATGTAGCGGACCTTGCCCGCCTTGACCAGGTCGTGCAGCGCCTCCATCGTCTCCTCGACGGGAGTGGCGTGGTCGTAGCGGTGGATCTGGTAGAGGTCGACGTAGTCGGTGCCGAGGCGGCGCAGGCTGTGGTCGATCTCGGCCATGATGGCCTTGCGGGACAGTCCGGCTCCGTTGGGGCCCGGCCGCATCCGGCCGTTCACCTTGGTGGCCAGCACGATCTCGTCGCGGTTCGCGAAGTCGCGCAGGGCCTTGCCGACGATCTCCTCGCTGGTGCCGTCCGAGTAGACGTTGGCGGTGTCGAAGAAGTTGATGCCCGCCTCCAGCGCCTGCCGGATGAGCGGGCGGGACGCCTCCTCGTCGAGGGTCCACTCGTGGACGCCGCGGTCGGGCAGGCCGTAGGTCATGCAGCCCAGACAGATCCGCGACACGTCCAGGCCCGTCGAACCGAGCTTCACGTATTGCATCGTTGCTGCTCCTGCCTTCGGGACGATGGTCACCGACGAGCGTACGACGTGGCCCGGCGGCGGCTCCGGTCGTTGGCCTGCCGGCGCCGGCCGGCCGCGATTCCGGCGGTTCCAGCGGCTCGTGAGCCTCCGGTGGTTCCGGCGGCGAGGGGAAATCCGGCCGGCCCGCCGTGATGCGACCGCCCCCCGCGGGGTGCCGGCTCCTGCTCGCGCCCGCGGCGGGGTCGCGTGTCGATACGGCTCGTACCCCTTCCGGGCCCTTGCGTTGCTGCCCTACCCCTTCCGGGCCCTTGCGTTGCTGCCCTCAGGTGACCGACCGGCGCGGGAGCCGGGGATTGTCGTACGGTCGGATCATCCTCGGCGCAGACGACCGGCATCCGGCCGGTCTCGGCCGCCCGGAGGAGTACGCGGTGCCGACTCGTCCCACCACCCTGAGAACCCTGGCCGGAGCGGCGCTGCTGCCCCTGGCTCTCGTCACCCCCGCCTGGGGGCACCCCGCCGCCGCACCGGCGCCGGCACCCGAGAGCCCGGCCACGCTGTGCGCGGCCGCCGGCACCCTGCGCGGCGCACACGGTGAGGAGGCGCAGGTCAGCCTGTGCACGGACACCGGCTCCCCGAGACTGACCATCGCGGCCCCGGCCAGCTGCCGACGCGCGGGTATCCGGGTCCGCTACGCCTGCCGCACCGAGGGCACCTGGACGGTCCGCCACGCCGGCAAGACGCTGGACACCGGAACCCTGCCCGGTTCACGGGTGTATCCGGGGCCGGGCACGTACGACATCAGCGCCACCGTGCGGGTGCGGTCGGCGCCCGCCGGAGTCGACCTGAAGGGCACGGTGCAGACCACCCTGTCGCTGACCGCCCCCAAGGCCAAGGCCACGCACGCCGTCACGGTCGACCGGACCACGCTGCGCCGCAATGCCACCACGACGCTGACCTACACCGTCCGACGGGACAGCGACCAGGGCGACGGCAACGCGCGGCTGGGGCTGATCGGCGAGGAGGGCACCGGTGTGCGGATCGCCACGGCCGACCGGCGCTGTGTCAACCCGCTGGTCGGCCGGTACCCGTCGAAGACCCGGCTGGCGCAGTCCGTGGACTGCGCGCTGACCGAGCTGCAGCCCGGCCATCCGGAGAAGGTGACGGTCCGCGTCACCGTCGGGGCGAAGTGCTCCACGGTGGTGTCGAAGCTCGGCTACTGGCTGCCGAAGGGCCAGGCCGTGGAGACCGGAGGCATGCTGGCGGGACCGACGCTGACCTGCCGCTAGCGCGGCGGGAGCAGGTCCAGGGCCCGCTCCCAGGCGAAGTCCGGCCGACCGCCGTCCGGCCGGACTTCGCCGTCGTGGGCGTCGCCGAAGCGGACCCCCATCCCGTGCAGCCGTCGCAGGCTGTCCCGGTAGGCGGGATGCGCGGCCAGCGCGTCGGCGACGCAGGGCAGGACGGCGATCGGTACGCCCAGGCCCGCCGCCTCGCACAGAGTCCCGAGCGCCAGGGTGTCGGCGATGCCGGCCGCCCACTTGTTGACGGTGTTGAAGGTGGCGGGTGCCACCACGACGGCGTCCGGCGGCGGGAAGGGGCGGGGATCGGCCGGCGTGCGCCAGGCCGACCTGACGGGACGGCCCGTCTGTGCCTCCGCTGCCGCGCTGTCGAAGAAGCCGCCCATCGCCACGGGGGTGGCGATCACGCCGACCTCCCAGTCCTGTTCCTGGGCGGCGGTGATCAGCTTGCTGACGCCCGCGGCGATCCCGGCCGCGCACACGACGACGTAGAGGAAGGGTTTCTCGGCCTGTTCGGTCATCCGGGAACCCTACTGAAGCGGGAAGGACACCCCTCGCTCGGCCTCGGGGCGGGGCCCGTGGATGCGGCGCTGCTTGTCCTCGATGGCCACGTCGTTGATGCTCGCCTCCCGCCGGGTCATCAGGCCGTGCTCGTCGAACTCCCACAGTTCGTTGCCGTAGGAGCGCCACCACTGGCCGTCGGCGTCGTGGGACTCGTACTGGAAGCGGACGGCGATGCGGTTGCCGTCGAAGGCCCACAGGTCCTTGCGCAGCGCGTAGTCCAGCTCGCGCTGCCACTTGGCGGTGAGGAACGCGACGATCCCCTCGCGGCCGGTGACGAAGGTGTCGCGGTTGCGCCAGACGGAGTCCTCGGAATAGGCGAGGGCCACCTTGTGCGGATCGCGGGTGTTCCAGGCGTCCTCGGCGGCCTGGACCTTCTGCGCGGCGGTCTCGCGGGTGAACGGCGGCAGCGGCGGGCGGTCGGCCATGGTCTCCTCCTGGACTCGGAAGCATCGGAGAACGATCGTTCTCCCAGCTGGCTGCTACCGTAGGAGAACGCTCGTTCTCCCGTCAAGGAACACGCGCCGAGGGACACGCGTCGAGGAACACGTTCACGGGACACGCGTCAGCGAACGCGCTGGGAAGAACGCAAGGAACGCATCGAGGAGTGATGGTGTCGCCGATGGACAGCGCGGTCGCCCGGGACCGGGCGCTCGACGCCGCCGAGGCACTGTTCTACGCCCGCGGTGTCCAGTCCGTGGGCATGGACGAACTGCGCGGCGCGTCGGGAGTTTCACTCAAACGCCTCTACCAGCTCTTCCCCGCCAAGGAACAGCTCGTCGCGGCCTGTCTGGCGCGGCGGGACGAGCGCTGGCGCGGACGGCTCGCCGCGCACGTGGCGGGGCAGCGGGACCCGCGGGAGCGGATCCTGGCCGTGTTCGACTGGCTGGAAGGATGGTTCGGCGAGGACGGATTCCGGGGATGCGCCTGGATCAACGCCCACGGCGAACTGGGCGCCACGTCGGCCCTGGTGGCCGAGCAGGTGCGCGCCCACAAGGAGGCGTTCCGGGGCCACCTCGCCTCACTCGTGGACGACGCCGGGCTGCCCGCCGCGCTGACCGGACAGCTGTTCCTGCTGGCCGAGGGAGCCATGGTGACGGCGGGCATCACCGGGAGCACCCAGCCGGCGGCCGAGGCCCGCGAGGCGGCGCGGGCACTGATGGCGGCCCCCGGCCGGGACGGACTCAGCCGGCCGTCTCCGACACCGTGATGGCACTCACCGGGCAGGAGCGGACCGCCTCCCGCACCATCGGGTCGCCCGCGCCGTCCTCACGTCCGGGCACCAGGGTGCTGTATCCGTCGTCGTCCTGGGTGAAGACGCCCGGCGCGGCCAGCGCGCACTGGCCGGCCCCGATACAGACGTCCGTGTCGATGTCGATGCGCATAAGAAGAGCCTCTTACCAGGTCACGGGGAGTTCCAGCATCCCCTGGATCGTGTCGCCGGGCTTGAAGCGGACGTCCTCGGCCGGGATGGCCAGCCGCAGCCCCGGCAGCCGGGTCAGCAGCGTACCCAAGGCGATCTCCAGCTCCGCGCGGGCGAGGTTCTGACCCAGGCACTGGTGGATCCCGAAGCCGAAGGCCATGTGGTGGCGGGCGGGGCGGTGGAAGTCCAGGCTGTCGGGGTCCTCGTACTGGGCCGGGTCACGGTTGATCACCGAGGTCGAGAAGAGCACACCCTCGCCGGCCCTGATGGTGGTGCCGGCGATCTCGATGTCCTCCCGTGCCACCCGCAGCATGCCGTCCGCGATCGAGAGCATCCGCATCAGCTCCTCGACGGCGGCGGGCAGCAGCGCCGGGTCGGCGCGCAGCTCGGCCAGCCGGGCGGGGTGCTGGAGCAGGGTGTAGGTGCCGAGGGAGATCATGTTGGCGGTCGTCTCGTGGCCCGCGACCAGCAGGATGACGGCCAGCAGGACGATTTCCCCGCGGCCGAGCGTGCCCTCGCGCAGCCGGTGGTGGACGAGGTCGTCGAGGATGCCGTCGCCGGGTTCGGTCTGCTTCGCCTTGTCGTCGACCAGTTCTCCGAGGTAGCTCTCCAGGCGGTCGCGGGCGTCCCGGGTGTCGGCCGCCGTGGGCCCGCGCAGCAGCCGGCGGGACTGTTCCTCGAAGTACTCGTGGTCGGCGTACGGCACTCCGAGCAGGCGGCAGATCACCATCGAGGGCACGGGCAGCGCGAAGGCGGAGACCAGCTCGGCGGGCGGCCCCTGGGCGATCATCGCGTCCAGCAGCCCGTCCACGGTCCGCTGGATCCACGGCCGCAGCTCGGTCGCGCGCCTGAGGGTGAACGACGGAATCATCACCCGCCGCTGTCGCTGGTGTTCGGGATCGTCCACCCCGAGCAGGGCCACCCGGCGGTCGCGGACACCCGCGAAACGCTCGGTGGGCACGGGGAAGTCGGGACGGCGGCGGTCGCTGGACAGACGGGGGTCGGCGAGCAGGGCGCGGGCGGTGGCGTGCGCGGTGACCGCCCACACCTCGCGGCCGTCGAAGAGGGTGACACGGGACAGGGCGCGCCCGTCGCGCAGCGGCGCGTATCCGGTGGGCGGGTGGTAGGGACAGGTGCGGTCCTGCGGGAAGGCGACGGGGTCGGCCGGGGTCGCCGGGCCGGTGATGTCCGTCAGTTCCGTCATGGAAAGACCTCGCAGACGAAGAAGTGCGTGGTGCCGATCACCATTAGATGCCTCAGGCACCTATGGGTCGACGGCAAGTTCGGCCACTTCGGTGATGTCCGTGATCTGGCCGAAGACGAGTGGCCGCGGCGGCGGGATCCGGTCGGAGTGCGGTACGCGTCCACCCGGTCGGGGAGACCGGTCAGGGCAGCCGGCGGTGCTCGTCCGGCGGGGGCGAAGGCACGCGCGACGGCGAGACCGTCCCCGTACACGTGACGCCAGGTCGTCACCCCGTCGGCCCAACCGGCCCGCGGTGCGGATGATTCGCGGGGCCGCCGGTGTTGAATTCCGGTGGCAGACAGCCGTTGGACCGACGAAGGGGACGGATCCCATGCCTCTTGAGGGCGAGTACGAGCCCAGCCCGACGCAGTGGGTGCGCGAGCAGGTCGAGCTGTACGAGAGCTCCGGCGGGACGAAGGGTACGACGCTCCTGGACACCGGGCTGCCGGTGGTCGTGCTGACCTCGCGGGGCGCGCGGAGCGGAAAGATCCGCAAGACGCCGCTGATGCGGGTGGAGCACGAGGGCACGTACGCGGTGGTCGCCTCGCAGGGCGGCGCGCCCAAGCATCCGGTGTGGTACTTCAACATCATCTCCGATCCGCATGTCGAGCTCCAGGACGGGCCGGTCAAGCGGGACATGAGGGCCCGTGAGATCACGGGTGAGGAGAAGGCACAGTGGTGGGAGCGGGCCGTCGCCGCGTACCCGCCGTACGCCGACTACCAGGAGAAGACCTCGCGGGAGATCCCGGTCTTCGTGCTGGAGCCCGTCGAGGAGAGCTGACCGAGGAGGCGCTGACGAAGCGGATTTCGCGCCGCGCACCGGCCGGTTTCAGAAATATCCGCGCCGGTCAGGTGTGAACGCCCCGCAGCGCGGGCACCCGTGCCTCAGGCCCCGCCGCGTTCCCCCGTCGCGGCGGGGCTTTCCGCTGCCTCGCCCGCCGGCCGGTCGGTCACGTCCAGGAAGATCTGGTCGGCCTCGGGGAAGGTCCTCGCCAGGGACCGCTTGATGCGTACGGCGACCTCCTCGACCCGCTCGCTGTCCAGGCCCGGCACCAGGTCGATGCGGGCGGCCACCAGGGTGGAGTCGAGGCCCATCTTCATCGTGAACAGCGCCTCCACGCTGTCGATCTCCGGCTGCGCCCGCAGCAGCGAGCGGATACGGCCGCTCAACTCAGGGTCGGCGGCCTCGCCGATGAGCTGGTCACGGGCGTCGCGGCCCAGCCGGTAGGCGACGTACACCAGCAGCACGCCGATCGCCAGCGAGGCCGACGCCTCCCAGGCGACCTGCCCGGTCACCATGTGCAGGGCCATCCCGGCGAGGGCGAGCGTCACGCCGAGCACCGCCGTGCCGTCCTCGGCGACCACCGTGCGCAGCGCCGGGTCGCTCAGCGAGCCGAGGCCGCCGCCCTGCCGGCGCACCTGGTACAGGGCCCGCAGCAGCGAGACGCCCTCGGCGACGAGGGCCACGCCCAGCACGATCAGGCCCGCCACATAGCCGCCGAACGTCTCCCTGGTGCCCTGGCTCAGCGCCTCGGCGCCCTGGAAGAAGGAGAAACAGCCGCCCATGACGAAGATGCCGACGGCGGCGAGGAGGGACCAGAAGAAGCGTTCCTTGCCGTAGCCGAAGGGGTGCCGCCTGTCCGCGGGGCGCCGGCTGCGGCGCAGCGCGGCCAGCAGGAACACCTCGTTGAGGCTGTCGGCGACGGAGTGCGCGGCCTCCGACAGCAGCGCGGGCGAGCCCGCGAGGACACCCCCGACGGCCTTGGCGACGGCGATCACCAGATTGGCGGCAAGCGCCACGAGGACGGTGACCTTCGTACGCCGGTCGGGCGCGGGGCCGGCACCGGGCACCCCGCGGCTCTGCTCGCCGTGGCGCGTGCTGGCAGGGGTGGTGGACGTGGCGCCGGCCTCGGCCGTCCGTGCGGCCTGCTTCCGTTTTGGGGATGTCCCGCTCACCTGACGACGACTGCCCCCGAGCGGGCGGATCACACCGTGCGGGCGGCGGAAAACGGGGAAGTCGAACCCGAGGAGCACCGGGCGGCGAGGAGGAGACATGGGCGGCGACGGCAACCGTGGCTACGGCCACAAGACGTTCAGCCGGTCCAGGAGCCATTTCACGGACCGGATCACCGCCGACGGACGGGACGGCTGGCCGGTGGAGGCGGGCCGGTACCGGCTGGTGGTCTCCCGCGCCTGTCCGTGGGCGAGCCGCGCGGTGATCGCCCGGCGGCTGCTGGGCCTGGAGGACGCACTGCCGATGGCCGTCGCGGATCCGATCCAGGACGACCGCAGCTGGCGGTTCACCCTGGACCCCGACGGCCGGGACCCGGTCCTCGGCATCCGGTTCCTGAGCGAGGCCTACGACCGCCGTGAAACCGGTTACCCGGGCGGGGTCAGCGTGCCGGCGGTCGTGGACGTGCCCAGCGGACGGCTGGTCACCAACGACTACCAGCGGCTCACCCTGGACCTGGCCACCGAGTGGACGGCCCTGCACCGCCCCGGCGCACCCGACCTGTACCCCGAGGCCCGGCGCGAGGAGATCGACCGGGTGATGG
Organism: Streptomyces sp. NPDC037288; assembly: GCF_055603265.1. Taxonomy (NCBI): domain Bacteria; kingdom Bacillati; phylum Actinomycetota; class Actinomycetes; order Kitasatosporales; family Streptomycetaceae; genus Streptomyces; species Streptomyces sp. NPDC037288. Next base: position 89,365 of record NZ_JBVJVY010000004.1, read on the forward strand.
CCGGGGTGTACGAGGACGTGAACAACGGTGTGTACCGGGCCGGGTTCGCCACGCACCAGAAGGAGTACGAGGAGGCGTGCACGGGCGTCTTCCGGCGGCTGGAACTGCTCGCCGACAGGCTGGCCGGACAGCGGTATCTGGTCGGCGACACCCTCACGGAAGCGGACATCCGGCTGTTCACCACGCTGGTCCGGTTCGACGCCGTCTACCACGGCCACTTCAAGTGCAACCGCTGGAAGCTGGCGGAGAACCCGGTGCTGTGGGCGTACGCCCGGGACCTGTTCCAGACACCCGGGTTCGGTGACACCGTCGACTTCGACCACATCAAGCGGCACTACTACCAGGTGCACAGCGGGATCAACCCCACCGGGATCGTTCCCGTCGGCCCCGATCTCGCCGGCTGGCTTGTTCCGCACGGCCGCGAGGAACTGGGCGGCCGGCCGTTCGGCGCCGGCACGGCGCCGGGGCCGGTGCGCCCCGGCGAACGGGTGGCCCCCGAGGGGCGACCCGCTTGAGGACCGTCCGACAAGGAAGGAGTCACACATGGCCAAGAAGAAGAACAAGCTCCCTTTCGTCTACCAGCCGATCGGATTCATGCTGAGCTGGGCGAGTGGCGCGCTGGCCGGAATCGCCTTCCGGCAGGCGTGGAAGGCGATCCGGCACGAGGACGACGCACCGGACGCCCTCGACCAGGACCGCGGCTGGGGCGAGATCCTGCTGGCCGCGGCGGTCCAGGGCGCGATCTTCGCCGTGGTCCGCAGCGCGGTGGACCGTACCGGCGCGAAGGCCATTGCGCGGTCGACCGGGCAGTGGCCGGTGGCCGGCGAAGGGGGCCGGGACTGAGGTGCTGTCCGGCACCGCGCCGTACGGGGTGCGGGGCATGCCGGCCGCGGATCGGCCGTGGTGGTTCGCGCAGTACCCCGCGCCCCTTTCGGGGCGCTCGTGCTCAGCCCTGTTTCGGAGCCGCTGCGGGTGCCAGGCGCAGGGTGAAGGAATGGCCGGCCGGGTCGGCGTAGCCGCGTTCCTCGTACGGGCCCGCCGCGTCCTTCGTGTCCAGTGGGCGACCGCCGAGGCCCACCACCCGGCGCTCGGCCTCGTCCAAGTCCTCGACCAGGAAGTCGAGATGGACCTGGAGGGAGTTCTCCGGGCGCGGCCAGCTGGGCGGGGTGGCGTTCACATCGCGGCGGAAGGCCAGCCGGATGCCGTCGGCCCCCCGGATCTGCACCAGGTTGGCCGAGGCGTCCGTCTGCTCGCCCGCCAGCAACTCCTTGTAGAAGTCGGCGAGTTTCTCGGGCTCGGCGCAGTCCAGCACCACGACGCCCGCTTTCACCACTGCCATGATTCCTCCCGGGGATGTCCTCTTCCTGCGGATATCCCCGCTCGCCGCATTCAGTCGGCGACCAGCCACCGCCCGTCCCGCATCAACTCCCGGCCGCGCAGCTCGTTCTCCTCCCGCCAGGCCTGGACGCGCTGCGGAAGGATCCTGAAGTACAGGTAGCGGGTGGACAGTTGGCGGGGATCGAAGCCGGTCTTGCCGGCGAACACCTCGGCGTCCTCCTCGGGCAGCTCCTCCGGGGTCACCGCCTGGGCCGTGCCCTCGATCATGACGACATCCCGTGTCGGGCCGAGGCCGAGACGGGCCCGGCCGCCGGCCACGAGGTTGCGTCCGGTGGGGCTGTCGGCCGGGGTGGCGATGAGCAGGGTGGCGCCGTCCCACACGAAGGACAGCGGCACGAGATAGGGAGCTCCGCCGTCGGAGCCGGCGGTGGCGACCCAGACGTCGACGTCGTGCTCCAGCCGGTGCAGGGTGTCCTTCTTGCGCTCCGCGCGGGTGCGGGCGGGCGGTGGGGTCATGTCGTACTGCCTCCTCACGATACGGATCCCGTCCAGTGTGGCTGTCCCTCCCCCGTCCCCGCACGATTGTGATCAAGGCGTGTCCGAGCGGCCGTCAGCAGCAGTTCGAGGGCTGCCGGGTAGGAGCTGGAGCGCATGCTGGCGACGAGATGGGGGGCGGTGGCCGCGATGTGCGGGTGGGTGCCGGCGGGCAGCCGGCCGTAGGTGCTCCGCCACACCTCCGCCTCCGCCTCGCGCGCGGCCGGCGGCAGGGCGGTGCCCGCGGAGTCCAGGGCGCCGAAGGCGAGGGCCTGGTCGACGAACGCGTGGTAGATCCGCACCGCCTCCGGGCCCGGGAACCCGGCCCCGCGCAGCACGCCGAGGATGCTCTCCACGGCCTGGATCTCATGGGTGCGCCCGGTGACGCGGTGGGCGCTGAGCATCGCCGCCCGGGGATGGGCGAGGGCGCCCGCGTGCATGCGCAGGCCCAGGTCGCGCAGGTCGGCGAGCCAGTCTCCGGTGGGCCGCCAGGTGCGCAGGGTGCGGCCGATCAGTTCGTCGGCGATGGCCAGCATCAGGTCGTCGGTGTGCCGGAAGTACCGGTACAGGGAGCTTGGGTCGGCGCCGAGGGCCCGGCCGAGGCGGCGCACCGAGAGGGCGTCGGCGCCGTGCTCCTCGATGAGCCGCAGGGCGGTGGCGACGATCAGCTCCTCGGACAGTACGACGCCCTGTTTGGTGGGGCGGCGGCGCTGCCGGGCGGCGGACGGGACGACACGGTCGGTCATGGGGCCTCCCTGGGGACTGCCCGGCACCTTACGACAACACCGTTGACCTGAGGAGGGCCCCGGCAGTTTCATGTCCGGTCACCGGGGCCGTCCGGGGCCCCGCGCGCGAGCGGAGAGCCGGCCATGAGCGAGAGACCCTTCGGAGTGGATCATCCCGCGCGGCCGGAGCTGCGCAGGTCCCTGAGCGTGGTGGACGGCGTCGCCGTCGCCGCCTCCAGTACGGCCGCCACGACCAGCATCGGCATCGGGCTGGGGGTGACCGCCGGCGTGGTCGGCCCGCATCTGCCGGCCCTCATGCTGCTGGCGTTCCTGCCGGTCCTCGGTATCGCCGGGGCGTACTCGCGGCTGAACCGGGTGGAACCGAACGCGGGCAACGGCTATGTGTGGGTGGGCCGTTCCCTCAGCCCCTGGCTGGGTTTCCTGGTCGGCTGGGTGAACGTCGTGGCGAGTGTGGCGTTCCTCGCCTACACCACGGCGGTCACGGGGTCGGCGCTGCTGCAGCTGGCCGGGGAGGCGGGTCTGCACCGCATCGGCCCGCTCGGTCTCGACGCGGACTCGACCGCGCAGACGACGGCGGTGGGCATCGTCGTCCTGGTCGCGGTCACCCTGACCGCCGTGACCGGTGTCCGCACGGCGGCCCGGCTGCAGACCGGGCTGCTGGTCTTCGAGTACGCCGTCCTCCTCGGGTTCTGCGGCTACGGCATCGCCACCGGACCGCACTCCTTCCGCCTCTCCTGGTTCGATCCGTTCGCGATCCCCTCGGCGACCGCGCTGGCGCAGGGCCTGCTGCTGTCGGTGTTCTGCTACTGGGGGTTCGAGGCGGCGTTCACCGTCAACGAGGAGGTGCGTGACCCGCGGGACGCCTCCCGGGCCGGGACCATCACCCTGGTGACCATGCTCGGACTGTTCCTGCTCGGCTCGGTCGCCTTCCAACGGGTGCTGTCTTCGCAGGAGCTGGCCGGTCACGGCGCGCAGGGGCTCGCGTACTACGGGGACCGGCTGGCCGACCGGCCACTGGCCGCGCTGCCGCTCGTCGCGCTGATGTTCTCGGCGGTGGCCTCGCTCCAGGCCGGGGTCATCCCGACGGCACGCGGCATGTTCGCGATGAGCCGGGACCGTACCCTCGGTCCGGTGTGGTCCAAGATCAGTGCCCGGTACGGGACTCCGGCGACCGGGACGCTGCTGATCGGGGCGCTGTCCGTCGCGGTGGCGGCGGGTGCGCTGGTGATCCCGCGCCTCGCCGACATGATCGACGCCGTCGTGAACGCCGTCGGGGTCGTCGTCGCCCTGTCCTACGCGCTGACCGCGCTGGCCGCCGCCGCGCGCTTCCGCGCCCTGCTGCGGACGGACCGGCGGCAGGGCGTCCGGGCGGTGCTGCTGCCCACCCTCAGCGCGCTGGCCCTGCTCAGCCTCGGCGGCTACCTCGGCTGGTCCTTCTACACCTCCGCCGACCACTTCGAAGTGCGCGCCGGCAACGGATGGTTCCTCCTGCTCATGCCGGTCGCGATGATCGCCTCCGGGTTCGTGGCGGCGGCGTACGCCAAGTGGGTGCGCAGGTCGCCGTACTTCCGTACCGGTGCGGGCACCGACGCCGACTCGCCCGAGCTGCTCACCGCGTCCTCCCACTGACCGACCAGGAAAGGCATCATGCACGCTGATCTGCTGTTCACCGGCGGCCCCGTCCTCACCCCCGAGGCGCACGAGGGCCGTACCGCGACCGCCGTCGCCGTCACCGCGGGCCGCATCACCGCCGTCGGCGGGGACGAGCTGCGGGACCTCGCCAGGCCGGGCACGAAGGTGGTCGATCTCGCCGGGCGGCTGCTGCTGCCGGGCTTCCAGGACGCGCACGTCCATCCGGTGCCGGCGGGGCTGGAGCTGGCCCAGTGCGACCTGAGCCGTACGACGACCGCCGCGGACACCGTGGCCGCCGTACGCGCGTACGCCGAAGCGCATCCCGAACGGGAGTGGATCCTCGGCGGCGGCTGGTCGATGGAGGCGTTCGCGGGCGGTACGCCGACGAAGGAGCTGCTGGACGCGGTCGTACCGGACCGGCCGGTGTATCTGCCCAACCGGGACCACCACGGCGCCTGGGTCAACAGCCGCGCCCTGGAGCTGGCCGGCATCGACCGCGACACGCCCGACCCGGCCGACGGGCGGATCGAGCGGGACGCCTCCGGGGAGCCGGGCGGCACGCTGCAGGAGGGCGCCATGCAGCTGGTCGGCCGGCTCACCCCGCCCGCCACACCGGCCGACCGGCTGGCCGCCCTGCTGCACGCCCAGCGGCATCTGCACGCACTCGGCATCACCGCCTGGCAGGACGCGCTGGTCGGTGACTTCCTCGGCATGGACGACCCGGCCGAGGCCTACCGCGCGGCGGCCCGGGACGGCTCGCTCACCGCGCGGGTGGTGGGCGCGCTGTGGTGGGACCGGGAGCGTGGGGCCGAGCAGATTCCCGAACTCGTGGAGAAGCGCGCCTGGTTGAGTCACGGCCGGTTCCGGGCCGGTACCGTCAAGCTGATGCTGGACGGGGTCGCCGAGAACGGCACGGCCGCGCTGCTGGACCCCTATCTCGACCGGTGCGGCTGCGCGACGGCCAACCGCGGCAAGAGCTTTCTCGACCCCGCTCAACTGCCCAAGTATGTCACGGAGTTGGATGCCCTCGGCTTCCAGTGCCACTTCCACGCGCTGGGCGACCGGGCCGTACGCGACGCGCTGGACGCGGTCGAGGCGGCCCGTACCGCGAACGGGCCGAGCGACACCCGGCCGCACCTCGCGCACCTGCAGGTCGTGCACCCGGACGACGTGCCGCGCTTCGCCCGGCTCGGCGCCACCGCGAACATCCAGCCGCTGTGGGCCGCGCACGAGCCGCAGATGGACGAGCTGACGATCCCCTTCCTCGGTCCCGAACGGGCCGCCCGGCAGTACCCGTTCGGTGCGCTGCTGCGCTCGGGGGCCCGGCTGGCGGCGGGCAGCGACTGGCCGGTGAGCAGCCCCGATCCGCTCCAGGGCATCCACGTCGCGGTCAACCGGGTCGAGCCGGGCGGTAGCGGACCGGTGTTCCTGCCCGGGGAACGGCTCGGCCTCGCGGACGCGCTGACGGCGTACACGGCCGGATCGGCGTACGTGAACCATCTGGACGACACCGGCCGGGTGGCCGTCGGGGCGCTCGCCGATCTGGTGGTGCTGGACCGCGACCCGTTCGCCGGACCGCCGGAGGCGATCGCGGGGACGGCCGTGGCGCTCACCTACGTGGGCGGGGAGCGGGTGTACGGGGCCGAGTGAGCCCGAGGGCGGGCCCGGCCCCGCCGTAACGGCTCAGCGGGCCTGCTGGAAGGTGCGGCGGTAGGCCTGCGGGGACACGCCGATCGCCGCGTGCAGGTGCTGCCGGAGCGAGGCGCCGGTGGCGAAGCCGACCTCGGCGGCGATCCGGTCCACCGGCAGGTCGCTGGCCTCCAGCAGGTGCCGGGCGCGGGCGACGCGCTGCTGGATCAGCCAGCGGCCGGGGCTGAGGCCGACCTCGTCGTTGAACCGGCGGGCGAAGGTGCGCAGGCTCATCCGGGCGTGTCCGGCCAGGTCGGACAGGGTGAGCGGCTCGTCCAGGCGCTCCAGGGCCCAGGCCCGGGTCGCGGCCGTGCCCACGGCGCCGCTGACCGGGACCGGCTGCTCGATGTACTGGGCCTGGCCGCCGTCCCGGAACGGCGGGACGACACAGCGGCGGGCGACGGAGTTGGCGAGCTCGCTGCCGTGGTCGGCGCGGACGATGTGCAGGCAGATGTCGACACCGGAAGCGGCTCCGGCCGAGGTGAGGATGCGGCCGTCGTCGACGAAGAGGACGTCCGGGTCCAGGTCCACCGTGGGGAACCGGCGGCGGAACAGGTCCGCGACCTGCCAGTGCGTGGTCGCGCGGCGGCCGTCGAGCAGGCCGGCCTCGGCCAGCACGAAGGCGGCCGTGCAGATCGACACGATCCGCGCGTCCGGGCGGATACGGGCCAGGGCCGCGGCGACCTCGTCCGGCAGCCGCGTGGGGATGTACGCGGGCGGCATGGAGGTGACCACCACCGTGTCCGCCGTCCCGAGGATCTCCGGGCCGTGCGCGACACCGATCGTGAAGTCCGCGTTGGTGCGCACAGGGCCGCCGTCGACCGAGCAGGTGAGCACCTCGTAGTGGCCGTCGGCGGCGCCGAGGATGCGGCTGGGGATGCCCAGCTCGAAGGGGTAGACGCCGTCCAGGGCCAGGACGACCACCCGCTCCGGCCGCCGGGCGCGCAGCTCCATGTCTTCCATGGCACGATCCTATCGAAGGTTGGCAATCATGCCATTTCCGGAGCGGGCGGCGCCCGGCAGGCTGGGTGACCATGAGCGATGTGAACACGATGCGAGCCATCAGCCAGGACGTCCTCGGCGGTCCCGAGGTCCTGAAGGAAGTACGAGTCGAGCGGCCGGAGCCGGGCCCGAACCAGGTGCTGGTCCGCGTACGGGCCGCCGGGGTCAACCCCACCGACTGGAAGCACCGGGCCACCGGCGGGTTCCTGGGCGAGCCGCCGTTCGTCCTCGGCTGGGACGTCTCCGGCGAGGTCGTCGAGACCGGTATCGGCGCGGCCGCCTTCCAGCCCGGTGACGAGGTCTTCGGCATGCTGCCCTACCCCTACGGCCACGGCTCGCACGCCGAGTACGTGATCGCCCCGGTCCGCGCCCTGACGCGCAAGCCGGCCGCGATCGACCACACCCAGGCGGGCGCGCTGCCGCTGGTGTCCCTGACCGCATGGCAGGCGCTGGCCGAGCACGCGGACCTGCGGCCCGGGCAGCGGGTGCTGATCCACGCGGCGGCCGGCGGCGTCGGGCACGTGGCCGTGCAGATCGCCAAGGCGCTCGGCGCGTACGTGATCGGCACGGCCAGCGCGGGCAAGCACGACTTCCTGCGGGAGATCGGCGTGGACGAGCCGGTCGACTACCGGTCCACCGACGTCACGGAGGCCGTGCGGGACGTGGACGTGGTGCTGGACACCCTGGGCGGGGACACCTCCGTCGACTCGCTGAAGGTGCTGCGGCCGGGCGGTGTCGTGGTGTCGATCCTGCCGGTGGGCTCCCAGGAGTTCTACGACGAGGCCGAGCGGCTCGGGGTACGGGCCGTGCGCATGCTGGTGGACGCCGACCGGGCCGGGATGCAGAAGGTCGCGGAGCTGGCGGAGTCGGGGAAGCTGAAGGCGGCGATCGCCGGGACGTTCCCGCTGTCCGACGCGGCGAAGGCGCACGAAGTGGGCGACACCGGACGGACCACGGGGAAGCTGGTCCTTCTGGTCGACTGACGGGTCGGCCGCTGGCCGTCGTACGGCGGTTACCGGGCGACAAGCGCCAAAGTCGAAGACATATGTCAATCGAACATGCTCAAATTCCTTCCATCGAGGGTAGCTTGACGATCGGGAGACCGACGTCCGGGCACGGGTGGGAGGTGATGCCGGCGTGCGAGACGATCCTGCACCGTTCACCCGTCACCTCCGCGTGTACGAACACCGGGCGCACACGGTCCTGGAGCTGCGGGGCGAGATCGACGTGGTCTCGGCCACGGAGATCGGCCCCCTCCTGGACCGGGTCACCGCCCGGCCCGGTGCCCGGGTCGTCATCGACCTGCGGCCGGTGGAGTTCTTCGACTGCTCGGGGCTGCGACTGCTGTACCGGGCCCGCGCCCGGGTCCTGGCCGGCGGCGGGCAGCTGCACCTGGTGTGCGCGCACCCGCTGACCCTGCGCGTCTTCCGGGTCACCGGTCTGTCCCGGCTGCTGCCCCCGCACCCCACGCTGGACGCGGCCCTGGCCCGGTCCGGGGCCGCGTCCGGCTCGCTGTGAGCCCTACGACGGCTCGAACAGGGCGCTGACGGATTCACCGTTGTGAATGCGCCGTACCGCCTCGGCGAGGGCCGGGGCGATGGAGAGCACGCGCAGCTTGTCCGTACGCTCTCCGTCCACGGGGACCGGCACGGTGTTGGTGCAGACGATCTCCAGTACGTCCGGCTGCTCGCTCAGCCGCTTCAGCGCCCCGGCCGCGAACAACCCGTGCGTGCAGGCCACCCGGACCGACCTCACACCCGACTCGCGTAGTCTGGCGAGGAGTTCCAGCACAGTGCTGCCCTTGGCGATCTCGTCGTCCAGCACGATGACGTCCCGGCCGGCGACATCGCCGATGACGGAGCTGATGCTCACCCGGTCGTCCGCGAACCGCTGTTTGGCGCCGGCCGCCACCTGGGCCCCGACGAGCCGGGCGAAGGCGGCGGCCTCCTTGGCGTTGCCGAGGTCCGGCGAGACCACTGTGGTGCGCGTGAGGTCGTACCGGCTGAAATGCGCGGCGAGTTCGCGCAGCGCGTTCAGGTGGTCGACCGGCACCGAGAAGAAGCCGTGCACCTGCGGGGAGTGCAGGGTCATGGCGAGCACCCGGCCCGCACCCGCCGCCACCAGCAGATCGGCGACCAGCCGGCCGCCGATGGAGATGCGCGGGGCGTCCTTCTTGTCGGAGCGGGCGTAGGAGTAGTGCGGCATGACGACGGTGATCCGGGCCGCGGAGGCACCCCGGGCGGCGTCGCACATCAGCAGCAGCTCCACCAGGTGCTCCTGCACGGGGCGGACCAGCGGCTGAATCAGAAACACGTCTCGTTCGCGGCAGTTGGCCTGAAGCTGCACCCCCAGACAGTCGTTGGCGAACCGGCTCACCCGGGTCGGACTGAGCGGCACCCCGAGGTGGGCGCAGACCTCTCGGGCCAGGTCGGGGTGGGCGCTGCCGCTGAAGACGGCGATGTCTCGCACGATCCGCTCCTCGCAGAATCGTCACGGGCTGGGCCGTCATGCTACTGGCGGCACCCGGTGCCCCGGCGCGTACGTCAGGGGTGCGATTGCGTCATCGCATCCGTCTGGCCGAACCGTTGACGGGGCATCCGGACAGCAGGAAGGAGGACCGTCGCGATGACGACTTCCGTCAGGCGCCTGCCCGGCTGGGCCAAGGCCGTCGCCGCGCTCGTCCTGGTGCTCGCCGTGCTGTTCGCCGGGATCCGGCTGGCCGTACTGCCCGGCATCAAGGACCTGTTCGGCACCGGGACGCACGACCGTTCCGGTCCCGCACTCCTCGAGTCCATCCAGGACATGAGCCGTTACGACGCCGCCTCGGGCAACTTCCAGGTGGTCGTCGACCTGGAGAAGGACGCGAAGTTCCTGCCCGACGCGATCCGCGGCACCCGCACCCTGTACGTCGGTGCGGGCACCGTGGACGCGTACGTCGACCTCGGCCGGGTCGGCGCGGAGGACGTGTCGGTCAACGGCGACCGTACGTCGGCCACGCTCCGGCTGCCGCACGCGCGGCTCGGCAGGCCGGCCCTCGACCCCGACCGCTCCTATGCCGTGTCCGAGCGGCGCGGGCTGCTCGACCGGCTCGGCGATCTGTTCTCGGACCATCCCGACAGCGAGCAGGCCGTGCAGAAACTCGCCGTCCGGCACATCGGCGACGCGGCGAGGAGCAGCGGGCTGACCGCCCGCGCGGAGACGAACACCACCGGCATGCTCCAGGGACTGCTGCGCTCCCTCGGCTTCACCGAGGTGCACGTCTCCTACGGCACCTCGGCGCGCTGATCAGCCGCCCAGCACCCCCGGCAGGGCCAGGGCCCCCAGCACCGTGGCGCCCAGCAGCAGCCAGGCCACGTAGTCGCCGACGTGGCCGGACTGCAGGCGCCTGAGGGGCCGGGCCCAGTCGGGGGCGGCGGTCCACCGCGGGCGGGTCACGGCGAGTCCGGCGAGGGCCACGGCCAGCGCGGTGGAGGCGAGGCCCAGCAGGACGCCGGGGAGCGTCCAGTGGACGGAGGCGTGGGCGCCGCCCGAGCCGGCCTCGTTGACGGACCGGGCGACCAGGTCACCGAAGCCGGGGCCCAGGCCGACGGCGAGGGCGGCGGCGAGGAGCACGGCGGGGACGGTCGTCATGGTGTCCGGGATGCGGCTGAGCAGGCCGCTGGTCTCGGGTTCCTCCCCGGATCCGCTGGTCTCCAGGTCGGAGTCGGCGTCCTCGGGGCGCGGCCCGAGGCCGAGGAACACGCGGGCCGTGACCCGCAGCACGGCGCCGCCGGTGATCGCGGAGGCGGCCACGTACACCACGGTGAGCGGGCCGCCGACCGCCTCCTCGGTGATCGCCTTGCCGAGCCCGATGCCGAACGGGGGCAGGCCGGCGAGGCCGAGGGCGCCCACGGCGAACAGCACGGCGGTCGTGCGCAGTTCGCGGGCCCGGCCGTGCAGGGCGTGCTCGTCGACGCTGCCGTACCGGTCGAGCAGCACCCCGGCGCAGGCGAACAGCGCGGCCTTCACCCCGGCGTGCCCGAGCATGTACAGGGCGACCCCGTCGTCCCCCTCCGGGGTGAGGACGCCGAGGCCGACGAGGAACAGTCCGGTGTGGGCGACGGTGGAGTAGGCCAGGAGCCGTTTGATGTGCCGCTGGTACCAGCACATGACGGCACCGGTCGCGGCCGTCAGGGTGCCCAGGGTCACCAGGGCGCGGGTCAGGTCGGCGGCGGGGATGCCGCCGGGTCCGGCGAAGACGGTGCCGTACACGCGCCAGACGCCGTAGGCGCCGAGTTCGACCATCACGCCGGACAGCAGCATGCAGACAGGGGTGGGGGCGACGGCGTGCGCGTCCGGGAGCCAGAAGTGGAAGGGCACCGCTGCCGCTTTCACCAGGAGTCCGGTGAGGACCAGCACGAAGGAGGCCAGGACCAGTGCGTCCGGACCGCCGTGCCCGGCCGCCGTGTCGAGGCCGCGGCCGATCTTCGTCATGGCCAGTTCGCCGGTGCGCGCGTACAGCAGGGCGATGCCCATCAGCATGCCGTACGCGCCGAGGGAGTTGACGACACCGAAGGTCAGCGCGCCCTGTACGGCCTTCGCGTCGTCGATGCGGTAGCCGGTGAGCGCGTACGCGGTGACGCTCATCAGCTCGAAGAACACGAACGCGTTGAACAGGTCGCCGGCGATGGCGAATCCGCACATGGCGCCCTGGAAGACGAGCATCAGCGCGGTGAAGGCCCCGCGGTGGCCGCGCGGGGGTTCGTCGAAGTAGCGCCAGGAGTAGGCGAGGGCCGCCAGCGTCAGCAGGGAGACCAGCGCGGCCATGCCGAGCGCGGGGCCGTCGCCGACCACGACGATGCCGACGCTCTCGCCGCCGACGGGCAGCCAGCCGCCGACCCACTCGACCATCGGCGGGGAGGAGTTCAGCAGCAGGAGCAGTGCGAGGGCGGCCGTGCCGCCGGAGACCACGAAGCCGGTGACCTCGGCGGCACTCCTCGGCAGATGGCGGCCGGTGGCCACCAGCAGGGCGGCGCCGAGCAGGGGGATCGCGACGAGCAGCGGGAGCAGGTGGTGCATCAGCCGCGCAACTCCCGCAGTTCGTCGGGATCGACCGTGCCGTGCCGTTTGGCGATCTGCAGGACGAGCGCGAGCAGCAGCGCGGTGACGGTGGCGCCGACGACGATGTCGGTCAGGGTGAGCGCCTGCACCACAGGGTCGACCACGGGCCGGGAGCCGGGCCTGAGGTCGGAGAAGACCGGTGCGGTGGCGCCGTCACGGTAGCCGACGGCCAGCAGCAGCACGTAGGTGGAGGACTGGCAGACCGCGAGACAGCCGACGGCGTGGATGAGGTTCCGGCTGGTGGCGAGGCCGTAGCAGCCGGTCAGAAAGACGTAGGCGGCGACCAGGTAGGGAAGGACGTGCATCACGTTACTCAACTCCCGTCTTCCTCCTCGATCTCGACGGCCTGGTCGAGGAAGTTGGCGAGCAGGACGACGACCGCGCTCGCCACCTCCATGCCGATGGCCGCGTTCAGCAGGGGGACGGTGCCGCCGGAGGACAGGGTGTTGAAGGTGCCGTACGGCAGCAGGGTGTTGGCGAGGAACGCGGTGCCGGCCAGGACTCCGGCGACGCCCAGGACCAGGTACGAGGAGACGGCGAGGGCGTCGGAGGTCTCGAAGACGGCGAGCGGGCGGACCCGTTCCAGCGCGCGGTAGTCGGCGCCGAGGTAGAGCAGGTGCAGGGCGGTCGCGGCGACGACCCCGCCCTGGAAGCCGCCGCCGGGGCTGAGCTGGCCGTGGGCGATGACGTAGAGGCCGGTGACCAGGGCGACGGGCAGCACGAGCAGGGCGTAGCGGCGGACCGGCCGGGCCACCTCGGCGGGTCGGGGCCGGGCCCGGTGCTCGTCGCGGGCCTGGCGCAGCAGCACCACGCAGCCGAGGACGGCGGCGAACAGGATGCTCATCTCGCCGAGGGTGTCGTAGGCACGCTGGTCGAAGTTGACCGAGGCGATGGTGTTGGCGGTGTGCCGGGTGAGGGAGGCGTGCACGGCGCGGGTGCCGTAGGGGTGGCTTGGGCCGCCGAAGCCGGGCAGGTCGAGGCAGGCGGCGACGAGCAGCGCGGCGAGGCCGGCGCCGCCGACGGCCAGCAGGACGAGTCGCAGCCGGTTCACCGCGCGCCCTCCTTTTCACGGCCACGGCGTCTGACCTTGCGCACGCACAGCATGATCAGCAGCGGGGTGAGCGCGGAGCCGACGGCCAGTTGGGACAGGCCTACGTCCGGGGCCTGGAGCACGGTGAACAGCACGGCCAGGACGGATCCGAGCACGGACAGCACCAGCGCCTGGCGGGCGGGGTCGCGCTGGGCCACGGCCGCGGTGGCGGACGCGGCCACCAGCAGCAGGACGACGACGCTCACGGCATCGTCCATACGGCACCTCCGTCCCGACGCGCCGACGGCCCGTCAGCCACCGCACACCCCTTCGAGCGGGCCGCACACGGATCCACCGCCGCGCCCCCTTCCGACCGGCCCGCACACGCATCGCCCCCCTGCGACCGGCCCGGGCGCACTCCAGTCGCCCCGTCTGCCCGCGTCCGGCCCGTGCGCGCCTCGTCCACCGCGCACCCCCGAACCCCGCGCGAGCGCAGGTCAGCCACCGCGCACCCCCCGGAATCCGCCCGACAGGGCGCGGGAGGCGATCACGTTGCCGGAGATCAGCAGGGCGCCGATGACCAGGAGCTTCACCATCGCCCGGCCCGGGCCGGTGGCGGCGCACACGGCGATCACGACCGCCGCACCCGCTCCGGCGGCGGTCCAGGTCAGCCCCCAGGCACTCGGCCGCCCGCCTTCCAGGTCGTCGGAGAGGAGCCGGGCGAAGACGAGCGTGCCGACCGGGCCGAGCAGGGCCAGCAACAGGGCGAGGTCGACGTAGGACGGGCGGCCGTAGCCCTGGGAGAGCAGCAGCAGGGCCGGGCACAGGGCCGAGGTGGTCATGTTCTGGGCGACGACCCGGCGGGCCGGCGGGCCGGTGGTGACGCCCCACAGGGCGGCCACCCCCGCCCCGCCCAGTTCGACGGTCGCCGCGAGGATCCAGCCGTTCACCGCCAGGTCACCGCCCGCCGGCCGGCCCGGGCCAGCAGCGCCCCGACGGCCGCGGCGCTCCCGCCGACGATCCGTTCCAGGGTGTCGACCGTCGTGATGAACACCAGCCACAGCAGCGCCAGTGCCCCCCACCAGGCCAGGAGTTCACCGAGGGCGAGGAGGGCCGTGCGCGGGGACGCACGCCGGGTCATCGACGACCTCCTCGGTCCGTTCTGTCCTTATGTGCAGCGATATACCCGAGTCGCCGCTCGGGGCATCCAAGCACCGCCGGGCCCGCGGCGAGGCGGCGGCACGCGGGTCCGCAGCCGGAGTGCCCCGGGAGCGTGAACGGAAACGCCGCCGTGCGCCCGGAGCCGTCCGGGCGGTGGCATCCCGCGCCCGTTGCCGGGTAACCGCCTCACGGAAAGGGGAAGTTGGAGACCGGAGGACCACATGGCCCGCACCGTCCCGCACCTGCCCGCCGCACTGCGCCTGCCGGGGAAGCGGCGGCAGGCCGAGCAGCCCCGCCCGCGGCAACCGAAGGACCGTACGGGCCGCTTCGCCTCCCGCCTGCCCGCCACGCTGCGGCCACCCGGGGCCGGCAGGGGCCGCCCGCCGGCCGAACGGCATGCGCTCGCCCTGCCCCTGCGGCTGCTGGCGATGCTGGTCGCCTTCGCGTGCATGGTGGCGTTCGCCGCCGCACTGGCCCGGATCACCCTGGAGCCGTCGCCCGCCTCGGCGCATCTGACGCACAGCAACCTGCATCCGGGCCGGTCCCTGCGGGCTTACGTGGAGCAGGCGCGGACGGCGGACGCGGTGCGGCAGATCGGCGGGAACGTGCTCCTCGGCGTCCCCTTCGGGGTGCTGGTGCCGGTCCTCGCACCGCGGGCCCGTGGGGTGCTTCGGGTGCTGGCGCTCACGGCGCTCGTGATGCTGATGGTGGAACTGGCGCAGGGCGCGCTGATCACCGGGCGGGCCTTCGACATCGACGACGTGCTGCTCAACACCGCCGGGGCGCTCCTCGGCTGGCTGCTGCTGGGACGGCGGCTCGGGCGGGCGGTGCACCGGCGCGTGCGCCGGCCAGTGGACTGACCGGGCGTCAGCAACAGGTCCGTACCAGAGTATTGACGCCTGCTTATCTCACTCCTTAAATCAAGAGGCATTCCCGTAGGCCCCCCAGCCCCCCACGCCGAACGGAGAGTCATGGCCTCCCCACGCCTGCTCCGCAGATGCCTCCTCGCCGCTCTGTCCGCCGCGCTGGTCGGTTCCGCGGCCGTCGGCCCCGCGCACGCACGGGCCGCCGCGCCGGCGGCGGCGACCGTCACCGCCTTCTCCGACACCTTCGACGGGCCCGCGGGCTCAGCGGTCGACTCCTCGAAGTGGACACTGGAGACCGGCGACAACGTCAACAACCACGAGCGGGAGTACTACACCTCGGGCACGGGCAACGCGGCCCTGGACGGGCAGGGCCACCTGGTGATCACGGCCCGCAAGGAGAACCCGGCCGGATACCGGTGCTGGTACGGCAGCTGCCAGTACACCTCCGCCCGGCTGAACACGGCCGGGAAGTTCAACGCCCGGTACGGCCACGTCGAAGCGCGGATGAAGATCCCGCGCGGCCAGGGCATGTGGCCGGCGTTCTGGATGCTCGGCACGCCCGTGAACTGGCCCGACTCGGGCGAGATCGACGTGATGGAGAACGTCGGTTTCGAACCCTCGACCGTGCACGGCACCATCCACGGCCCCGGATACTCCGGCTCCGGCGGCATCGGCGCCGCCTACACGCTGCCGGGCGGACAGGTCTTCGCGGACGCCTTCCACACCTTCGCGATCGACTGGGCGCCCGGCTCCGTCACCTGGTCCGTGGACGGGAACGTCTACGAGCGGCGCACCCCCGCCGACCTCGGCGGAAAGACGTGGGTGTTCGACGGCAAGCCGTTCTTCCTGATCCTGAACCTGGCCGTCGGCGGCTACTGGCCGGGCGACCCGGACGGCAGCACCCGGTTCCCGCAGCAGCTGGTGGTGGACTCGGTGTCCGTGACGACGAGCGACAGCGCGGCCGGAGCGCCGATACGCGGCCTGGCCGGCAAGTGCGTGGACGTGGCGGGGGCGAATCCCGCGAACGGCACACCGGTGCAGCTCTACGACTGCAACGGCACGGCCGCGCAGTCGTGGACGGTCGGCTCGGACGGCACGGTCCGGGCGCTCGGCAAGTGCCTGGACGCCACCGGCAACGGCACGGCGGACGGCACGCCGGTCCAGCTGTGGGACTGCACCGGCGGCCCGAACCAGAGGTGGACCGTCACCGGGGCGCACGACATCGTCAACCCGCAGGCGGACAAGTGCCTCGACGTGACCGGGAACAACGCGGCCGACGGGACACGCCTGCAGATCTGGACGTGCACGGGCGGCGCCAACCAGAAGTGGACGGTCGGCTGAGCCGTCTGCTCAGTGCGGCGTCCAGGTGTACTTGTCGCCGCCCACGAAGCGGACCACGTCCGGGTCGTCAAGGTCGTGGATGGTGATGCCGTAGGACGCCGCCGCCTCCAGCACGTCGGTGACGGTCCTGGCCTCACCGACCACCTGACCGTCGATCTCCATGATCCGGAACGGCCGCTCGCCCGGCCTGCCCGGGCACACACCGAGGACCAGGATCCGCGGATGGGAGATGTGGGGAGCTGCTTGTTCGGTCATGCCATCGAGGGTAGAACGCAACCCGCGCCGACGGGTCATCCGCCGGAGCCGTCCAGGAGATCGAGAACCGCCGCCTCGACCGCGCCCCGGGTGGCGGGACGCCCGAAGCCCCCGTGTTCCCCCAGCCGGGTGAGCACGGGGGCGACGGTACCTGAGGCGGGCGGGATGGTCAGGGCACGGTTGCGGGCGAGCTGCCCGGGGTCGGTGAGCGGCTGCCCGCCGGTGTCGGCGTAGCGGAAACCCCTGCCGCAGCGGATGCGTCGGCAGCCGGGGCCGTCGCAGGAACCGGTCCGCAGTCGCGTCGGCTCAGGGACGCCGCCAGTCGTCACCGGTCAGGTGCGAACCGGCCTGCGGGCCCATGCGCAGCATGCCGCCGTCGACGCTCCAGGAGGCGCCGGTGACGTACGAGGCGTCCGGGCTCGCCAGGAAGGCGATCACCGCGGCGACCTCGCGGGCGTCGCCGGGCCGCCCGAGCGGCACGCCGGGCCGGCGCTCGGTGTGTACGTCGATGTCCTCCTGGCCGGTCATCGGCGTCGCGATCTCGCCGGGCGCGACCGCGTTCACGGTGATGCCGTACTCGGCGAGCTCCAGCGCCATCACCTGCGTGAGCAGGCCGAGTCCGCCCTTGGCCGCGCAGTACGGGGCCGCGCCGACGCGGGGCTGGTGCTCGTGGACGGAGGTGACGTTGACGATTCGGCCGCCGTCGCCCTGCCGGATCATCCGCCGGGCCGCGTGCTGCCCGCACAGGAACGGGCCGACGAGGTCGACGTCCAGGACGCGGCGTACGTCCGCCAGGGTGAGGTCCAGGTACGGGGTCATGGTGCCCGTACCCGCGTTGTTGACGAGGACGTCGATACGGCCGAGCTCGCCGCAGAGATCGTCGATCGTGTCGGCGGCCTCGGGCAGCCGGGTGAGGTCCAGCTGGGCCACGGCTGCGCGGCGGCCGGTGCGGCGCACTTCCTCCGCCGTTGTTTCGGCGCCCTTCTCGTCGGTGTGCCAGGTGATGCCGACGTCCAGGCCCGCCTCGGCCAGACGTACGGAGGTGGCTCGGCCGATGCCGCTGTCTCCGCCGGTTATCACGGCTGTCCGCTGCGTGTCCGGGCTGGGCATGGCGTGCCTCCTGCGGGACGTGATCCTGGACGAGTCACCGCAGTACCCGGGGGTGGGACGAGCAAACGGGTCCCGTCCGCGTGGCCGGGATCCTCGCCGGACTGCGGGCGTGTCGTGGCTTGTCGCGCAGTTCCCCGCGCCCCTTCGGGGCGCCTGGGGGAACCTGGGTTGCATGGAGCCCGTGGCTGCGCTGGAGCGGATCGCCTTCTTGCTGGAGCGGGCGTTGGCGCCCACCTACCGCGTGAAGGCGTTTCGTACCGCTGCGCGTGTCCTCGCCGGCCTGCCCGCGGCCGAGGTGGCCGAGCGGGCGGCCGCCGGGACGCTGGAGGCGCTCAAGGGAGTGGGGCCGAAGACGGCGCAGGTGGTGCGGGAGGCGTTGGCCGGGGAGGTGCCCGGGTATCTGCGGAAGCTGGAGGAGGAGGCCGGTACGGCGTCCCGGTCCGGCCCGGGAGCGGAGTTGCGGGCGTTGGTCCGCGGGGACTGTCACACGCATTCGGACTGGTCCGACGGGGGAAGCCCGATCGAGGAGATGGGCCGGACGGCGGCCGGGCTCGGGCATGAGTGGACCGCCCTGACCGACCACTCCCCCCGGCTGACCGTGGCCCGCGGCCTGTCGCCGGAGCGGTTGCGCGAGCAGCTGGAGGTGGTGGCGGAACTGAACGCGCGGTGGGCGCCGTTCCGGCTGCTGACCGGCATCGAGTGCGACATCCTGGAGGACGGCTCGCTGGACCAGGAGCCGGAGCTGCTTGAGCGGCTGGACGTGGTCGTGGTGTCCGTGCACTCCAAGCTGCGGATGGACGCCCGGTCGATGACCCGCCGGATGGTGGCCGCCGTACGCAGTCCGCATGCCGACGTGCTCGGGCACTGCACCGGGCGGCTGGTCACCGGCCGGGGGCGCCCGGAGTCGGAGTTCGACGCGGACGCGGTGTTCGCCGCCTGCGCCGAGTCCGGTACGGCCGTGGAGATCAACAGCCGTCCGGAACGCCTTGACCCGCCCCGCCGGCTGCTGCGCAGGGCCGTGGCCGCGGGGGTGCTGTTCTCCGTGGACACCGACGCGCACGCACCCGGCCAGCTGGACTGGCAGATCCTCGGCTGCGCCCGGGCCGAGGAGTGCGCGGTGCCCGCCGAGCGGGTGGTGACCACCTGGTCCGCCGACGAGGTGCTGGCCTGGACGCGGGAGGGGCGGGTGCCGGCGCGGGTGACGGGTTCCTGACCCGGCCCGCGTGGTACCCGGTGGCCGGCAGGCGCCAGGGAAGGAGCCGGGATGGAGCGAGCCGCCGTCTTCGATGTCGACGGGACCCTCGTCGACACCAACCACCTGCATGTCGTCACCTGGTGGGAGGCCTTCCGCCAGGCCGGACACGACGTGCCCATGCACGCGGTGCACCGGGCCGTCGGCCTCGGCTCCACGGATCTGATCGCCCACCTGCTCGGCGACGGCCGCGACACGGACCGGGACGGCGAGCTGAGCGCCGCGCACAAGGCCCTGTACGGCCAGTACTTCGACCGGCTGCCCGCGCTGCCGAGGGCCGGGGAACTGCTGCACCGGCTGCACCGGGACGGCTGGACGGTCGTCCTCGCCACCTCGGCGAGCGGCGCCGAGCTCGGCGCCCTGCGCCGGGCCATCGACGCCGACGAGGCGATCGCCGACATGGCAAGCGCGGAGGACGTGCGGGAGGGCAAGCCCGCGCCGGAGCCCGTGGAACACGCCCTGGAGCTGGCCGGCGTCCCGGCCTCGCGCGCGGTGTTCGTCGGGGACACCGTGTGGGACATGCGGGCGGGCAGCAAGGCGGGGGTGCGCTGTGTGGGGGTGTTGTGCGGCGGGATTCCCCGGGCCGACCTGGAGGAGGCCGGGGCGGAGGCGGTCTATGCCGGCCCCGCCGATCTGCTCGAGGGACTCGACGGGAGTCCGCTGGCCCGAGCATCATAGGAAGTGGTGCAGGTCACATGGCACGCGTTCGCCGAGAGGCGACCGCCATCCGTGCCCACCACCTGAGCGCCCCGGTCGTGATTCCCCCGTCGCGGCCGGGGCCCATTCGTGATCAGCGGCCGGCCGCCGCCGCACCGGCCGTACCGGCGGCCGGTACGGCCCCGGCCCCGATGAACTCCCGCAGGTCGGCCGTGAGCCGGGGCGCATGCGTGGCGAACAGGCCGTGCCCGCCGTTCTCGTACACCTTCAGGATGCCGTCGGGCACCAGCCGGGCCACGCGCTCGCCGGTGAGCGCGAGCGGCGCGGAGGTGTCGTGGGTACCGTGCACCACCAGCACCGGGAGATCCAGCGCGGGCAGCTCGTCGGTCAGGTCGAGCGCGGCCACCACGGTCCGGACGCCGTTCGCGGCTCGCGGGGTGGCGCTCAGGCAACGGTCGATCAGGTAGCGGACGTAGGGCGGGGACATCTGGTTGCCTGGCAGGTGGGCGGCGAAGAAATCGTCGGCCAGAGCCGTGAAGTACGCGGCACGGTCCCGCCGGAACACCTCGTCGTCGGCCCGCACGGCCTCCGGGTCCACACCGTCCGGGGTGCCCGGCGAGCGGACGACCCCGGGGCTGACTCCCGCGACGAGGGCGACACGGGCCACGCGGGCGGCGCCGTGCCGGGTCACACAGCGGACCACCTCGCCGGTGCCGACCGAGTGGCCGATCAGCGTGACCCCGCGCAGGTCGAGGTGGTCGAGCAGACCGTTCAGGTCGTCGGCGAGGGTGTCGAGGTCGTAGCCGGACCAGGTGTCGTCGGAGCGGCCGTGGCCGCGCCGGTCCAGCGCGACGCAACGGTAACCGGCCTCCGCGAGGGGCAGCATCTGGTACTCCCACATCTTCACACCAAGGCGCACATGGCGGCCATGACCTGGGGTTATGCCTCTGTTGCATGATCGCCTGGGAGACGTGTGGGAAAAGGCGGATGCCACCACACCCCCATCCCCCAGAAACGCTCCCATCGATCCTGCAGCGTCTCCGCGATCCGAAGCTCCATCCCGGGCGTCACGTTCGCGTACAGACCCTCGACGCCGGCCACCTCGTGACCCATGCGCGCCTCCATGGCCGTGCGCCCATGGCCGTCATCCTCTAGCCACTCCCGGTGAGCATGCCGCAGCAGGTACACCCGCTTCCCCGCCATCTCCGCGACGGGAAAGATCTCACCGCGACGCCGCTTTACCCGCACACCCGTCGACCGTTCGCGCGCCGGCGACCCGTACCGGATGGGATCCCAGTACGTCTTGTTCCAGTTGGAGCCCAGCTGCCCGCCGTCCACGCCGGGGAACACCCACTCACTGCCATGCGAGGCGAGCAGTGCGGTGTGCATCTCATGCAGAAAGGGAGGCAGGATGAGCGTGCGATGCGAGTCGTACTTGGGATCCACCTGCTTCTTTTGACCGCCGACATACTGGCATTGCCACTGCACTCGGAGCGCCGGCATCTTCTCATAGCGCTCCAACGATTCCTCACGCAGCTCCGGATCCGGTTCCGAGTGAGGCCAGTTCGGCGATGCATATTCTCGCCGGAGCCCGGCCATCTCCCCCGGTGGCCGCATACCGGTAAACGCGATCGTCCAGATGTAGGTCCAGCCGGTGAAGCCCCACACGTGGTAGGCGTTTGACGCAAGGCCGTGAAGGACGGCCATCTCCATGGGACGCTTCTTCTCGCGCTTCTTCTTCTGGTACCGGCCGCGACGTGCTTCAACAGCTACGGGCGTGTCACTGCGCAGCTTGTACTTGGCGTGGGCGTCCTTCATCAGGATGCCGAAGAACCACAACGTCTGACTGCAGTACGACTCGGCCATCTCCTTTTTGGCTACCTTGGCTTTGAGGTTCTTCCGCCAGGCCTCGTACTCCCAAGTGGTGATATCGCCAACCGCTTTGTCACCCCAGTAGGGGATGATCTGAGAGCGGATCAGGGATCTGTACTTTTCTACGGTCGTCTCGCGGACATCTTGCGCTTCATGCCACATCCAGCAGTATTCGGCCATCGGGGTCCTCGAGGATGCCCGCGGGATGGACTTTCCGTGCCGGACTTCGTACTCGCGGTCTAGGCCGTAGTTGTATGCCTCGGCTTCATCGCGGAAGGGAACTCCGGGCTCCGGGCCGCTCGCTGACTCGTACTTCTTCTTCTTGGTGGCGTTGCCCTCGGCATCGAGAATGTACTCTCCACCCCACCACTTAACGCGGATGCTGTTGCCGCGTGCTTCGACATAGGGCATGAGTGCTCCCCCCGGTTGAACTTTGTGAGTGGGAAGCGTGGCGGGCACCCCTGCCGCCGACGCCCCCGCTGGGCTACTTGCCTACGATGCCCGTCCTATGGGACAGCCGCCGCAGGTTTCGCAGTCCTGGCCCTGTGCCTTCATGAACCGCTTCACGCGCCCCTGAATAGCGCGGTCTCCGGCGGTTGCGGAGGACAGGACACACACCTTCTCGCCTGCTACCTGGGTCGTGTAGCCGAAGCTGGTCGGCCCAAGATCGAGATAGATGACATTACTCACCGGTCCCCCTTTGTCGCCCGTGGGACCTCCCTGGGTGGAGATGTCAGCGTTGCACGCCGAACGTCTGATCGGCAGGGGGTTGTAGAGGTTTCATCAGTCCCTGAAGGTTACGATTTGGTTACGGCGAAAAGGTTGTAGGGACCTTCGGCCCTAGTCAGGAGCCGTTCGCCACCACTCCCACCCTTCGCAAGTTCTCCACAAGCCCTTCAACGAAGGCTTGCAGTTCACCAATCGGGGCAGTTGGAAGGGTTTCCCTCGCCGTCTCCCACGCCATCTCGCGCGCCTGCGCCTCGGTGATCGCGGGCATGGTGGCCGATGACGACGTTGTCGCGTCGCCGACGAAGGCCGGCTCGGCGCCTTCCGCGATGGCGATGCACCCGCCGGTGGCCCAGCCGAGGGCCTTCTCGATTCGGGCATAGGTGGACTCGCGTACATCCTGACCCTCTTCGACGCGCTTCCACGTGTTGCGAGTGACGCCTGCTGCGGCAGCCGCCTCGTCGCGAGACGTGTACTGCTCCAGCCGGTGCGCCTTCACGTGCTTCGCGAGGCGGTCGAGATCACGAGTAGCCATGTCGACATGGTCTCAGGTCCATCCAGTTCCAGCTAGGTCCAACCAAGTAGTCGGCTGGTTTCCGCGCGTAGCGGTCCATCTACAACCAGCAAAGCTCTACCCTTAGGGTTAACTCGGGTCAGAAACATCCATCAAGGGGTAGACAACCAGGGTCAACTAGGGTTAACTCAAGGCATGCACCAACCGACGACCTTCGAGGTCGACGGGGACGCGATCCGCGAGGAGCGCATGCAAGCGGGGCTCACCCAAACCGAGTTGGCCAGACAGGCGGGAATCAGCCCCCGCTACGTCAGCCACCTTGAAAACGGCACCCGCAGACACATGGGCCCCAAGACGTACAGGCGCCTCCGCCAAGTCCTCAATGCGACCGACGCACGCCTCAGGCGCACGCCTCCTCGCCCCACCGAGGACCCACCCCCGCCCCACGAAAGGGAATGACCCGTGCCTACCGACAAGAGCCGGTACCACCAGCCGCAGCCGCCGGCCGACCCGAACCAGGAGTACATGACCGTCCAGGAGACGGCCTACGTCTTGAAGTGCGGCATGAAGTGGCTGCGGAACCTGCTGAAGGCCAACCCGCACCTGTGCGGCCGGAACGGCGAGCGCGGCCGGATCGTCACGGACCGTGCCCAGCGCGAGGCCATCCACGCCGTCCGCAGCGCCGGCGACCCGCGCACCGGCCGCACGATCCCCCGACAGCGCCGCCGCCCGGCTGGCCGCACCCCGGCACTCGCCGGCCGCTGACCCTCTGAACGCGCCGAAGGGCCGCCCAGCTTGCCCGGCCGGCGACCCAACGACTTCGGCAACCCACTGCACTACAGCAAGGAGTGGATCACCATGAGCAAGCCTACAGACCTTCCCGGCCGCAGCACCCTGGTGCTGACGCTGCCGAAGGCGCAACTGACATTCGCCGAGGCGCAGACCGCGTGCCGCCGCAACGAGGTGGCATACGAGACGACGGTCACCGTGCAGGAGCTGCCGGAGGCGCACGTCGCATGGGAGGCGCTGCCGGACCGTGTGCTGGTGACGGCCACGCAGATGGATGTGCTGGCGGAGTGGCTCTTCGTGATGCGCGGCCAGATCACGACGACGGTTCTGCCGTGGGGGCAGACGGTGTGGACGTTGCACACGCGGACGTGGTCGGACTCGCCGGAGTTCCCGTCGGTGCCGGTGCATGTGTCGGTGACGGTGACGTCGGACGAGCCGGTGATGGAAGAGGTCCGTCTGGCGGTGCGCCGATGAACACCAGGTCGGTGAACTCGGCGGCTGGCGTGATCTTGGCCGCGATGCAGCAGAACCGGACGGCGGCGGGGATTGCGCTGGCGTTGGAGTCGGCGGGGTTGTTGATGTCGCCGGAGGCTGCGGCGGATCTGGCGTCGGTGTCGACGGACGCGGTGTCGGTGGCCGAGCGCGCGGTCGGAGAGCTGAAGCGGGAACACGAGGAGAACGCGCGGCTGCGGCAGGAGCTGGCCCACTCCCAGGGCACGCAGCCGGAGCTGGGCACGCTTCCGGCTTGGCTGTATCACCGGTTCGTTCCGGTGGCTGGGGCCCCGGCGTGGGAGTCCCTCACCAACGGGGACCGCGCGTACTGGGAGCACCAGGCCCGCGCCGTACAGCGGGCTGTCGCACGGGGCGGCTTCAAGCGACCGGACAGTACGCCGTGATGTGGCTGCTGGGTGTGACGTTCGCCTGGTTCGGGTTCTGGCTGCTGCAACTGGCCGCCGGATGCCTGCCGAAGCCGCCCCGCCCGCAGCGCACTCCCGGGCCGCGTGTCCCGCATTGGGCGCGTACCGACCACCTCCCTCCCTCACCTGCGGCTGCTGGCCGCCCCTGCCGAAAGGCCACCCGATGAACCACTCCAAGAAGCCCGGCATGAGCTTCAGCCTCGGCGCCAACCACCTCCACGGCGTCGCCCGGTTCGACCAGATCCGCAACGACACCCTCATCCAGCTCGTGCAGTCCTGGGCCGAGCCGAAGGCCCGTGACGAGATCCTCGACGCGCTCGACGAACTCGCCGCCGTCGTGTGCGGGCCCCGCACCGAGGGCGAACTGGACGCCGCGATTGAGCAGGTCGAGGACGCGGCCGGGATGGACACCGCGCAGATCGAGGTGTCGATGAGCGACACACGCCGGCTGCTGGCTGAGCTGACCGAAGTCGCGCGACGGCTGAGCCGTTTCACGGTGAAGCGGCTGTCCGCGCAGCGTGAAGGGAGCGCGGCATGAGCACCCACCCGTACCCGCACCCGCTCGCTGGGCAGACCGTCACCGTCCGGGCCGACCTCCACGGCGAAGGCCCCGGCCCCCACGACTTCCAAGTAGAGGACTGGAACGACCGCCTGTTCGGCCGCTCCTGGATGCACATGGAAGGCCACCCGGCTTCCCTCGCCTACGCCATGCGCTCCGCCGTCGGCGGTCTGCCGCTGGACGACGAGGTCGTGTACGGCAAGGTCGGCTGCCTCGGTCACCTGGTGCACGTCAGCGAGATCGAGGGCGGTGATGAGCGGTGAGCGCCCTCACCGAGCAGGTGGCCGCTCTGGTCACCCGGCAGCGTCTCGCCGACGGTATGGCCGCCGAAGCCCGCCACCAGATGGACCCCGCCGAAACGGACGTGGAGACGGCGTTCTACCGGCTCTGCTGCGAGCATCCCGAGACCTGCAGCTGCGAGCAGGACTACCCGGGGTGGACGCCGGGAGGTGCCCAGTGAGCCGCCCGCCCAAGCGCGCCCGCGCCGACCACAAGAAGACCGCGCAGGCTCTCCGCCGTCGTCCTGGTGTGTGGCTGGCCGTCGGCGAGTACCGCTCCAACGTGAGCGCCGAGGGCATCGCCCGCGACATCCGCAACGGCTACAGCCGCCGCCCCGACGTTCAGAACCCGTATGCACCGCGCGGCTCATTCGAGGCCCGAATGGTGCTCACCGAGTTCGGGACCAACGTCATCGCCCGCTACATCGGGGGTGGCCAGTGAGCATCACGACCGAAGCCGGGGCTCAGGCCCCGGCCGCCGGCCCGGTCGTCCTCGGCTGGTTCGAGCCCGGCTCTGACGCCTGGCACGCCGCCCGCGCGAACGGGATCGGCGGCAGCGAGATCGCCGCCGTCCTCGGCCTCTCCCCCTACGAGTCCGCCTTCTCTCTCTGGCACCGCAAGCAGGGACTGATCGGACCCGTCGAGGAGTCCGAGGAAATGTACTGGGGGAAGGTCCACGAGCCCGCCATCTGCGCCCGGTTCGCCCGTGAGCACCCCGACCTCCCCGTCACCCCAGCGCCGACGTACTCGCATCAGGACCGGCCGTGGCAGATCGCCAACCCTGACCGGCACGCTGGCCCCGACCTCCTGGAAGCCAAGACGTCCCGTGACGCCGAAAACTGGGGCGAGGAGGGCACCGATCAAATCCCCGTGCACTACCGCGCTCAGTGCCTGCACTACATGGACGTGCTCGGCGCCCGCCGCTGCTGGGTGGCTGTGCTGATCGCGGGGTCGGAGTACCGCGAGTACGTCGTCGACTACGACGCGGACGAGGCCGCGTTCATGCGGGTGCAGGCCGAACAGTTCATGGCCTCGCTCGCCGCAGGTGACCGCCCCGCGATCGACGGCCACAACGCCACCTACCAGACCATCCGCGAACTCCCCGACGGCCTGGACGACGTCAACATCGAGATCGAGACCGCCCTCCGCGACCGCTTCCACGCCGCCCAAGACCAGTTCTGGCTGGCCGAAGACGAGCTGACCGCCTGCAAGGGCCTGCTCCTCGACGAGATCGGCACCGGCCGGCGCGCGGTCTGCGAACGCACGCGGGTCGCGACCCGCACGGTCCGCGACGGCAAGACCTACCAGCTTCTGCCCACCCGCACCCGAAGGAACGCCCGATGACTGAGAACACTGTCTCCAACGCCGTCGCCGTCCGCGACAACGGGCCCGGCGCCATGGTCGAGCACTACCGCAACGACCTCGCCATGGTCATGCCGTCCCACGTAAAGCCCGACACCTTCGTCCGGCTCGCCGTCGGCGTCCTCCGCCGCGACAAGAACCTCGCCCTAGCCGCACAGAACAACCCCGCCGCGCTGATGGGCGCCCTGATGGACGCCGCGCAGCTCGGACTCACCCCGGGCACCGAGCAGTACTACCTCGTCCCCCGGAAGCAGAAGGGCCGCCTGGAGATCCAGGGGATCCGCGGCTACCAGGGCGAGATCGAGCTGATCTACCGGGCGGGTGCGGTGTCCTCGGTCATCGTCGAGGTGGTCCGGGAGCGTGACGTCTTCCGGTACACGCCGGGCCGTGACGAGCGCCCGCTGCATGAGATCGACTGGGACGTCGAGGATCGCGGCCCGCTCCGCCTCGTCTACGCCTACGCCGTGATGAAGGACGGCGCCACCAGCAAGGTTGTCGTCCTCAACCGGGCGCAGGTGATGAAGGCCAAGGCCATGAGCCAGGGATCCGACTCGCCGTACTCCCCGTGGCAGAAGCACGAAGAAGCCATGTGGATGAAGACCGCCGCCCATCGCCTCACCAAGTGGGTCCCCACCAGCGCCGAGTACATGCGGGAGCAGCTTCGCGCGCAGGCCGAGGTCGCCGCCGAGCGGCAGGCGCCCCCCGCCGCTGCCGCGCCGGCCGACCCCGCATCGGCTCCGATGCCGGCCGAGCCGCTCGACGAGGGCCCGATCGACGCGGAGTTCGTCGACGACGAGCCCACCTGGCCCGCGACTGCTCAGCCGGGCGGTGCAGCGTGACCACGAACCACCGCGCCGAAGCCGAACGTCGGCTGCTCATGGCTTGGGAGGAAGACAGCACGCCTGAGCGGAACGCGCACTTGGTCGCAGAGGCTCAGGTCCACGCCACCCTCGCCGCTGGCGAGACTGCGGCAGTTGACGCGGCAGCCTACCGGCACACGATCCAGTCGCTGCGGTTCGCACTGGTACGGCAGGTCGCCGAGGGTCTTGCCCTGAGCGAGGGCGACGAGGCCCACCAGCACGCGCGCGGCCTCGCTCAGCACCTGGACTCGGTGGGCTTGAACGTCGACCGCGAGGTGGACGCCTACATCGAAAGCCTGGGCTGGGGCGACCCGCGCGACGCGTGGCTGTCCCCGACGGCCCGCCACGAGAAGTGGGCCGCTGACTGCAAGTCCCCGTGGGACGACACGTCCGCCTAGCCCGCGCACTACGGCCGCCCCCGCGGGTATCGGGGGCGGCCAGCACCCAGCAGACCACACAGCCACCCGATTGGAGAAGCAGGCCATGGGCCGCATGTCCCCCGAGCAGCGGGAGCAACTCGCCGCCGCGCTCAGCCACAGCAATACCGCAGCGCCGGAGCTGGTGATCGCCGCCGTCGACTGGCAGCGCACCCTCCGCCGTCAGCCGTCCTCGGCGAAGGCTGACGTTTCCGCTTGGCGTGCCGCCGACGCCGTCCCCTTCATCGCCCGGAATCTCCTCGAAACGGAGACCGAGCTCGCCACCCTCCGCACGATCGTCGCCCGTTTGATCGTCGCAACTGACCGCGGACACGACTGCACTCTCGGCGACCTGCGCCGCGAACTGGAATGCGCCGGGATCGACCTCACCCACGAGTACACCGCGGCCGAGGCACTCGCCCGCGCAACCGAAAGCGAGGCGCTGTGATGCCCGTACCGCGTTCCGTCCACGAGTCCCTGAAGACCTCGCACAAGAATCTGAAGCGCAAGTACGAGCAGCTCGTCTCCGAGCAGGCCGCTGGGCAGCGCGCCGACCAGGCGACCGCGGCGACCATCACCCGCCTCACCACCGAGAACGGCGCGCTGCGCCGCATCCTCGCCGCTCACATCCGGAGCCTCGAGCGGGAGGGCTGGGTCCAGACCGCGGGCGTCCTGCGTGACCAGCTTGCCGACGCGGGCCTGGACCTGACCGCCGAACTCGCTAGCGGCTGGACGCCGGGCGAGGGTGCGCTGCCCGCAACACGGACGTACACGGCGTCGGAGTCCCGGCTGCTCGCCGACCTGCACCGCCGCAACCAGGCGTGCGGATCCCTCGAGACGCAGCTGCTGCAGGAGCAGAGCATCAACGAGGCACTCGCCCGGCAGATGTACGACGCCGCCGCTCCGGTTGAGGGGGGCGCGGCATGATCCCGCAGATCACGATCGGCGCCGCCTCGCTGATGGGGTCGCTCGTCGTCGCCACCTTCGCGGTGCGGTGGGCGGTGGCGCCGACGGCGGTCCGGAACCGCCGCGAGTACGGCGCCGCTGCACCCCAGCAGCTCGTCAACTGCCCGGCCTGCCGTGGCGTCACCTCGGCCACCGTCCACGGCACCCTGCTCCGCTGCACCGAAGGCCACCAGATCGGCGGTGAGTCATGACCCTCGCCGTCAACCTCGGCTTCGCCGCCCTCGTCCTGCTGCTGGTCATCGCTATCTGGCGGGTGGCTCCGAAGCGTCGGCGCCCGTCCAAGAGGGCCTGCTTCCTTGCTGCCTGCCTGGGTGACGACTACATCTCCCCGATCGATCCGCGGCTCCCCGCTCACATCAACGCCTGGCTCGACGGTCTTGCCGCGATCGACCCGCAGCTCGCCCCGGTCTTCGCGCCGGGCGTCGACCGGCTGCGGAAGGCCATCCGTGACGAGCAGCAGGACGGAGACGAGGCGTGACCAGCAACTACGAGAAGGGCCGCGCCCTCGAGCACCGGGTCCGCGCTCACCTCCGTGAGGAAGGCTACGAGGTACTCAGGACGGCTGGCTCGAAGTCGAAAGTGGACCTGGTCGCGATCAAGACCGGGCAGATCCTGTTCGTCCAGTGCAAGCGCTCCGGAGCCCTGCCGCCCGCCGAGTGGAACGCCCTGTGGGACCTCGCCGCCATGGTCGGCGCGGTCCCGGTCCTCGCCGAGCAACTGCCACGCGGACGCCGCTACTGGCAGCTCACCGGCCGCAAAGACCAGCCCGGCAAACGGCAGCCGTACACGGAGATCGTCCTCGACGAGTTGGCAGCCGACTCCGAGGCGGTGCAACCGCAATGACCTACGTCTACCACCGTGAAAAGGCCGCCCGGATTCGCCGCGCCCGTGGCGTCTCCGGCTTCTACCCCACGGCCGACGTCGCCCGACACATCCGCATCCTGCGGCGCTCTGGATGGAACAACACACAGATCGCCACCAAGGCCGGCGTCAGCTTGACCACCATTAGGAGCATTGCCAGGGGAGCTACGCCCACCGTCCAGTACCGCACGGCTGTCGCGGTCCTGGCCCTGAAAGCCACTGATGCCCCCACGCGGGTGCCCGGTCGGAGGGCCGCATGAGCGCCCCGCGCATTGGCCGACCCCGGGCGCACGCCAGCATCGAGGACGCCTACCGGGCCCACGCTGTTCCCACCACCGACGGCCACATGGAATGGACCGGGATCAAGAACAGCACCACCGGCACACCCATCGTCCAACTCGGCACCCAACGCGTCTCCGCGTACAAAGTCGCGTTCCAGCTCGAGCACAACCGCGAACCCGTCGGCTACCTCAAGCCCAGCTGCGGCAAGCCGGGCTGCGTAGCCGGCGCCCACCTGCAGGACGCCCCTATGCGGGAGACCGCCCGCCCGCCTAAGCGGCAGTTCAACCCGCCGCCCGCCACCCGCGCGGACATCGTCGCCTTGCTCGCCGAGGGCCGCTCGGACCGGTACATCGTCAAGGCGCTCCACACCAGTCAGCCGCGGGTCGCACGCTTCCGCGCCGAGCTGGGCATCCCCCGCCCGAAGCGAACGGCTCTCCCGCTCGAGGAGGCATGGAAGGCCCGCACCCAGCAGACCGACGACGGGCACCTCGCGTGGACGGGCGGCCTCCGGGAGGGCGTCCCGGTCTTCAAGCACGACGGCGAGGAGTACAGCGCCCGCCGGCTCGCCTTCCGCCTGGCCAACGGGCGTGAGCCGGAGGGCCGGGTGAAGACCGGCTGCGGCTGGCTTCCGTGCGTGAAGCCCGAGCACGTCGAGGACCAGCCGATGCGCGACGCCCTCCGCACCCAGTACACCGCGATCTTCGGAGCGATAGCAGCATGAGTAATCACACCGGCACCGTTCCCGCGGCGAAGCGCAAGCCCGACTGGCGGGACAACGCCGCCTGCCGCACCAAGAACCCCGAGCTCTGGTTCCCGAACCCCGGCAACGTCACCGCCGTCCGCGACGCCAAGGCGGCCTGTTTCGGCTGCCCCGTCATGTACCAGTGCGCGCAGGGTGCCCTGGTCCGCGGCGAGGAAACCGGCGTCTGGGGCGGCCTCAGCGAAGGCCAGCGGACCACCATCCGCAAGAAGTACCGGCTCCACCAACTGCAGAACCTGGGCACCGTCAGGAAGGCCGTCAACGAGGCCCTGGACCCGGAACTCAACCCGACCGAGACCCTCCGGGACGTGTGGGAGAAGCACACCCGCACTCTGCCCGGCGGCCACATCGGCTGGAGTGGGCCGTCCGGCTCGTTCAGCTTCCGCGGTTTCCCGACCACGCCGAAGCAGCTGGCGTTCCTCCTCGACCGCGGACACAAGGCAGACGGAATCGTCCGCCGTACCTGCGAGGTCGTGGAGTGCGTGAACCCGCGGCACATGCTCGACAACGAAGAGCGTATTCAGCAGAAGGTCGCGGCTGATCAGGCGCGACTCGAAGCCCTCGAAGCCGACTTGGCGTCGTGACGGGCTGGCTCGGCGGTCTCCACCTGCACCGCATGCAGAAGGGGCAGACCCCGGTCGCGGACTTCCTCTGCACGCGGTGCTGGCTGCACCGCCGAGCCACCGGCCACCGCGCCGTCACTGACCTCGTCCAGTCGGACCCCATCACCACCCACCGGACCCAATGCCCAGCACGAGAGGCCCGCCAATGACCGCGCTGCAACCCACCCTCGACGGCACCCTCCCGGCGCCCACCGAGCTCAGCTATGCGGAATGGGTCGACCGCATCCGGCCCGCGTTCGTCGTCGCCGCCCACTCGGGCCGCCGGTTCACCACCTACGAGATCGCCCACGACAACGACCTGCCCGAGCCTCCCCGGCCGTGCACCGATTGGGGCAACTTCACGCAGGCCCTGGTCCGCGACCGGCTGATCGAACACTGCGGGTTCGACCGGTCCAGCCGGCCGTCAGCGGAGAAGTCCGCCGTCGCGGTTTGGAGAGGCACCCGCGCCGCACAGGCCGGGCGGGTGGCGTGATGGCCACCTACTTCCACGGCGGCTACCCCGGACTCCGCCCCGGCGACCTCGTCCTGCCGCCGGCCACTACGGGCACCAGCCGGACCCTCGCCGAGTACGCGGAACAGCTCGGCGCTGAGCACGTTCGCCGGAACCGCGTGTACCTCACAACTGGCCGTGACGTCGCGAAGGTGTACGCCGCGTTCTACCCGGACGGGGCCCTGTACGAGGTCGAGCCGGACGGCGACCTCACAACGGACCCGGACTGTGCTGTACCGGGCGTGTCCTTCGAGTGCCCGGCCGCCCGTGTGCTCCGCGTCGTGAATCCGGTCGTCCTGCTCCGGGACCGATCCGTGGACGCCTGGGTGCGGCTGCTGAATCGGGCCACCGACGCCGCCGGACAACTGGCAGGCGCCCCATGACGTGCAGCCGTTGCGGTGCACCGGTCCCGCCGAGCGCCGGATTCTACAAGGCCTGCAGCCAGCCCATCGGCCAGTAACAGCACAGCCCCGCCGGGGCCTATCCGGCGGGGCCAACCCCAAGGAGTAGCACATGGACAGCGAACGAGCCTCCACCCTCATCTACGAGGCCCTCGCCTACGCCGTCGCAGGAGAAGCCGACAAGGCCGCCACCAACCTCGTCACCCTCGGCGAGAACTGCGACGACAACCAGATGTACGGCACCTGCTGCGCCATCGCCGAAGCCGGAGCGTTCATGCTCCGCAAGCTCTACGGCGACCAGGCGCCCACCACGCCCGAGCAAGGCATGTGGGTCCTCCAGCCGCTCGTACCGGACGCGGTCGACCAGGACCCGGCCAAGGCGTTCTCGATGCGGTTCCTGATCGCTACCGCCAACGGCGACCGTCCGACGACGCTCGCCCTCTTCAACGCGGCGCTCCGCGCCGGAGGCGACGAGTACGTCGACTCGGTGGGTTCGCTCCTCGCCGACGTCGCCGGCATCACGCGCCTCGTCCTCGAACAGCAGACCGGCTGACCGACCGACGACACAGCAAAGCCCCGCACCACACGGTGCGGGGCCCGGAAGAAGGGAGGAGAACAGTGTCAGAGAACGTCTTCGTCGTCGGTACGCCGGCGCACCTTCACGGTTCGCCTCTTCACCGTGGCTTCGGCCAGCAGCTCCTCGTACAGGTCGGCGTCCGCCGCCTTCAGCTTTTCCACAACGCGTCGCAGCGTCTTGGCCTCGTCGTAGGCGTCCACCGAGATCAGGACGGCTTGGGGCTTCTCCCGCCGGGTGAGCACGACGGGGGTGCCGAGGAGGCGTACCTCGGCGATGACCTCGGTCATGTTCTGGCGCACGTCGGACACACCCATGCGCTTCTCGGCGGGCTGGCTCATGCGCTCAGGATACACAGCAGCCCAACATCTATGTGCGTCGCATTGTACAATTCAGGGGTAGGGGAGGCCCAGCGCAAGCCGCCATGAGAGGCCCTGGTTCCACGCGCCCAAAACCCCTGATCAGCACGGCGAGAGAAGACACCCGTGGGAATCCGCTTGATCGTCGAGGTGCTCACCGCAGCGCCCGAAGCCCTCACGCACCGGGAGAAGCTCCTCCTTGTCGTGCTGGCCGAAGACGCCAACGACGACACCCGCATCACGTGGAACAGCGTCGAACGGCCCGAGGTGCTCCGCGGCGCCAAGCTCAGCCGCGCGCAGCTCTACGCCGTCATCAAGTCGCTGATCGCAAAGGGCGCCCTCTCGAAGCTGGCGGCCGGCCAGAAGAACGGCACCGCCAAGTACAAGATCCCCGCCTTCGCCGCACCTCAGTGTCTCGGAATCCCTGACACTGAGCCCCCGTCTCAGAGTCCCGAAAACCCGGACACTGACGCCCCTCAGTGTCCCGAAACTCCTGACACTGACGCGAACCCTCAGAGTCCCGGAAACGCGGACACTGAACCGTCTCAGTGTCAGGAAATCCGGGACGTCAGTGTCAGGGAATCCCTGACCCCTACCCCTCTATTCCCCTCCTCAACTACCCCCTCAGCTAGCAAGCAGGAGAGCCAGCCCGAGGATCTCGGCGACGGCATCCCCGAAGACGCCCGCCCCCTCGTCGACGGCATCACAGCCGCAGGCGTCTACGTCCGCTGGCCCTTCAAGGGCAACGCCTGGTTCCCCATCCTCAGCATGATCGCCAAAAGCGGTGTCCCCGCCATGGTCGACCATGCCCTGAAAGCCGCCTCCCGGACCAACGTCGAGTCCGCGAAGTACTTCCTCAAGGGCTGGGCCGAACTCCCGCCCCTACCCGCAGCTGGTGCATCTCGCCCCCCGCTCCGCGCAGTGTCCGGCGGCTGGCAGCCCGGTATGCCCCCCCGGCCCTCAACCACCGACCAGCGCGTCCAGCAAGCCATCGATGCCGGGCGCCGCCTCCAAGCCATCGCCGACGCCCAGACCCAGGAGACCTGATGATCAGCTACGAGGAAGCCGGACAGCTCCTCGGACTCGCCGCCGCCAGAGACCAGCGCACCGTCGGCGATGCCGACCTGCTCGCCTGGCACGCCGACTTGAACGCCGCAGGGGTCACCTACCGCGACGCCGAAGCCGCCCTCACCCGCTTCTACGCGGTCGAGATGGCCGGCCTCCAGCCCGACCAGCGACGCCGCGTCACCACCCCGGACGTCATCAGCATCGCCCGGAAGATCCGCAACGAGCGGCTGGAGAACTTCGTCTACGAACCTCCGTCCAACGACCGCGATCCGAACTACCTTCAGCGGCTCCGCGGTCAGCTTGAAACCACCGCCAGCGGCACCGCACCCGCTTCCGTGTCGCGGCCCGAACTCACGGGCTCCGCGTCGGCACCGACGCGAGCGCTACTCAGCAGCGTGGGACGGAAAGTCCCGGACGCCGACGACACCCCGACCGAGCGGCCTGCCATACAGCGGCCTGGACCACTCGGCCGCCAGTGCCCGAAGTGCGCCGCCGCAATCGGCCGGCCCTGCCGCACCCCCGGCGGCAAGGAACGCCCCCCGCACCCTGCCCGTCGTGCCGCATCCGCTCCCCGCTGCCTCGAAGAGGAGACCGCCTGATGGACGCCGACGACCCCCGCATGGCCGCCGTCGAATGCGACCTCGCCAAGTACGACTACGAGATCGGCAAGAACGGGCTGGAGATCGCCGAAGAGTGGACCACCGTCTGCATCACCGCGCTCCTCCAAGTCCGCGAGACGCGAGCCAGGCACCCCCACACCTTCCCCGGCTACGGCGAAGCCACCGCCGAAGAGACCGCCCGCCGCATCGTGGCCCGCCTCCTCGACGCCGGCTGGCGCCCCCCGGACACCGAGTGCCTCAACCTCCCCGCCATCCCGGCCATCGACCTGTGACCGCCGCCCTCCAGCCCCGCACCGAGGAGACCGCATGAACGCCCAGACCTACCCCCGCCGCGCATTCGAGGCCAACGGCACCGTCCACGCCGCCCGCTACACCGGTCGTCGCACCTTCACCACCGCCTGCGCCACCTACCCAGCCCCGGTCGCCGAACGACTCGACGCCTCCTCGGCCAACCCGGTCACCTGCACCAGCTGCCAGACCGTACTCGCCAACAACAACTGAGCTGAAGGAGCCCCGTGCCGTTCCACTACACCGACCCCGACGGCTACCACCTCGAAGTCAAAGCCCAGACCCGCGCCGACGGCACCCCCGTCCTCGCCATCCTCACCGACGACCCCACCGGCTACGCCATGTCGATCCACCTGCCCCTCGACCACGTTCAGGAACTCATCACAGCGATTCGCGCAACCACCCGTGACCACCTCACCCCCTGAAACGGAGGAACCCATGAGCAACCGACCTGACCGCCCGCACCAGTACGACAGCACCGCCACCCTCAAAGCCGCACTCGCCCGCACCAGCGCGGACGCCCAGCACTATGCCCAGACCGGGCCGAAGAAGTACGAGGACATCTGCCACACCCTCGCCGACGAATACCTCACCGAACTCCAGCAGCGAGGCGAACTGTGACCACCCGCAAGCCCGGCGCCCCAATGCCCCAGTCGCTGCGCACCCTCATCAGCACCACGGTCGCCCACCCCGCCCGATCGGTCCCCTGCCCCCACTGCAAAGCCACCGCCGGACAGCCCTGCCGACTCCGCACCACCGGCCGCCACCTCCCCAACCCCCACCAAGCCCGCATCGACGCCGCACAGAACGGAGCCACCGCATGAAGGTCAGCCTCTGCAAGCACTCGTTCCCCATCCAGCCCCCGCACGGCACCCTCACCAACCCCGGCCCCTGCACCGGCTGCGGCACCACATGGGCCGAGGTACAAGCCGAACTCGACCGACAGGAAAACGCCCTCCGCCTCGGCACCGCCCACGAATCCATCTGCACCTGGTGCCACCAGCGCCGCATCGTCTTCCGCTACGTCCGCGAACAGCAGCCCTGGGACGAGCAGGTCCCACCGGTCCTCTGGCTCTGCGCCCGCGACTGGTCCCGCGCCCGCCAGAACGAAGAAGAGACCGGCTTCGTCGACTTCAACGACCTCTTCGACCGCGGCACCGACGAGCAGCTCGCCGCCGGACTGCGAGGCGCGCTGTGAGCCCCCTCGACCGGCTCCTCGCCGAAGCGATCCCCACCCGCCCCGACCCCGCACCCAAACCCGCCCACGAACCCTGGACCGTCGAAGAACAAACCCAACACCTCGCCGACCTCAACGCCGCCCTCGAAGGCTGGCACTGGCAAGACGACACATCCCTCTCCAAGCGCCGCCGCGAACAACGCCGACGCCGCCGGCAGAACGCCGCCTGACCACTGCACCGCACGCCATGGCACCCGCCCCGCCTGACTCGAAGGAGCATCCGATGAGCTACCCCACCGTCTTCACCACCCCCGGTGTGAAGGCCTTCGCCGAGGAGATCGACGCCGAACGTCAGCGGCAGCTTGCCAAGTTCGGCGAGCAGCACCACCGCGACGGCACCGGCAACAAGAGCCAGCAGGACGACGCCGAGCGAGCCCGCCGCTGGTGCCAGGACGCCTTCGGTGCCGGCTACGGCACGTGGGCCGACATCCTCGCCGAGGAGGTGGCCGAGGCCTTCGCCGAGCGCGACCACACCAAGCTGCGCGCCGAACTCCTGCAGATCGCCGCGGTTTGCGCCGCCTGGGTCCACGACCTCGACAGCCGCGCCTGACGCCCCACCACCGCCACCAAGGAGCCACACCATGACCGACGAAGAGTTCGCCGACCTGCAGCGCCGCGGCGACGAGCGCCACGCCCGCCAGTGCCTCAACTGCCACGGCTACGAGCAGGGCCACCGAGACCTGCTCTGGCCCGGACCGGAGCGGAACTGCTTCCGCTACGAGCCGCGCGGCCCGGAACCCCGTCCCTCCGTCTGAGCCCCGTCCCACCCCACCCAGCACCCCAGGAGTCGCCATGCAGAACACCCGCCAGCCCCTCGACCTCGACGAGATCGCCGCCCGCGCCGCCGGGCTGTACGAGTACGCAACCGGCCTCGACGATGCCTGGCAGGCCGAAGCCGACCAGCTCGCCGGAACCGACGTGCCCGCGCTGCTCGCCGAAGTCCACCGCCTCCGCGCCGAACGCGACCGGTACCGGGGCGCGTGGCAGTCCGCCCGCTTCCGCGCTGAGGCCTACGGCGAGGGCATCCTGCGCGTCGTCAAGGACCGCGAGGCGTACCAGGGGTGGCTCAAGCAGGCCGAGGAAAACTACGCGGCCTACCGCACCGGCGCCGAGGGTGCGAAGCGGATGCTCGCCGACCGCGTCAACGCAGTCACCGACCTGTGCGACGAGCAGGAGATGGCAGCCCGCCTGTTCGA
Organism: Streptomyces sp. NPDC037288; assembly: GCF_055603265.1. Classification (NCBI taxonomy): domain Bacteria; kingdom Bacillati; phylum Actinomycetota; class Actinomycetes; order Kitasatosporales; family Streptomycetaceae; genus Streptomyces; species Streptomyces sp. NPDC037288. The sequence goes on from NZ_JBVJVY010000004.1 coordinate 127,096, forward strand.
ACTCCCCGCGCCCGAGTGGATCGCCGCCGTCCGACACGCCGTCGAGCACGGCACCACTGCTCCCGCCGCCGGTTGAGCCAGCACCACACACGACAGACCGCCCACTGCCACCGAAGGAGCACCATGACCGCCGCTCACGACGACGAGACCGTCGCCCGCATGTACGACGCCATCGATCACGCCCTCTGGCAGGACCTCGCCGACGCACTCAACCGGCTCACCGAGTGGGGCGCGGACCCGCTGCTCGCCCTCGCGGACAAGCTCGGCGTGAACAGCATCACCGTCCTGGACCCCGCCGAGCGGCACCACGCGTACCGGCTGCGCTACCGGCCCCCGTTCGGTGAGGAGCGGGACGCGGACGGCGGGCCGGGCTGGATCGTTGAACGCCGGCCCGAAGCCGACGCCAGCGCATGACCCGCACGACGACGGCCGCCCGGGGCGTATCCGGGCGGCCGTCAGCCCCGAACCCTACCCACCACGGAGTGAACCGATGAACCAGCCCGCCCCCGAGGTGTGGCAGCACCTCGTGCAGTGGCAGCCCGCCACCGCCGCCGCGCTCGCCCAGCACATCCGCGCCCTGCCCGACGACTGGCCGCTCCGCGTCTTCGGCGTCGGACGCCCGGACGCCGCGCTCACCCTGTCGCCCGGCGCTATCGGGGAGCAGTTCCCCGACCGGACCCCGGAGATCGCCCCCTACGACGAGATCGCACCGCTGGACGACTGCCCGGCCTGCACGGAGGTGGAGGGCACCTGCCGTTTTCACGAGGGCTACGCCGCCGGGCATCACGAGCAGGTGCAGGCGCAGCTCGACGCGGTGCGGGTGAACCCGGCGATGGGGCTGCGGGAGTTCATGCGGTGGCAGGCGGACGTGGAGGAGGCGGAGGACCGTGGTGAGGAGCCGCCCGTCATGCCTGCCGCCGCGTCTGCCTCGCTGCCGCCCACCGACCGGGCCGCCCTGGAGCGAGTCCGCGCGGTGCTGGAGACGGAGGCCGTCGTGGGCCGAAGCGCCCTTGAGTACCGAGGACTGATCGCCTCCGCCCTCATGGCCACCGAGGAGCAGCAGCCCTCCCGGTGCCCGCATGGCTGCGACGTCAGCCGCTGTCCCTGCCTCGCCTGCGAAGCCGACGACGACGTGGCGCAGCAGCCGACCGACGAGTCGCCGACTGACCGGGCCACCGTCCTCCAGCAGGCCGCCGACGAACTCGACCGCTACGTCGGCCTACAGTCCAGCGAAGCCGCACCGGAGGTCTACGGAGCGCGCTTCGTGATCCGCGAACTCCGACGGATCGCCAACGAGCCCGCGCAGGACGAGGCGAAGCGCTGCGCCCAGTGCAGCCACCCGAAGCGGGACCACGACGGGCGCGCCGACCACCGCGAGAGGCACAGCCCGGTCGTCGCCGGGGACCCGTGGTGCCACGCCTGCAACGCCGCCTGCGACTACGCCCCGCCGTCTGCCTGACGGTCTGCCTGTCGTGTGGGTCGCGGTCTACGCCGCGACCCCACCACGGGGCGAGTTGAGCGCAGCAGGCCCGAGAAGGCCCCTGGACGCCCCTGTAAGCCACGAACGGCCCGACAGCGACTCCACCCCCACAACAACCCCAGAGAGGCGCACAGCGCCCCGCCCCCGCCCGCCGACACGAGGACACCACATGACCACTAACCCCTACGCATCACGAAGCCTCGATCCCAAGGAGCCCATGACGGAACTGACACCCGTCGTCATCGTGCCCCGCAGCCGCGCCGTGGAGTGGATGAACGGCACCCGGCCGCTCGACGGGATGGACGCCAACGACTACTTCCAGGCGGAGGTAGCCACTGGCTCTATCAGCCCGGACCGGGCCCTGGAACTGCACCAGAGGCACCTTCGGCTGACCCGGCAGGAAGCGGCGGTCGCGGCGGGCGCCCTCCTCTGCAAGACCTGCAACGGCGAGCCGCCCCCCGGTTTCGCCTGCCGCAACTGCGGCGCCGAAGCCTGACCGCCCAGCCGTAGCCGCCCGCCGTCCCCGCCCCGCCCGACACACCACCAGGAGCAACACGTGACGTTCCACTACACCGACCCCGACGGCCACCGCATCGCAACCGAACCCGGCTGGGTCGCTGAAACCCCAGCCGTCGCCCTCACCACCTGGAACGGCTACGGCGACACCATCCGCGTCGACATCCCCGTCGACCGCATCGAGGAACTCGTCGCCGGCCTCCGCGACACCGCACGCCAAGCAGCCGGCCAGGAGCAGCAGTGACCACCATCCAGACCATCGCGTGCACCATCGCCTGGACCGCCGCCGCTGTCGCCTGCTGGGCACTCGTCAGCCTGCGGCGGACCGCCCGCGAACTCCGCGCCGCCCGGCGCACCTTCCCCGTAGGTGGCGGCGAAGTCACCGTCACCGCGCCCATGTCCGACGCCGACTACGAAGACCTCAAGGCGCGCTGGATGGAGCGGTACAGCAAGCCCGGCACCGTCAACCACGAGCCGACCGAGGAGCAGCCGTGACTGACCGGAAGACCACGTCCACGATCACCGACACCGAACTCGACCAGCTGTACGACGAGCTGGCCGCGCTCCGCACGGTGGCGCGCGGCTACTGCCCCGCCTGCGGACGCGGCGACGCCGCACCCACCGTCGAAGACTGGGAGCAGCAGCGGCAACGAGCCGACCACCTCACCACCGAGCTCACCGCACTCCGCGACGACCTGAACGGCATCACCGGCGCCCGCTGGATCGCCGACATGCTCGACACAATCCTCCACCAGCCCGCGCCAGCGCCGAGCGTGGCAGCGCCCCGTACGACCGATGACTGGACGCAGCAAGACGACGGCACCTGGACGCTGCCCATCTACAACGGCGGCGGCGTACTCACGGTGCCCGCCAGCATCACAGCTGACGAACGTGCCCGCCTCGCCGCCGCCTGGCCTACCGAGGAGCAGCCCCATGCCTGACCTGCACGCCTGGATCACCCAGCAGGTCACCCACCTCGAAGCCCTCTGCCGCAGCGCCGAGAAAGAACACGGCCGCGACTGGATTGCCACCTGGACCGCGCGCACCGACGACTTCGAACTCCTCGACAGCAACGGCACACTCGTCGCCCGCAGCCTCCTGCCCGGAGCCGCCGGCCTCCTCGCCATCCACGACCCCGCCGCCATCCTCCGTCGCTGCGCCGCCGACCGACGCATCCTCGACATCCACAAGCCGCTCGCCGCCAGTTGGTCCGACTACTACGCCTGCGAAGGCTGCGGCTACGACGGCGCCGACTACTGCTCCGAACCGAACGTCACCCACGTCAACGACTGCCCCACGCTGCTCGCACTCGCCGATGGGTACGGACTTACCGAAGAGCAGCGCGCCGCCCTGGACCGACCGAAGGCGGAGCGCCAGCCACGCAAGACCGGGTCCGGTGGCATGCCGGACGCTCTCGTTGAGCAGATGCTGCGCATCTCCCTGGCCACAATCCCGCCCGGACTCCGCGGACCCAACTGGAAGGAACACAAATGACCACCACCGACTGGACCGTCGAGCACGCCTGGCGCGGACGCATCCAGACCCAGTCCAAGCCCATGATCGGCGAAGACGGGAAGCCGCGCGGCACCCTCCGCGAGTTCACCGGCCTCGTTCACGTCTACTGCAACTGCGGCTTCGCATCCGGCTGGGTCCCCGCCCCACCTGCCGAGCCCGGCTACCACGACCTCAAGGCGCTACTCCCCGACGAATGCCGCGAGGCTGCAGAGCGCCAGGAACGGCAGATCCTCGACGCGTGGGCGCAGGAGCGCGATCCGCTCTGCTGACGCGCCGCGGCCCGCCGCTCGGTATCCCCTCCGAGCAGCGGGCCATGATGGTGCCTCTGAGGACGCCCCTTCGCGGGAACCCAGACGCTACGCCCCACCCGGCCGGAACGGTAGATGCATGCGCCCTTGAACTACAGCGAGCACGGGCGCACCATGAACCCTCGCCTCAGGGGAGGGAAACCAGCCATGGCCGAAGACGACGACCACCGCCTCGTCAGCCGCCAAGACGAGGACGGCACTTACTACGCCGCCATCGTGCGCCGCAGCCCCGAAACCGACCAACTCAGCGACGACGAGATCATCACCGGGCTCGAACAGTGGAGGGCCAAACGCGACCATCCAGCCGGCGCTCCCCATGAGCGGTGGCCCATGCCCGCATCGTTCAGCGACTGGCTCACGGCGACTAAGCCCGGCCCGCCAGAGCCCTGCCCCGAGTGCGGCTGCTACGGCCTCCGTCGCGGCGCCGCCCCGGACAACCCCGCCGATGAGAAGGTCGTCTGTACGAACCTGGAATGCGAGGCGTCCCCGTTCTACCGCGACGGCACCCAGTAGCCGCTTGACACCGGTGTGATCCTGGACCTGCCGCCCGGCGTCACCGCTGCTGCACACCAGGCGGCCTGCTACTCGGGCCCCAACCCGAACACGACGAAGCCCCGCCGACAGCACCGGCGGGGCTCTCGTCTGCGTGGGCTACTCGGCGGCGCGGGCGAACCTCATTTCGATCTGCTCCAACGACGGGTACGTCACGCCGTTCGGGAACGCCCCCGACGCTTCCTTGTAGGCGCGCTCCACCAGCATTCCCTCAGCGATCGCTCGGTCGTCTCCGTAACCGAACCGCTTGAGCTGGCGCACGACCCGATGCCGCAGCTCGTTTGCCTGGTAGGCCACGCGCCACTTCTCGGGCGTAGCAGCAGCCTCGGCCCTGCGAGCGTTGATGTATTCCCATGTGCTGGCCTTGTTGTAGCGCGGCCTCTCAGCGCGGATAGCCCGGCGCTCTACAGCGAACGCCTCCTCTCGGCTCGGTAGCCAATCTTCGGTACGCCGCGCGATCTGCGGCCCCCATGCCTTGCGGCGGTGTTCCTCGCAGCGCCGGTCCGGGTTGTAGCTTGCGCCGATGTACAGCAACGTCCCCTCGGCATCGAACAGGCGGTACACGGCCGCCGGGCGCTTCGTCTCGCCAGCCTCGTTCGGTACAGTCACAGTGCACTGACTCCAATTGGTGCTCTTGGCCCGGGCGGTCTCTCACATCGCTCGGGCTTCTCTCATTCCTCGGCAGGCTTCTTCCGGGGCTTGGTGCCCCACCCGCTGCCATGGCCCCGCTCGATGTTCTGGACGACTCCGAGAGGTAGCTTCAGCCGGGCGGCGATCTTCCTGTACGAGATCTCCTGCGCGCGCATCAGCTCGATCGCCTGCCGCTGGAACTCGCGCAACTCGGGCGCCCGCTCCTTGTAGCTGGCCAACACCTCGCTGCTCGCCACGGCGCGCTCGATCGGGTCCTCGATCTCATCGATCTCTCTCAGAGCGTCGATCACCTTGCGCGCCTCCTCGGTGACGTCGTCAGTCATTCCCGTCCTCCCAATGGGGCGGGCCACTTGCCTCAGTGTATGCCATGGCATACGCTCGGATCGAGGGGCCAGCCCAAGGTCTCTCAGCACCAACAAGTCGGCCCCGGCCGGAGTTCGCACCTCCGCCGGGGCCAGCCAGCCCACCTGCCTACCAGGAGGAATGACCGCATGCAGCCTACCCAGGCGCAACCACAACAGCCCAGCCCCGAGCCGTGGCCCGAAGGTGTCATCGCCCGCTACGTGACCGTGGGTGGCGCGACCGTCGACATCACGTCCGACGACCGCCCGCACTGGCGCTGCACCGCATGTCCCGGTACCAGTCGCGGGGCGTACACCGGCCCCTTCGGCGACCCGTTCACGCTCGCCGAGATCCGCAAGCAGGCCCAGGAGCACGCCGAGAAGTGCCGCGCGCTGCCCCGCCCGGCGGTGACCGCATGACCCGCCGCCTGGGCAACGAGGACACCGCCGCCGAACACCAGCGGCTCCAAAACGCCGCGCACCAAATGCTCGACGCCGCCGACACCGCCGCCCGCAACGGCGACACCACCACCGAGCAACGCGCCCACGACGCCGCCGGCCGACTCCTCGACGCCGCCAGCCAGATCGGACGCGACTGGTGAACGCCGAACACGAGCGCGCCAAAGAGCCGCTACCCACCCGCCCCCGCGGCGGACACGGCTGACCAGCCCCCCTCAAGCCGCCGGGCTGACGCACGCCCCCGTCCGCCAGCCCGGCACCCCAACCACCGGAAGGACCACCCGCATGAGCTTCGACAACCGTCTCTTCCAGGCCGGACAGCACGTCTACGACCGCATCGAGCAAGGCGTCGTCACCGACGTCGAAGCCGAACTCATGGACGCCCACCTCACGGCCTCCACCACCGACGACGAAGAGAAGTAGCCATGACTGAGTGCCAGCTCTGCGGCGCGCCCGGCGGCTACCCCTACTGCAGCGAAGGCTGCCGACAGGCCGACAACCCCGACGACTGATCGGTAGCCCTCGGCCCACGTCCGCCCCGGACGCGGGCCCTGGAGATCCGACCAGCCACCACCAACCAGAGAGGAGACCCGCATGCGACGCCCCTTCCACAGCCCACTCGCCAGATGGGGCTTCACCGCCTGCGCCCTCCTCGCCTGGACGACCGGCCAACCCTGGCCCGCACTCTTCGCCACCACCATCGCCGCCTACGCCTGGCGCACACCCCGCCGCCGACGCACCTCACAGAAGGGACAGCAGCAGTGACGACCACCCACAAGCGGCGCAGCTCACCGCTCATCTACCCGGCGGTCTTCCTGTCGCTCGCCTCCCTCGCCTGGACGACGTGGAGCCTCGTCGACCTCCTCGGCACCGGATGGATCGGCTTCACCGTCGCCGCCGGCTCCGACATCGTCTGGGGTTCCGTCATCATCGCCGAGGCCCGCGGCCTCCGCATCGCCGGGCGCACGTGGGTCGTCCCCGCCCTCGGATGGGGGACCCTCGTCATCGTTGCTGTGTTCCTTGCCTCGCACGGCATCGTCCGGGATTCGATCGCCATGGCTGCGGCCGGCCCGTTCCTGCCGTTCGGCGCGAAGGTGGTCTGGGCGCTGGCCCTGGCCGACATGCGTGGCCCCGCTGCCCTCACTCACGACGAACTCCACAAGCTCGCACGCATGGAGCGCGGCATGGTCTTCGAGGAAGCCGAGCACGACATCCAGATGCGGCAGCAGCGCATGCGCGCCGAGCTCCTCATGTCCGAGGTCACCACCGACTTCGACATCGAGGTGATGCGGCAGGACCGGGTCCGCGACCTTCGCCGCCGTGCCCCGCTCGCCCTGACCGCGTCCACCCAGCCGGACACGATGGACAAGACCCCGGACACCCGTCCGGACACGTCCGGACAGCCGGACAGCGACCAGGACACCGCACAGGACAAACCGCCTGTGATCAGCCAGGACACCCGTCCGGACACGCCGGACGTCCTCAAGCGGATCGCGTCCGCAGCGTCCGGGCCGGCCGACCTTGTCCGGACACTGTGCGCCCACGGCGTCCCCCAGCCGAGCCTCGTATCCGAGGCCATCCGACTGCGCCCGGACATGAACCCGGACAGCATCCGTCGCACAGCCAAGCGACTCGGAGAGGGGCCGTACCTGTGAGTAAGCCGACGCTCTTCCTCATCACCGCAGCCGGCCTGTTCGCCGCCCTCGGCGCGACCAATTGGACGCACTTGCCGGTCGCTGTGGCCGCCGTCTACGTGGCCGTGGTGGCCACCCTCGCGCACGCCACCGGCCACCCAGTCGCCCGCACAGTAGGAGCATCGCTGCTGGTCATCGCCACCTGCCTGATCCTCACCCTGCACGCGCTCCGCAAGCTCGTCGACGTCGCCCTGTGGCTGCTCCAACTCAGCACGCAGGGCGCCCTCATCACCGCGAAGGCCCTCTCATGAGCACCCCCAACCAGAAGGTGTATACGCCGATCCCGATGACGATGACGGGCGAGGCGACGACGCCGACGGCCTACAAAATCCCCTGGTCACAGCCCCACAAGGTGTCGTCGTCATCGTCGTCGTCATCGCGGACGTGGCAGACCTGCCTCTACTGCGCCACCGCAGTGGGCCGGTGGGTGTCCCGCCGCCGGTACGAACTCGCACCCGCAGGCGGCACCAGCCTGCTGACGATCCTCGGCCTCGCACAGGACGGCATAGGCCCCGCCCTCGCCTACGGTGCCCTCGCCACCGCATCCGGCGCCGGCGCGGTCCTCGGGCTGAAGCACAAGAACCAGCTCGTCACCCACGTCGGAGCGGCCGGGTTCATCGCGCTCGGCGACATCACCACCGCCGTGGCCGTGGGCTTGTCGTGGCCGACCGCGACCGCGTGGGCGCTGTCCACGGGTGCCGCATACGGGGTGTACGGGCCGTGGCTTGCGACCCAGCGGAACGCCCGCCTCAAGCTGCACGTCGACACCGTCAAGGCCAAGGGCGTCGTCCCGGAGGCGCTCGGCCTGGAAGCCGCCGACCCCGGGCTCACCGGCGCGTCGCCGGAAGAGACCGTGCTGCGCCGCGGCTTCCACGCCCTCACCGGCGCCGTCCCCCTCGCCGTTCACGCCTTCCACCGCGGCCCGGACGGATCCTGGTCGTGCATCCTCAAGACCCCGCCCGGCCGGAACACCGCACCCGCCGCACTCGTGAAGCGCGCGACCCAGCTGCAGGCGAACATGGGCGTGCCCGGCCGGCTCACCCTCGCCGAAGGTCCCGAGCCGAACGACCTGGTCGTGAAGGTCGCCATGTCAGACACGCTCGCCACTACGCTGACCGTGACAGACACCGGCGTCACCACCTGCCGCGAGCCGGTGCTCCTTGGACGCGACGAGGACGGCGAGGCGTTCCTGCTCCGCCTCCTCTACCGGCACACCCTCGTGGCCGGCGCCTCCGACTGGGGGAAGTCCGGCATCGTCAACCTGATCCTGAAGCGCCTCAACCGATGCACCGACGTCGACCTGTACGGCATCGACATGAAGCCCGGCGCGCCCGAACTCGGCCCGTGGCGCGGCCGCATGGAAGCCCTCGCCACCAACGCAGAGCAGGCCCGCGGACTGCTGGAGTGGATCCGCACCGAGTGTGACCGGCGTGGTGCGATCCTTGCCGAGCTGTCCCGGAAGGCCATGGCCGAGGGGCGCGGCCCGGTGCGGAAGTGGGTGCCGGGCGAGCACGGCAGCGCGATCTTCGTGGTGACGGACGAACTGGCCGAGCTGGTCCGGCAGGAGCAGGAGCTGACCGAACTGTACGAGTCGCTCCTCGCGATCGCCCGGTTCCTTGCGATCCAGTTCATCTCCGCCACACAGCAGCCGTCCCGGAAGGTCTTCGGCGGGTCGACCGATGCGCGCGGCAACTACGCCAACCGCATCAGCACCCGCGCCGGCGAGGCCGGGCACGCCCCGTTCATCTTCGGATCCGGCTGCCAGTCGAAGGGCTGGCGTCCCGAGCTGCTCGACCTTCCGGGCAAGTTCCTCGCGCAGACTCCCGAGCACGACACGCCGCGCGTGTACCGCGCCGAGTACGTGTCGGATGAGGACATCGCCGAAGAGGTCGGCTTCTACTACACCGACGTCCGCGACACCGAGCCGCAGCCCGCGCTCACCGACGAGCCGTGGGTCGAGGCGTTCGCCCCGTTGCGCTTCCCCGACGGCAGCACGGTCACGGCTGGGCAGTGGCCAGACCTGTACCGGGCATTCGTTGCCCTCGGTGGTGGGGCGACGAAGAAGGAACTCGCGCAGACGTGCGGTGTCAGCCGGGACACGGCGATGCGCGCCATCGAGGAATGGGAGCGGCACGGTGTCCTGTCCCGCCGTGACGGTCGCTCCGTGCGCTACTACCTGCCAAAGGAGACGTCATGACCGGGCAGCCCGACATCAGCCACAACGCGGAACAGTTGATCGCCGCTGTAGACCAGGCCATGACCGCCTACCGCGACCAGACCCCTGTCCCGCATTACGGCAGTACACCGCCCGTGCCGCAGCCGGGCCGGCCGCCGATGTCGCAGCGCGCGACCGATGTCAGCGCGGTGATGCTGTCTGCTGGGGTGGCGTCGTTGCCGGTGGGTGCGGTCGCGATCGGGATCTTGCTGGCGTCCGGCCACGCCGACCCGACCGTGATCGGCATGATCTGCGCCGCGCCTGCCGCGGTTGCCGTTCCCATCCTGGCCGTCGCCCGGCTCCTTCGCCGCGTCAGGGAGGCCGTGCCCGACGTGCACCACCACCACTACGCGGGACCCGTGCACCAGCAGCACACCCACACCAGCACCCGCGGCGTGTGGGCGAAGAACGTCAACCAGAAGTGAGGGGAGGCCGTTTGACAGTCGTGCGACAGTGGTTGTGCATCCGTTGGTGAGGGCCGCGGTTGCTCCCCTGGAACCCCTCTGCCGCACCCCGATGGCAGGGGGGTTCATCCATGCTCAGGCTCGTTGGCCGGCAGGGCGGGTACGGCGCGGGCGACCCAGCCGGGTGGCATCGCGTCGGTGGGGAGTGTGCGCGGGACGGCGCCTAGAAGCTGGCAGAGGCGTTCGAGTTCGCGTCGGCAGATCGCTTCGGTTCGGCCGCGCACCATGTACACCACGTCGTCCATGCTGGCAGTGTGCCGAGACGGACCGGTTCGTGTCGCCTGGTTCGGGTGGATTCGGGTCACGGAACGGCGACAACGCCTCCACGGAGCCTTCACGCGGGCGCATCATGCGGCCAGCAACCACACGCCTCGGGGGGAACCCAATGCGCCGCACTGCCGCCGCCATCCTGCTTGCCGCCGGCCTCGCACTTGCCGGCTGCTCTAGTAACGACACGAGCGACCGCGCAGCCAAGAACGCGAGGCCGAAGGCGGAGGCTTCGACCAAGCCGGGCAAGCTTGAACCGGTTTGGGGGCCGAAGCTCGATGCTGCAAAGGGGAAGGACGCCGAATCCACCTCGGCCTGCATGCAACCGTCAAGTAACGCGTGCGCCCGCTACATCAAGGACATCATGGGCGTGGTCTCGGGCGTCGAAGGCGCGATCAAGAAGACGGGGCGTCAGTACCCAGCGAGCATGAAGCAGATCCGTGAGATGAAGGCTGCTCAGGCGGAGTACCTGCGTAACGGCTGCCAGGGCGATGTAACTGCGGAGGATCCTGACTCTCTGTGCCACGGGGTTGTGACCATCACGGTCGGAGCGACCACGCTGGATATCACGCTCTCGACCGACGAGGTAGGCATGTAGCGCGTGAATGCAGCGGCCCCGCACCGGATCGGTCGTCCGGGCGGGGCCGTCGTCATGCGGTGGGCCGTGTGGGTAGTCGGCTGGTCTCGCACTCCATGCACATGAAGCCGGCTGGCGGAGCGCCGTGGCAGGTCTCGCACTCTGCGGGCGGTTCCAGCAGCTCGCCTGGGGTGATCCCGAAGACCGCTGCGAACGCGGCGAGATCGTCGACGTCGACGCGGCGTTCCCCGGCGTCGATCCAGCCCTGCTCAACTGTGGGGATGGCGCGGCCTACTCGTGCGAGGCGTTCCTCAACGTCTCTGTACCCCCATAGGCGTTCCTCGCGAAGGCGTCGGATGTTGCGCCGCACGTTGTTCCCGGCGGGACCGAGCGGGCCGCTCGGCGGCTTGCTCATGTGCCGGGCTCCTCGTCCGGGCGCACCAGGCCCGCGCCGTCGTCCGGCTCGGGGTAGTACGTCGTCAGCTCATCCTCGTTCCACTCGCCGAGAATCTCGTCCTCGTGGATGCTGGCGGGCTCGTGACCGCGCGGGCGGATGCACTCAGCGTCGATGGCCTCGACGTCCGGCCAGAACACCGTGCGGGCGCCGCAGCGATGCGCCTGCTCGCTCACGCGGTCTTCTCCTCGCTGCCCGCCGGGCGTGAGTGGTTGGGCCACGTCGTGGTTCCTTCGTAGTGGCGGCCCTCGTGTCCGGCAGGCAGTTCGCAGCGCTCGGTGCCCGAGCTGTTGAACGCGTCCCCCACGGCGTTGCAGCGTTCCGCGTCGACTCGGTTGGCGATCTTCCGTGCCCACTCGCGGCTGTACGGCGTGTGTTCCGAGATGGTGGTGAGCGGCAGGCCGGCCGCACGGGCGTCGGCGATGGCGTGGTCGAGGGTATTGCGGGTCTTCTCGTGGGCGGCTGTGGCCCGGTCGAGTCTGCGGATGTGGGCGCTTGCGTCGGCGGGGCTGATGTTCGGCGTCATGCAGGGATCGTCTCACGGATCGGCGCCAACTTTCTAGACGAAAGCCTGCCAACTATGTTGCAGTTCGGCGTGGCCTCTGTCATGCTGAATGCGTCAACAAAGTTGGCAGTCGAACCGAGGGGGACCCGATGAGGCACACCAAGAACGAGACCAGCACCGCCACCCTCACCCGCCTCATCACCGCCCTCGACAAGCAGCAGCCGGTCACCATCACCTACCTCAAGGAAGAGAAGGACGACGCCGGCAAGAAGACCGGCCACCTGGTCGAGACCGTGCGCACCGTCGAGATCTACGACTTCTACGTCAGCGCGGCAGGCGACATCCTCGCCAAGGCCATGGACCGCGAGAGCGGCGAGCGCCGCGACTTCCGCATCGACCGGCTGATCTCCTACACGGTCCACCGCAGCGCCTACACCGTGCCCCGGCCGGCCGCCGACGAGCCCAAGCAGCGCACCACCAGCGGCCTCGCCACCGTCACCGTCCTCTACCCCGTCGACCTCCCGATCGCTGGCCGGGTACAGCTCCTGGCCGACGCCCTCGCCGCCTGACCCACCGCCCGCGCACCACCACGAGAACGGACTCCGACATGCGACTCCAGACCTGCCGCCGTCACCCCAAGGCCGCCCCCTTCCTCACCAACTGCCCCGGCTGCGCCCAGGAGCTGTTCGACATCGAGCAGGCCAACCGCGCCCGCGCCGAAGCCGAGCGCGTCGCCACGGTCAACAAGGCCCTCGGATTCGCCAACCGCCGGGCGCCGCAGCCCTTCCTCGGCGAGACCGCCACAAGCCTCACCATGTGGTCCCAGCACGAGCTGAACACCGTCTACGAGCGCGTCGGCGGCACGGTCACCACCCGCATCGTGGAGCGCACCTGCTCCACCGGGTCGACCTGGAAGGCCACCGAGATCACCCTGACCGTCGAGGTGCCCAACGTCGGCCCGGTCACGGTCTCCACCGACTGGGACGAGGAGTCCGGCGGACGGGATCTGCCGCTGATGCAGGCCATTCCCGACGCCGAGCTGATCGCCGTCTGACCTCCCCGCGAACCGCCGCCCTCACACCGAGGGCGGCGCCGCCGTTTGACCCCCGCCGTACCCTCAACCCACCGCCACCGAAAGGACCCCGCCGTGCAGGTCATCAAGGTCACCGACGACGGCGCCGCGACCGTCGAACTATCGCTCACCGAGATCCGCGAGATCGTCGCCGACCTCGACGCCGCCGACTGGAACACGCTCAGCCCGTCGGCGCGCGCCTTGTACCACTACCTCGACATGGTTCGGCCGCCCGCCGCTACGGGCCATGCCGCCATCTTCCCCGGTGGCGGCTTCTGACCCGCCCGCCTCGGCCTCTGACCGCCCGACACGACAGGACGACCCCATGACCGAACTCGCCCACCCCCGCCCGCAGCCGACCGGCCCGATCGTCTGGGTCCTCGCCACCGGCGAAGACCACGAAGGCGGCGAAGTCCTCGGCGTCTACGCCTCGAAGGAAGCCGCCAAGGGCCCGTTCGTGGAGGCGGCCCGCCGCATCCCCTTCGACCTTGACCAGGCGTGGCAGGACGAGGAGAGCGGCGCCGTCCACGCCCACGGCGGATGCGACTGGGTCTCCCTCGAACCGCACCCGCTCATCACCACACAGCAGCTCACCTGACCCGCCGCACGCCAAAGGCCCCGACCCTACCCAGGGATCGGAGCAACCTGACAGCCGCCCTGAACCTGGAGGACACTGAGCCCATGGCCCTCATCCATGACATCGAGCGTCTCGGCCGCGCAGCCGACGCCGGAGAGATCACCCGTGACGCTGCCGCGCAAGCCCTCGTCGACGCCGGTGGAGGTGGCCTGACCCTGGTTGGCGCGGGCGGCATCCTCGACAACTGGCAGAACCAGCGCGCGGCCTACCAGGCGGAGTTCACGCGAGCCGCAGCCACGATGCCCGAGATCTACGGGCTGGACGACATCCAACCCTGACCGCCACGCATGCCAAAGGCCCCGACCCTGCGCCGCAGCAGAGTCGGGGCCTTCGGCCTGCGCGCACCTCACGCCACCCAGCCCGGTTGACGCGCATCGCTACCATCAAACCACGCCAACCATCATACGTATAACGCTAAGGGAGGGGACGCCGTGGCCACCAACGACAACCCCCGCGGCAACCCCAACCAAGACGCCCGCAACCGCATGGGCCGCTACGTCCGCACCCCCGAAAAGGCCGCAGAAGACGCCGCCATCGCCGAACACTGGACCCAAGGCGCCCACAGCTACACCGAAACCGCCAAGCACTTCGGCATCAGCAAATGGGCCGCCATGAGCGCGGTGCGCCGGGCAGTCCGCGAAGTCGTCCAAGAGGCCGGCGAGCAAGCCCTCCGGGTCCATCTCGACCGCATGGAGTACCTGTTCGCCAAGGCCACCGAGGTGATTGAGGCGGACCACGTCGTCGTCTCTCATGGGCGGATCGTGTACGGCGAAGACGGCGAGCCGCTCCGTGACCATGCTCCGGTCATCTCCGCGATCAACTCGGCCCGGCAGTGCCTGGAGTCCGTGCAAACCCTGACCGGCATGAAGAAGCCGACGAAGATCGAGCACTCCGGTGGTGTGAAGTACGAGTTGGTCGGCGTCGACCCGCAGGACTTGGCGTGACCCCAACGGTCGTGCGGTACGAACCGCGCGGCGGCGCCAAGACCCTGCTCTCCGCGAAGGACCAGGAAATCTGCATCGCCGGGCCGGCGGGCACCGGCAAGAGCCTGGCGATGCTACAGAAGGCGTTCTACACCAGCCTCATGGTGCCGGGCTGCCGCAGCCTGATCGTCCGCCAAACGCACGCCTCCCTCACCGGATCCACGCTGGTCACCTTCGAGCAGCAGGTAGCCACGACGGCGCTCGCCGAGGGGGTCGTGAAGTGGTTCGGCGGGTCGCCCCGGAAGCCGGCGGCGTACCAGTTCGCGAACGGCGCCGAGATCCTCGTCGGTGGGCTCGACCGTCCGGAGAAGTTCCTCAGCACCGAGTTCTCGCGGATCTACGTGGACGAGGCGACGCAGATCAGCCTGACCGCGCTGGAGACTCTGATCACCCGCCTCCGTGGCAACTCGGACACGTACCGGCAGATCGTCCTCGCCTGCAACCCTGACCACCCCAAGCACTGGATCAAGCAGCGGTGCGACGAAGGCACCATGCTAATGATCCACAGCCTGCACCGCGACAACCCGTTGTACGTCAACCTCGACGGCTCGCTGACCGAGCGCGGCATCGACTACATGGCCAAACTCGACGCCCTCACCGGCGTCCGCCGACTCCGCTATCGCGACGGAATCTGGGCCGCCGCCGAAGGCATGGTCTACGAAGGCTGGTCCGACCCTGTCCACGTCATCGAGCCGTTCGACGTACCCGCGTCCTGGACCAGGTGGGTCACCGTCGACTTCGGGTTCACGAATCCGTTCGTCGCCCAGTTGTGGGCCGAAGACCCGGACGGCCGGCTGTACCTCATACGCGAGTGGGTCCGTACTCGCATGCTGGTCGAGGACCACGCCGACGTCATCCAGAACCGGCTCCTAAAGGACCAACCGAGGCCGCGCGCGGTCATCACCGACCACGACGCCGAAGACCGCGCCACCCTGGAACGCAAGCTCGGCATGGGCACGCAGGCCGCGCACAAGAGTGTCTCAGACGGCATCCAAGCCTTCTCCGCCCGGCTCAAGGCCCAGGGCGACGGGAAGGCGCGGCTGTACGTGTTCCGGAACGCGCTCATCGAGCGCGACCCCGAGATGGACGCCGCCTCGCTTCCGATCGGCCTCGCTGAGGAAGTCGCGGGCTACGTGTGGGCCGTGAAGCCCGGCAACGCGGGCGGGTTGAAAGAGGAGCCGGTGAAGGCCAACGACCACTCGATGGACGCCGGACGGTACATGGTCGCGGCGCGGGATCTGGGTGGTAGGCCACGCGTTCGCTGGCTGTGAGACTGTCGAAACCCTACAAGCCACCCCAGTTGAGAGTGAGACCGCAATGACCAGCCGAAACGAGCGATTCCGCAGGTGGCCGCACTTGTGGCGGAAGTTGTCGCCGATTCTGCTTGACACGGCTGGGATCATCCTGTTGTCAGGTTCCGCCATGCTGTGGTGGGGCGTGGCAGCAGGCTTGGCGGCAGCAGGCGCCGGATGCTTCGTCCTCAACTACCGGATCCACGAGGGCAGGCCCGGCAGCCAGTAGCGATGGGAGGGGTGTTGGCACGGACCCTCCTCGGCGCGCTCCTCAACCGCGCAGCCACCGTCAGCCAAACCCCGATCCCCTTCACGAGCCGCGCCGCGAGTTACAGCGGCGGCCTCTTCGGTAGCAGCCGCACCGCCGAAGGCCAGATGCGCGCCATGTCCGCCGTCGGCACCCTCTTCGCGATCGTCGACCGCACCGCCAACGCAACCGCGTTGGTCGACTGGAAGCTGTACCGCAAGGCCAAGTCCGGCCGGAAGGAAGACCGCGTCGAGGTCACCAGCCACGCGGCCCTCGACCTGTGGAATCGCCCCAACAACTTCATGCCGAGGCAGGAGTTCGTCGAGAGCTTCCAGCAGCACCAGGACCTCACCGGCGAAGCCTGGTGGGTCATCTCCAAGCGGCCCGGGATCAAACTGCCGCTGGAGATGTGGCCCGTCCGCCCCGACCGCATGACGCCCGTGCCCGACCGGGACGCCTTCCTCAAGGGCTACCTGTACACCAGCCCGGACGGTGAGCAGATACCCCTCGAACTCGACGAGGTCATCCAGCTGCGCCGGCCGAACCCGCTCGACCCGTACCGCGGGTTGTCGCCGGTGCTGTCGATTCTCCCGGACCTGGACACGTCGCGGTATGCGGCCGAATGGTCGCGGGCGTTCTTCATCAACAGCGCGCAGCCAGGCGGGATCATCGAGGTTCCGTCCGCCTTGTCGGACGACCAGTTCGATGAGCTGCGGGACCGGTGGAACGAGCAGCACCGTGGTGTCGGCAATGCGCACAGGGTGGCGATCCTTGAGCACGGCAAGTGGGTCGACCGGACGATCTCGCAGCGGGACATGCAATTCGTCGAGCTCCGCGGCGCCACCGCCGACCGCGTCCGCGAGGCCTACGGCATCAGCAAGACCGCCATCGGCGACTTCGAGGACATCAACCGCGCGAGCGCCCTCGCTGCCAAGAGCTGGTTCGCGGAGCAGCAGACCGTGCCGAGGTTGGAGCGGATCAAGGCCGCGCTCAACTTCGAGCTGCTCCCCATGTACGGGACCACTGGCGAGGGCTTGGAGTTCGACTACGAACCGCCGACCCCGCCCGACCCGGAGATCGAAGCGCAGCAGCTGACCGCCCGCGCCAACGCTGCCGCCGCGCTCGTCACCGCAGGGTTCGAAGCCGCCGGCACCCTGTCTGCCGTTGGTCTCCCCGACATCGCTTACGTCGGGAAGCCCGCCGCGCCGGCGCCAGATACGTCGCTGACAGATTGGCAGGACAGCGTCGCAGGGCTGCTCGGTGAGGACGTCCAGGCGGCGCAGCGGTGGGTGGTGGTGACCGCTGAGGACGGCAACGTGTGCCAGCCATGCGCGGACAACGACGGCCACACGTACAGCAACCGCCAGCAGGCCTACGAGGACTATCCGGGCGGCTCTGGCTACGTCCACTGCCTTGGTGCTGAGCACGGCAACGCATGCCGCTGCAAGGTCGTGAAGCGCGGCCATAAGGGAGAGGGCTCATGACGATCACGCTGCCCGGTAAGGCGGCCTCTTTCATGGCCAGCCAGCGCGACAAGGCTGAGAAGCAGCGCGCGCAGCTGGGTATCGAGGCCCGCTCCTGGTACCGCATCACCAACGCCGCGTCCCCGGACGAGGCCGAAGTGATGCTCTACGACGAGGTCGGCGGCTGGTACGGGGCGACCGCGGATGAGTTCATCGCTGACCTGCGGGGAGTGACGGCACCGAACCTGCGGGTCCGCATCAACTCGCCCGGCGGCAGCGTGTTCGAGGGCGTTGCTATCGCCAACGCGTTGAGGAGTCACCCGGCGCAGGTCACCGTGCAGGTCGACGGGATCGCCGCCTCCATTGCGAGCGTGATCGCAATGGCCGGGGACCGCATCGAGATGGCCCCGAACACCATGCTCATGATCCACGACGCGTCCGGCGTCTGCATGGGCAACGCCGCCGACATGCAGGAGATGGCCGAACTCCTCGACCTGATCTCCGACAACATTGCGGACGCTTATGCAGCCCGCGCCGGCGGCACCCGTGCTGAGTGGCGCGACCGGATGCGCGCGGAAACGTGGTATCTGCCTGAGGACGCTGTCGAGGCCGGGCTCGCCGACGAAGCGGTCACCGCGCCGAAGGCGGGCACCCCCGCAGCCGAACCGGACGGCGATGAGCCGGACATGGCGCGCGCCTACGACCTCGCCGCATACGGCTACCACGGCCCGCGCCGCGAGGGGCCGAAGGCGGAGACCACGCTGACCGAGGACATCCGTTCCCTGATCGGCGAAGAGGTAGCCGCGCAGCTCCGAGCCGCGGTCACCCCGGTCGATGACACCCCGGTCGCCGAGCCGGTCGCCGAGACCACGCCAGTCGAGTCCGCCCCGGAGCCGGCCGCCGAGCCGGAGCCCGAGCCACCTGCCGCCGAACCCGTAGACGAGTGGGCGGCGATGACTGCCCACCTCATCCAGGACGACGCCTGGTCGGCGCTCGTCTCCAACCTGACCGAGCCCACCAAGTCGTCCAGCGCGACGGCAGCCTGAAGGAGGCATTGTGGCAACTCCGACCGTTACCGTCCCGCAGAACGCCAGCGAGCTGGCGGAAATGTTCTCGGACCCCACGTTCCTGAAGAAGTTCTCCAACCAGGACGAACTGAAGGACTGGGTCACCGCCTACGGGCAGAACGCCCAGGGCGAGGGCACTGACCTGAACCGGCTCGTCGCCGAGGAGACGCAGAAGCAGCTCGCGGCGTACCTCAAGGAGAAGGACGTCGACGGCGACAACGCCGACCGAATCCAGCGCCTGAACCTGGACCCGCAGAACCGGCGTGGTGGCCGGTCGTCGATGCTGACGTCGTACGGGCAGGGCGCCGCGTACAACGCGCACGCCCCGGGCTCCGTCCTGGACGGCAAGTTCTCGACCGCGGTGGACTACCTCAAGGCGATCTGGCACCTGAACACGGGTCCCGAGGCTGCGGCGAAGGTGGCCGAGATCCGCAACGCCGCATCGTCCGTCTCCCCGGCGGATGGCGGGTTCCTGGTGCCGGAGACACTCCGCTCGCAGCTGATGGAAATCTCGCTGGAGAAGGCCGTCGTCCGGCCGCAGGCGACCGTCGTCCCGATGGACAGCGCCAGGGTGCCGTTCCCGACGATCGACGTCACCTCCAACGCGTCCTCCGTGTTCGGTGGCATGGTCGCGTACTGGGGTGAGGAGTCGGCGGCCCTGACCGACGCCAACCCGAAGTTCGGCCGCGTGGAGCTGGACGCGAAGAAGCTCACCGGCCTCAGCGTCGTCCCCAACGAGCTGCTGCAGGACTCCATCGTCTCCTTCAGCGCGCTGATCGAGCGGCTGTGGCCGATGACCCTCGCGTTCGAGGAGGACAGCAAGTTCATGACGGGCTCCGGCGTCGGGGAGCCTCTCGGGTTCCTCGGCTCCGGCAACCCCGCTGCGATCGCGGCGGCGGCGGAGTCCGGGCAGGCTGCGGCGACTCTGGTTTACGAGAACGTCGTGAACATGTACGCGCGGATGCTGCCGTCCTCGCTGAACAACGCCGTGTGGATCATCTCCCCGGACGTCATCCCCCAGCTGTTCACCATGGCCCTCTCCGTCGGCACCGGCGGCAACAGCATGTTCATCGTCAACGCCGCAGGCCCCGGCCCGGCCACCCTGTTC
The DNA here is from genome assembly GCF_055603265.1 of Streptomyces sp. NPDC037288. Taxonomy (NCBI): domain Bacteria; kingdom Bacillati; phylum Actinomycetota; class Actinomycetes; order Kitasatosporales; family Streptomycetaceae; genus Streptomyces; species Streptomyces sp. NPDC037288. The sequence goes on from NZ_JBVJVY010000004.1 coordinate 146,963, forward strand.
GGCCGTCCGATCATCGTGTCGGAGAAGGCCAACACTCTCGGCTCGCGCGGCGACATCGCGTTCGTTGACCTCTCCTACTACCTCGTAGGTGACAGGCAGTCGATGACCGCGTCCTCCAGCACGGACTGGAAGTTCGGCAACGACCAGACCGCCTTCCGCATCATCCAGCGCGTCGACGGACGGCCCTGGATCAAGTCCGCGATCACCCCCAAGAACGGCGGCAACTCCCTCAGCCCGTTCGTGGAGCTGGCCGCACGGTAACCCCCGGCCGGCCGTGGCATTCACACCCCGCGGCCGGCTTCCACCCGGGTCGGCAGTGTCGCCCCGACAGGAACCCACAGACAGGAGAACCCGATGGCGCAGAACGCGCTCGGCAGGCTGGTGAACTTCACCCCTGCCGCCGACGGCAAGTGGATCAACCTCCGGGAGGCGGGAGGCATCCTCTTCGAGTGCTACCTCTCCGGCGCGGCCGGAGACACCTACACCCTCCAGGAAGCCAAGGACTCCAGCGGCACCGGTGCGCAGAACCTCGCGGTCATCACCGAGTACTGGACGAACACCGGTGATGGCACCGACGCCTGGACACGGCGTACGCAGGCTGCGGCGGCGACTGTCGTGACGGCGGCTGCCGCTACGCAGAACGCGATGGCGGTCGAGGTCGCGGCGACGTCCCTGTCCGACACGTACAAGTACGTGAAGCTCACGTCTACGGGTGCGGGCACGGTCAACGCGAACACCCGGGATCTGATGACGCAGCGCGCTCCGGCGAACCTGCCCGCGATGGGAGCCTGACGTGACGACGATCATTCAGGGCAGCCAGCTGCGGAAGCTGCTGCTGGGTACGCAGGTTGCCAACTCCAGCGGAAAGACCGTCCCGCAGAATGCCACGTCCACGATCTTCACCGTGTCCGGTGGCCGGGTCGCCGTCACGTCGCTGGTGGGCAAGGTGACGACGGTGATCGGCGGGACTACCCCGTCCGCAAAGATCGTCGCCACCCCCACCGTGGGCTCGGCGAATGACCTGTGCACCGCCACCGCCATCACCTCCGACGAGGTCGGCACGCAGTACAGCATCCCCGGCCCGACTGGCTCCGCTCTGGGTGTGTCCGGCTCCGGATCGGGCGGCGTCACCGGGCAGACAGCGCCGGTGATCGTCGCGGCCGGGACGATCGGCGTGAACGTGTCCGCGTCAGACGCCACCGGGGCGATCCAGTGGGCGCTGACCTATGTGCCGATCGATGACGGCGCATCGGTGACGGCGGCCTGATATGGCGACCGAGGTCTGCGAGGAGTGCGGCACGCGGTGTGCTGTGGGCGTGCCGCGGTGCCCGCACTGCTCGTCTACCCGACTGGTGCCGGAGGAGCAGTTGGCGGCGTTGGTGCCGTCGCTGACCGTCTGCTGCACCAATCAGGCCTGCGCCGTGCAGGGCGTTCAGCGTCGGGTGGGGCTCGTTCAGGTCGTGCCCGGCGTGCTGGTCCTGCCGCGGCTGGTCTGTGCCAGGTGCGGCTACGAACTGTTGAAGGTCACGGAGGACATCGTGCCGAAGATCACCGTGCACGGCGGGCCGAGCAACGCCGCCGCCGAGAGTGAGGAAGGTGAGGACGTATCAGCTGGTATCAGCTCCTCGACATCCTCCGAGACGGGCAAGAACTCGCCCGAATCGACGCCCAAGAGCAGCGACAAGGGCCGATCGCCTGCCCGAACGACGGAGAGCCGCTCGAAGCGGCGCCCGACGGCGGGGTCTTCTGCCCGTTCGACGGATGGCGGCCAGGCGGCCGGTACGTCGGCGACCGCTGCTGACGCGTAGCACCAACACGCCGCGAGACCGAGGGAGGAGGAGAGATGACCGCAACCGGCTACACCAGCACCACCGGCGACGCCCGCAAGGTGTCCAAGTCGGGCGACGCCATGACCGGTGACCTGGTCCTGAATGACTCCTCCCCGGACACCACCACCTCGGCAGCGTCGAAGGGGTACGTCGACACCGGGCTCGCGACCAAGGCGTCGGCCAGCACTCAGATCATTGCTGGTGCTGGCCTCAACGGTGGTGGCACGCTCGCCGCCGACCGCACGCTCGCGGTCACGTATGGCACTACGGCCGGCACCGCGGCGCAAGGCAACGACGCGCGTCTGTCCGACGCCCGGACCCCCACGGCGCACGCGGCCACGCACGCGTCGGGCGGAACGGACCCGGTCACCCTGGCCCAGTCCCAGATCACGGGACTTCTGACCGCGCTTGCCGCGCTGCTGCCCCTCGCCGGCGGCACGATGACCGGCGACCTCACCGTCACCGGCGCCAACCTCACCGTCAAGCGCGGCGACGGCACCGGCGCGTACAGGTTGAGGGTGACTGGCGGCGGACTCGATCTGGAAATCGGTGGTCTCGACGTCATCATCTCCTCTTGGTCAGGCGCCGACTTCACAGGCACCCAACACAACCTGTTGCGCTGGGAGTCGGCCGGCCCGCACCTGATCGGACGCGTCCAGTACGGCACGACGCCTTTCGATAACGTTCACGACATCGACTCCGGCACCGGCGTTGCCTCGCTGGGGAAGAAGAACGGGCTCGGCAACATCCGTCTCTGTGGCCTCAAGGCGACCTCAGGCGCGCCCACGACGGGCACGTGGACTACTGGTGACGTCGTCCTCGACTCGGCGGGCGCCTGGCATCTGTGCTCCACGGGTGGGACCCCGGGGGTGTGGACATGACCGAAGTCATCGCAGGCCAGAGCGTCACCCTCCTCGCTCAGTTCTTCGACTTCTCCGGCGGCACGCTTACCGACCTCGACGCCACCCCGTCGATCGGCATCACCAGCGTGGCCACCGGCAGCACGGCGCTCGCTGCGACCACGACGGGCGTCACCCACCCCAGTACCGGCAGCTACGGCTACGCCTGGACACCCTCGAGCAGCCTCACGGCTGGCCTGTACCTAGCCACCTGGTCCGGCCTGAAGTCCGGCGCACCGGTGACCGCGACGGAGACCATCACCGTCACCGCGCCAGCCACCGCCGACGCCACCAACACCAGCCCCGAAGGCGTCTGGTACTGCAGTCGCGAGGACATCATGCGTGCCCTGGACGTGCAGATGACAGCCAGGAACCGGCGGCAGATCGACGCCGTCATCGAAGCCGCCTCCCGCAGCGTCGAGGGCCTGTGCCACCGCCGGTTCTACCCGGTGCAGGCGACCCGCTACTTCGACTGGCCGGCGCGCCCGGCTGGCGGGTACACGCCGTGGGTTCTCCGGCTTGATGCCTCCGAGCTGATCTCCGCGACCAGCGTCACCAGCGGCGGCATCAACATCCCCCTCGAGGACATCAACCTCGAACCCAACCGCAGCGGGCCCCCGTTCAACCGCGTTGAGATCAAGCTCAGCACGTCGGCGGCGTATGGCGGCGGCTCGACGTACCAGCGGGACGTCACGATCTCCGGCCTGTGGGGCTACCGGACCACCGAGTCCACGCTCGGCGCGACCACGGCCGCGGTGACCAGTGCGACCGCGACGACGCTCACCGTGGACGGCCCGACGTCGGCTGTCGTCGGCGTCGGCAGCATCCTCCGCGTGGACTCCGAGCAGATGATCGTCACCGAGCGGGCACAGACCAGCATCGGGCAGACCGGCACGATCACTGCAAACAAGGGCGACGTGTCCCTAACCGTTGCCAACGGCTCCGCATTCGCGGTCGACGAGGTGATCCTCCTCGACTCCGAGCGGATGCGGATCGACGACATCGCAGGGAACACCCTGACGGTCGAGCGGGCCTATGACGGCACTGTCCTCGCCGCCCACACCGCCGCCACCATCTACGCGCCCCGCTCTCTCACCGTGACCCGTGGGGCGCTCGGCACGACAGCCGACACCCACGGCGCCGCGTCCACCGTGTACCTGTGGCAGCCGCCCGGCCTGATCCGGCAGCTGGTGAAGGCTGAAGCGATATGGGCTTTGTTGCAGGAGCGGTCCGGCTGGTTCCGTCTCGCATCGTCGACCGGGAAGAGCGCCCCTGAGGTGTCCCGGACTGCCCTCGAAGCCCTCCGCGACCAGGCGTACACCGAACACGGCCGCAAGGCCCGTCACAGGGGGGTGTAGGCATGCCTGGTATCGAGTTTGACGCACGACTCGCCAAGCGCGGCCCACTCTTCGACGGCCGCACAGCTAAGGCCCTGCACACCTACCGCGACGAGATTAGCCTCCGCATCGCCGAAGAGGGCGAGAAGCTCATCAGGCAGCGCCTCCATGTGGTCCTGCAGCACCCGACGGGCTACTACGAGTCGAGGATCAGCGTCGACCGGGCCGGGGAGGGCTACCGCGTCTCTGACGGCGACGTGATCTACGGGCCGTGGCTGGAAGGCGTCGGAAGCCGCAACAGCCCCGTGACCAGGTTCCCCGGCTACGCCACCTTCCGGCGCACAAAGCCGCTCGTCGACCAGAAGGCTCGGCAGATCGCCGTGCAGCTCCTGGCCCGGTACAAGGCGATGGGGCTGATCTGATGGCCCTCGACATCACCACCATCCTCGACACCGTCCAAAGCCACGCCCTGGCCAGCGGGTACTTCGACACGGTCAACGGCCACGAACCGAAGAGCGCGCCCGGGAACGGCCTGTCGGCGGCGGTGTGGGTGGAGCAGATCGGGCCGGCACGCGGCGGCTCCAGCCTGGACCAGACCAGCGTCCGACTGGCCCTGTGCGTGCGCCTGTACACGCCGATGGTGTCCGAGCCCGAGGACGCCATCGACCCCAACCTCATGACCGCCCTCGACGCCCTGATGGCCGCCTACAGCGGCGACTTCACCCTCGGCGGCGTCGTGCGGGAGGTCGACCTCCTAGGCATCTACGGCGACCCGCTCTCCGCGCGCGCCGGCTACCTGACGACTTCCGGCGCCGAGTACCGGGTGATGACGATCACCCTTCCCCTCATCGTCAACGACCTTTGGGAGCAGGTGGCATAGGTGGCAAAGACCTCAGGTCTCGGCGACAACCTCTACATCGCCGGATTCGACGCGTCCGGCGACATCAGCGCACTCAGCAACGTCGGCGGAGGCCCAGCCGCACTCGACTTCACCGCGATCAACAAGAGCGCGATGGAACGGCAGGGCGGCGTCCGCGACGGCCGGCTGGAGTTCACGGCCTACTTCAACCACGTCGCCGCCGGCACCGGCACGCACGAGAAGCTGTCAGCGCTGCCCACTAGCGACATCATTCTCACGTACTGCCGTGGTACCAACCTCGGCGACCCCGCCGCGTGCCTGGTCTCCAAGCAGATCAACTACGACGGCAACCGCGGCACCGACGGCTCGTTCACCTTCTCCGTATCCGCGCAGGCCAACGGCTACGGCCTTGGCTGGGGACGACAACTCACCGCCGGACTACGCACGGACACAGCGGCCACGACTGGCACGTCTATCGACACCACCGCGTCGGCGAACTTCGGCGCTCAGGCGTACCTGCAGGTGACTGCCTTCACCGGCACGGACGCGACCGTGAAGATCCAAGACTCAGCGGACAACGTGACCTTCGCGGACGTCACGGGGCTCACCTTCACACAGGTCACAGCCGCCCCTACGTCGGAGCGCATCGCCACCGGATCGACCGCGACCATTCGGCAGTACCTGCGGGCGGTCACCACCACGACCGGCGGGTTCACGTCGCTGACGTTCAGCGTGGTCGTGGTGAAGAACGAGTCGGCGGTGAGCTTCTGATGACCCGGATCGAGCCGCAGATGCCGGCGGAGGCGTACAAGACGTACGCGATCGTTGCCCCTCGCTCCACGCACTGGGTGGACGCTACGTGCGCGGAGGTGGACTGCGCGCACTACCTGCAGGGCTGGCAGTCCGTCATCGACGAGGCCACCGAACTCGGGCAGAGGCAGGCGCACTACATCCGTAAGGAGTCCGGGCGCGCATTCCGGGAGCGGCGTCGTGAGGACGGCCTCACGGTCTTCTTCTTCGAAGCCGGCCAGGCGTGCTTCGACGCCCAGCGGCATCAGCGCCGACTGGACCGCCCGGAGCTGTACATCGTCCGGGACGGCGACCACCGCGGTAACCCGCGGGGTACGCCGCTGCGGCAGCACGTGAAGGCTGCGGACTGGGTCGAGGACTTTGCCGAGCACCAAGCGGCACTCGCCGACGAACACGCGAAGGGGTGAAGTCAGTGACTCTTCGCACGGTCGCGGTCGAGGTACTGGACGCACGCCTCCATGAGGTGCACGTCTTCGCCGAACAGACCGAGCGCGCGATTGCAGCTCGTACACAGCAGCCCACGGATGGCTCCCGTGGTGTGGCAGTGGTCGACGGCCAGGCGGACGGGCTTCCCCTCGCGCGCAACTCTTTCAGGACGTCCGCAGATGGCGCACACGCCGCCTTGTGTGGCGAGAAGCGCTTCGTACTGCTCGGGTGTGAGGTCGTAGCCGCGCTGGAGCTTACGTCGCCTCTGTGTGGCGGCGGCCCGCTCAGGGTTCTTTCGATACCAGTTGCGCGCTGCTTCCGCCTGGCACGCCTTGCAGCGGCTTCGGTAAAGCGGCTGCCCGTCACGCTCACCTCGCCTTCCGAAATCGGCGAGGGGCTTCATCTGGCGGCACTTCGTGCACGTCTTTGCGGCAATCGTCACCGCCGCATTCTAGTCCATCTCCTAGCCATGCCTGGCACCTCCGCGTGACTGGCAAAACAGACAGAAGGGTGTAAATCATGGCAAAGGCAAGCGGGTTGGGTTGGTCGACTCTCTCGGTGGATGACAGCAGCGGCACCGTCAAGGACATCAAGAATGACGTGACGAACTTGCAGTTCGCGACCCCGCGGGCGACGCAGGACATCACCGGCGTCGACAAGTCCGCGATCGAGCGACTCCTTCTCCTGGCCGACTTCTCGATCACCCTGAACGGCGTCTTCAACTCGGCCACCGGCAAGAGCCACGACGTGTTCAAGACCGTCCCGTCGACCTCCGTGGCCCGGACCGTGTCGCTCACCGTCAACGGTGTCTCCCTGAACAACGAAGTCCTCTTCACGGACTACCCGCTGACCCGATCCAACTCGGGTGAGCTTACGTGGGCGGTGCCTGGCGTCCTTGCGGACGGAACGGTACCTACGTGGAGCTAGTTCGTAATTCGGACAACAATTGAGAGGAGGCCCGGCATGGGCTGCAAGCGAGTTCCCAAGCACTACAAGCTCAAGTTCGCCGACGGCGACTACGCCGGCCTCGAAGTGACGATGCGGTCGGTGTCCATCGGCGAGATGCGCGCGCTGCAGGGCACCGACGGCGAGGAGTCCGGCCGGGACGGTTTCGACCGCATGGCGGAGCTGGTGGCCAGTCACATGGTGGCCTGGAACCGCGAGGACGAGGACGGCAACTCGCTGCCTCCGACGATGGAGTCCATCGAGGATGAGGAGCCGTCCCTCATCAATTTGATCATCGACCGGTGGACGGACGCGGTCGCTGGTGTGTCGGCCCCTTTGGAGCAGCCCTCGAGCTCTGGCGCACCTGTCCCGGTGGAGTCCATTCCGATGGCTCCGTTGTCACCGAGCCTCGCGAGCTGACCGACGCGAAATTCATCCTCGGCCTGTGCGACCGCTGGCACAAACTCCCCAGCGAGATCTTGGCCGAGCCTGCCGAAACCCTGCGACTGCTGACGATCGAGAGCTTGGGGGTGCAACCGGATGACCAACGTGGTTGAGATCGTCGTGATGGCGAAAGATCTCGCATCGCCCACGATGGCGCGCGTGAACGCCCAGGTCAACGGCGTCAGCAGGGGCATGGCAGCGTTCCACAAGACCGCACTCATCGCCGGTGCCGGGCTCGCAGCCATCGGCGTCGAGTCGGTGAGAATGGCGTCGAAGTTCGACTCGTCGATGCAGCTGCTGCATACGCAGGCCGGCGTGTCCCAGTCGAAGATCGCCGGGTTGAAGAAGGGCGTTCTCGACCTTGCCGGGAAGGTGGGGCAGGACCCTGACAGCCTCGCCGAGAGCCTGTTCCACGTGGAGTCGAACTTCGAGTCCATGGGCATCTCCTCGGCGAAGGCCCTGAAGCTCACCGAGACAGCAGCAAAGGGCGCCACAACCGGGCACGCGGACCTGGTCGACGTCACCAACGCCCTTACCGCCGCCGTAGCTTCGGGCATTCCTGGCGTCGAAAACATGGACAAAGCCATGGGCGTCTTGAATGCGACCGTGGGTGTTGGCGACATGAAGATGCAGGATCTCGCCTCGGCGTTCGGGTCTGGCATGGTCGCCACTGTGAAGGGCTTTGGTCTTTCCATCACCGACGTCGGAGCAGCGCTGGCAGTATTCGGTGACAACAACATCCGTGGAAGCCTCGCCGGCAATCAGCTCCGCATGTCCGTGATGGCCCTCGCTCACCCCGTCGCCACCGCTGGGGACGCGCTGCAAAGGCTGGGTCTGCAGCAGGACACCCTTAGCCAGGACATGCAGAAAGGCGGCCTGAAACTCGCCCTCGAAGACCTCGTCGGCCACATGAAAAAGGCCGGAATATCCTCCAAGGAACAAGGTGACATCATCACCCAGGCGTTCGGTCGAAAGGCCGGCGCGGGCCTGAACGTCCTTGTCAGCCAGATGGACCGGTTGGAGTCGAAGTATCCGGCTTTGGCCGCCGGTGCGAACAAGTTCGGTGATGCCTGGGCTAGTACGCAGAAGACTTTCGCGTTCCAGATGAAGGCGCTGCAGTCGAGTTTCGACGCGTTGATGATCAGCTTGGGGGAAAAGCTGATTCCGCCCTTGCAGAGCTTCGTGTCTCTGCTTCTCGCGCATAAGGGCGCGGCGACAGCTGCAGCGGCTGGCATGGCGGCACTCCTCGCCGCGACGTTCGCGGTGTCGGCGGCGATGAAGGTTGCTGCTGCCGCGACGCTCGTGTGGAACGGCGCGATGCGCGGCTTCGCCGCCATCCAGGGCGTCTTCCAGACGATTGCGCTGCGGGCGATGTACATGCGGGAGGCGTTCATCGCTGCTGGCGGTGGTGTCGCTGGTCTGAGGGCGGCGTTCGCTTCGTTGGGCGTCCTCGGTAAGGCCACGGTGATTACGGCCGGTTTGGCGGCTGTGGTTGCGGGCGTGATGGCGCTGTCGCAGGTCGGCAAGCGGGTGCCGCCCGACGTGGACCGGATGACGACCGCGCTCGGCAAGCTGGGCTCTACCGGGCAGGTGACCGGCGAGGCCTTGCGGATCTTCGGTAAGGATTTCGGGAACCTGTCCTATGACGTCGACCGGCTCGCCGGCAAGTCGGAGGGCATGGATAAGTTCAACGACGTGATGAACAAAATCTTCACGTTGGGGATGAAGAAGTCCAACTCGTTCAATATGGCTAAGGAGGATATCGACGCCCTCGACAAGTCTCTGGCGAGCCTTGTGCAGGGCGGGAAGGCCGATCTCGCCAAGGCTGCTCTTACGGACATGACGAAGGGCATGAAGCCTGGAGAGGTCAAGAAGTTCCGGGGTGAGCTCGACGATTACACCAATGCGCTGACGGGGTCGTCACTGGAACAGAAGCTTGCGGCTCAGTCGATGGGCCTTTTCGGGGATGCGGCGGTGTCGACGCAGAAGGCGCTGGATGGTGAGGCGCAGTCCGCGAAGGGCCTCGAAGAGTCCATCATGGCGCTCAACGCGGTGCACCGAGCCGCGTATGACGCGGAGACCGCGTTCTACCAGGCCATGAGCGACGCGTCGAAGGGCGCGAAGGAGAACGGGAAGACCCTCGACATCACCACGGACGCGGGCCGAAAGAACCGGTCGCTGCTGTCTAACCTGGCGGCGGCGACTGAGACCTACGTCGACAAGATGAACAAGCAGCACTTCGCTGCCGACAAGATCGACAAGGTCTACCAGCAGGGCCGGAAGAACCTCATCGCCATGGCTGAGGCGATGGGAGACACCGCGCCACAGGCGCAGAAGCTCGCGGATGAACTGCTCAGTTTCCCCGGCGCGAAGAAGCTGAAGGTACAGCTTGACGACGCGCAGGCGAAGAAGGACCTGGGCGCGTTCAACGCGGCGGTGAAGAGGACCCCGGGCGCGAAGTCGGTGACGCTGAACACGCTGTCGAGCGAGGCCGAGAAGGTGCTGGAACTTTTCGGTTACCACGTCCAGCACTTGAAGAACGGCAAGATTAAGGTCACTGCGGACACCGGGGCCGCACTCGGTGCGATCGGAGATGTGCAGGGCGCCGTCGATGCGTTGCACGGCAAATCGATCGGTATCGGTGTCTACACCACGAACTACCAACGCACGGTCGATCAAGGAACCATCCACTCGGGCCCGCAGTTGCCTGGCATGCCGGGAGCCGCGCGTGGCGGTCTGATGCCGCGCTACGCCGGCGGCGGGGACGTCCAGGTTGCCCCGAACGGGCTGGTGCGCGGGCCTGGTACGGGCACGTCGGACAGCATCATGGCCCTGTTCGAGTCCGGTGCACAGGGCATGATCTCGGACACCGAGTTTGTGGTGAACGCGCGCTCGACGCGGAAGTACCTGCCGCTGCTGGAGCTGATCAACAAGGACAAGCTGGGGCACTTCGCAAAGGGCGGCCACCTGACGAAGGCACAGAAGGCGGCGCAGGAGAAGGCGAAAGAGCAGGCGAAGGCCGAAGCTGAGGCCGGGCACGAGCTCGGCCGCGAGTTCGGGATCAGCTACTTCGGCCGGGTGGCTGGGTACAAGCGGACGCCGTTCGAGCGCGGCCTCGGTGCGCCGGAGAACCTTGACGCACTGGTGTCCGCGTTGAACGACGCCGCGGGGAAGATCAAGGCCGCCTTCCACGGCAAGACCGAGTCGAACCTGCTCAAGCACCTCGCGAGCGTCGGCAAGGCCCTGATCAACCACGAGAAGGCACTCGCCAAGATCACGGCCAGCCTGGACAAGGCAAAGGACAAGCTCAACTCGCTGAAGGACGCCGCGAGCCAACTGTCCAGCTCGGTGAAGTCGAACCTCATCAGCTCGGCGAACATCACCAAGGCGGCATCTGGGAACGACGGCGGCACGCTGACGCTGTCCGCGGTTCGGCGGCAGATGGTCGTCAGCCGGGACAAGGTCACCGCATTTGCCAGCGCGCTCAAGGCCCTCAAGGCGAAGGGATACAGCAGGAGCATCATCCAGCAGGTCGCCGAGGCTGGAGTCGACGGCGGCGGCTTGGAGACCGCGGGCGCGCTGCTGCAGGCGTCGGCGTCCGAGGTCACGACGATGAACGCCACGCAGGCGCAGATCGAGAAGGCGGCCGGTTCGGCGGGGAAGACTACGGCGGATGCCGTGTACGGGGCGCAAATCAAGAGCCAGGAAAGGTTCGTCAAGGAGCTGGAGATCCAGCAGAAGCGCCTCACCAGCGCTATGGACCGGCTGACCAAGAGCCTGGAGAAGCTCCTTTCCAAGGCGCTGAAGGGGAAGGCCACGGGCGGCATCGTCGGCATGGCTGCCGCGGGGGGCCTTCGCTCGTCGCTGACGTGGGTGGGCGAGCAGGGCCCGGAGCTGCTGGACCTGCCGGCCGGGTCGCGGGTGTGGTCGAACCCCGACAGTCGGCGGATGTGGCGGGAGGCTCAGACGCCGTGGGCGTCGATGCTCAACACTCCCCGCGGGACGTCCGCCGGGTACGCGCCAGCCGCTTCGGGGCCGGCGTCGTCGAGTCAGCCGATCGTGATCCGGCTGCAGCTCGGCAAGCACGAGTTCGAGGAGATCTGGGTCGACACGGGCCGCGAGGCGGTCCGGGCTCGCGGCTCGATTGAGGCAACGCTTCGGCCGCCGCGCGGCCGGTAAGACGAGAGAGGAACGAGAGTGCCCTATACGACCTGGAACGCGGCGGCGCCCACTACGGCAGCGCTGGCGTCCGTCACGACTGGCACCAGCATCAAGACGATGCTGCAACTGGCCACCCCCAGCACGCGCATGATCCAGATCCTGGAGTGGGGGTTCTCCCTGGACGACCCGCCGGGCGCGGACGGTGTCATCGAGCTGCTGCAGACCGACGTCGCCGCAACGGTGACGGCTCACGTGGCGTCGGGTGTCATCAACCTGGACCCCAACGGGACGGCCAGCCTGCTCACGCTGGGTACCAGCGCGACTGGCTATACGGCGTCGGCGGAGGGCACGATTACGGCGACGCGCCCGTTCGACGCGGTGTCGCTCAGCTCGGTGTCCGGCGAGTCCGGACTCTCATACGTCCGCACGTTCATGCCGGACGACCGACCCATCGTCGCCGTCAGTAAGTTTTTGCGGGTCCGCGCGACGACCCCCACCACGGCGAGCGACATGCGCTGCTTCGTCACGTTCCAGGAAGTGGGCTGATAGGTGGCCGGGCTCGTCCCTCAGATAGCTAGGTGGCGTCGCCGCCTGGCGCTGCGGCCTGCGCCGGCGCGCGGATCGGGGGAGGCGTCCACCGGCGACCCGGTGACTGTCGAACTGCTCGTCAGCGGCGTCTGGACGGACATCACCGGGTACACGCTGGTCCGGGACGAAAGCGGCCAGATAGCCATCACCAGCGGCATTCGTGACGAGGGCTCGCAGACCGAGGCTGGCACGTGCTCTCTGGAGCTCGACAACCGTGACGGACGTTTCTCCCCGCGGAACCCGTCCGGCCCGTACTACGGGCTGATCGGCAGAAACACTCCGGTCCGTGTCAGCGTCCCGGACGGCCTCGGCGGCAAGAGCTACCGGCTATGGGGCGAGGCCTACGGGTGGGCGCCGAACTGGGACACCAGCGGCAGCAGCGTGTGGACGGACGTGTCCGCGTCGGGCGTCCTCCGCCGCCTCGCACAGGCGCCAGCGCCGGAACGTAGTGTCATCTACGACGCGATCACCGATCCAGCGCCGTCGGGGCTGGTGGCGTACTGGCCGTGCGAGGACGCCACAGGGGCTACGACACTTGCGTCGGCGCTGACCAACGGGTCGGCGATGACCTGGAGCGGCGTGCCTACGCTCGCCTCGTACAGCGGCTTCACGGCCTCCGACCCGCTGCCCGACATCAGTAACGCAAAGCTGTCAGGCGGTGTCCCCCGGTACGACGACCCGACCGCGACGCAGGTCCGCTGTCTTGCGTACATCCCGGCGTCTGGCTTGTCGGACGGCAAGGTGCTGTGCGCCATAGACCAGGTCGATTACAGTGCCGGATCAGCACAGTTCTGGGAGTTGTACTACAGCACGACCGTCGCGTCGAACTCGTTCGTATTGCGGTCCTGCGACTCCGATGGGAATCTCCTCGGTGCCGAGCTGGTGCACACGCTGGACGTCCGCGGGCGGCTCCTGTACGTCAGCATCGAGTTCCAGGAATCCGGTGCGAATATCAGCCGGCAGATCCAACTCAAGGACGTCAGCACCGGCCGTGTCTACGCCGTCAGCGACACGGAGAACGTGACCCAACTGACCCGCGTCACCAAGATCCAGTTCGGGCCGGCAACGCGATCCGCCGTTAGCCCGTCTGGAGGCACCGAGTTCCTTCCGGGTGTTGCCATCGGTCACGTGACAGTGGAGAACGCCATCACGGCGATCGACGCTCTCGGTGTCCGCCTCAACCCGACGGGCGAGACCGCGGGGCGCCGGATTCAGCGGCTGTGCGGGGAGCAGGGCATCGCGTTCGAGTGGGTCGGCAACCTCGACGACACGACCGCGATGGGCGCGCAGGGCAAGAGCAACCTGTTGACGTTGGCGCAGGAGTGCGCCCTGGCGGACGGTGGCCTGCTGTACGAGCTGCGGTCGGGGCTCGGTCTCGGCTACCGCTGCCGCACGTCCCTGTACAACCAAGACGCGGTGCTCACCCTGGACTACTCGGGGGCGCAGCTGGCTCAGATCCCTGTCCCGGTCGAGGACGACCGCTTCACCCAGAACAAGGTCACCGTGACCGTGAATGGCGTCAGCGCCAGCTACGAGGAGACCAGCGGGCACCTCGGGACCGCGCTGCCGCCGGCCGGGGTGGGCGTGTATGGGCAAGAGGCCACGCTCAACCTGGTGTCCACGGATGCGGCGACGCTGCGGGATCAGGCGGCGTGGCGGGTGCACTTGGGGACGGTGGATGAGGCCCGCTACCCAACGATTGCGGTGAACCTGGCGCACCCGTCGATCACGCCGGATATGCGGCGGGCGATCCTCGGGATGCGGATCGGTGACCGTATCCAGATCACCAACCCGCCCGCGTGGCTGCCGCCGGACGTGATTGACCAGCTCGTCATCGGTACATCGGAGACGATCACCCACTTCGAGCACCGGCTCACCTTCAACTGCCAGCCAGCGAGCCCGTACACGGTCGGGATCCTCGACAGTGACGCTACGCGCTTCGACACGGACGGCTCCCAGCTGTACGCGGACGCGGGGTCCGCGGATACGACACTCAAGGTGGGCCCCTCGCCTGGCCAGACAGGCCTGTGGACGACCGACCCTGATGAGTTCCCGTTCGACATCCGTGTCGGCGGAGAGGTGATGACGGTCGAGAGCATCACTGGCGGCGTGGCTGACGCCTTCAACCGGAACGTCACCAGCGGCTGGGGGTCGGCGGACACGGGCGAGACGTGGACGACGACGGGCGGCTCGGCTTCCGATTTCAGCGTAGTGGGGGTGTAGCCAATGGCCGATACATACGCCAACTACGCAGACTTGGCCTCGCATGAGGTTGAGGGCGTCGACTACGAGCGGCGCAGCGTTCCGACGGCCGGCGCAACCTGGTGCGCAATAGCCATCCACGGTGGCGGCATCGAACCCGGCTCCGGCGAGGCCGCACGCGCGGTCGGCGCCAGCCTGATGAACCACTACGAGTTCGCCGGCATCAAGAGCAGCAACAACTCGACTCTGCACATCACGAGCACGAACTTCGACGAGCCGAACTGCGTCGCGATCGTCACGGCCGCCAAACGCTGCATCTCTTTCCACGGCTACGTGGGGGCGCCCGGGGTGGCGGAGACGTCGCTGGGTGGCCTGGACACGGCAACCGGCACCCGGGTTGCGAACGCCCTGCGATCCGCCGGCTTTAGAGTCGTCGCGGCGTCGCAGGAGCTGAACGGAAACGACACGGCGAACATCGCCAACAAGACGACCATCTCGGCTGGCGTGCAGCTGGAGATGAGCAACGCCCTCCGCGCGAGCTTCTTCCCTAACGGCGACCTCAGCCGGGCCATGCGCGACTCTGGGCAGCGCACGGACACTTTCAACGCCTACGTCTCCGCGGTCAGGAGCGCGTTCGACGGGCAGGGCCGGATGGCCTGCGGCAGCGTCAACGTGTCCCGGTGGGCGACGGTGCCGTGGTCGTCGGCCGACCTGGACATCAAGGCCCGGATGACGACCGATGTCCTCGCTACCGGTGGAAGCCACTACCTGCATCTCGCGGGCCGCTTCATCGACACCAGCAACAACTACCTCGCCCGGCTCGCGTTCAACACGGACCAGACGGTCACGTTGACACTGCGCTCCCGTATCGGCGGGACGGAGACGCAGCTCGCGACGGCCGCCGACACCAGCGCCTTGACGCACGCTGCGGGACGGTACTTCTGGCTGCGGTTCCAAATCGCGGGAACCACGCTGCAGGCAAAATCCTGGCAGGACGGCGGGTACGAACCGCCGTGGATGGTCACCGTCACGGACAACAACCTGCGGTCCGTGGGGCAGGTCGGCATCCGCTCGATCCTGTCGTCAGCAAACACCAACACCCTGCCCGTCACCGCGTCTTACGACGACTTCCAGCAGGTCACCCCGCAGACTTTCCAGGTGATCCGCTCCGTGAACGGCGTCATCAAAGCCCACTCGGCAGGCGACGACGTCCGCCTCGCCAATCCGACCATCCTGGCCCTGTAGGAGGCACCACCATGGCTGAGGCGTACCCGACACTGCTCGCCGGGCAGCGGCTCACCGCGTCGCTGCTCCGGTCGATGCAAGTCCAGTCGCTCCGTAAGACCGCGGACACGAGTCGGTCGGCGACGACGACACCAGCCGCGGATCCGCATTTGCAGATGGATGTGGTAGCGGGCGGCGTGTACACGCTGTGGGGCTGGCTTAAGTACGACGCGCTGGCGGCGGCCGACATCGTGGTCGGTTTCAGTTTTCCCACGGGCACGCTGGGCGAGTGGACCGGGACTGGCGCCGGTATCACGGTGACGTCGGCGACGGCGGGTGGCGGCACGCAGCAGGATGCGTCCAGTACGTGGGGTTACACCGTGCGTCTTGAGACGACCGACGTCGTCAATACCAGGAACTTCGGTGCTTTGGGGGTCGGGACGACGCTGACCGCCCTGATCAACGGCACCTTCCGGATCGGGGCGACCGCTGGAACGTTGGCGTTGACGTGGGCGCAGGGTGCGTCGAACGCAACGGCGTCGACCTTGTACACGGATTCCTGGATCAATGTTCTTCGGGTTGCGTGAGGGAGTGTCATGGCAAGCTATGTGATCACCGCGAAGAACAGCAACGCGGAGTCTTTGGTGTCGGTGCAGATCAGCGCAATCAGTCAGGACCAGCAGGTCGTCGCTGAGCTGGACGTCGTGAACTCGGTACGCACGCTGCTGTCCGGGGTGACCGGTGCCGTGTCGGTGACGGCGCAGAAGTACGAGCAGGTCATCACCGCCGTCTAGGTCCTCTCCGTCTTCCGAGGGAGCGGATAGACAAGCCGCTTACGATTTCAACTAGACGGCCCGTCTCGTCTCGTAGCTCGGCACCTGCCGTGAAGGGATCCCATGAGCACTCGCAAGTACGGCCGCCGGGCACCGAGTCGACGGCGTGCCATCCCCTTCTCCCGCGTCTTCACCGGCAAGGTCCCCGCGCACCCAGCGGCAGCCGACTACCTCGCACGCCTGAACGGCGGCTGGCAGATGCTCGGCAACGACATAGCCGGGGACTGCGTGGCCGTAACGTGGGCCAACTTCCGGCGCCTCGTTACCGCCATCGCAGGCGCCGAACGCTACCCGGACCAGGACGCCGTATGGGCGGTCTACCGGACGCAGAACCCCGGCTTCGACCCCAACGGCACGGACGACACGAACGGACCGGGCTCCGTCCACGACCAGGGCATGGACATTCAGACCCTGCTCGAATACCTCGTCAAGCACGGCGGCCCCGACGGCGTGAAGGCCCTCGGCTTCGCGAAGGTCGACCCCACCAACGTGGACGAGGTCAAGGCCGCCATCGCCATCTTCGGCGCCCTGTGGACGGGCATCGTCGTCCAGGACGCCAACGAGCAGGAGTTCGCCGAGGGCAAGCCGTGGGACTACCACCGCAGTTCTCCGGACGCCGGTGGCCACTCCGTTCTCACCGGCGGCTACGGCGCTCCGGGCGAGGGCCCTCTCGGGGGCGATGAGCGGATGGAGACGTGGGGCGAGGAGACCTCGTTCACGGACCGGTACTGGAACCGGAAGGTCGAGGAGTGCTGGGTCGTGATTTGGCCCGAGCACCTCACGCACCCGGACTTCCTGGAGGGCGTCGACCTTACGGCGTTCGCCGCCGCGTACACGGCCATCACCGGCCGCCCGTTCCCCGTCGTCGTCCCGCCGCAGCCGGCCCCGGTGCCGACCCCTCCTCCGTCGCCCACTCCTTCTCCGGTTCCTGCGGTGGATCCTCGACTGGTTCAGGTCGTGGCGCTGATGGATGAGTGGGCGCACGACAACAACGTGCAGGTGAACGCGTCATGATCCACGGGATCGACGTCTCCGCGTACCAGTCGGCGAACTACGACACGACCGGTCTGGACTTCGTGTTCACGAAGATCACCGAGGGCCTCGGCTACGTCAACCCGCGGTGGGCGGCTCAGCGTGACCACGCCAAGAGCCAGGGACTCGTGTGGGGCGCCTACCACTATCCGCATATGGCCAACGACCCAAAGGCGGAAGCCGACTACTTCCTGAGCCAGGTGAAGTGGGCTGCCGGCGATCTGATCGTCCTGGATTGGGAGGGCTACGACGCCGCCAACCAGAACGTGCCGAAGGCGCGACAGATCGCCTACCGCGACGCCTGGCTGAAGTACGTGAAGGGCAAGATGCCGTCCCACCGGGTCGGCATGTACTGCAACACCGACTACTGGCGCAACGTCGACCAGACGTCGAACTGCGGTGACTTCCTGTGGATCGCCACCGGCGGCGCTGCCGCTGGCCAGCCCGGCATCGCCTTCCCATGGACGTTCCACCAGTACAGCACGGCGAACAACGTGGACCACGACGTCGCCAACTTCCCCAACCGTGCCGCGCTCGCCGCCTGGGCGGCCGACAGTCCTCAGGAGGACGACATGCCTACTGCCGATGAGATCGCTACGGCGGTGCTGAAGAAGGACGGCGTGATCGTCGTCCCTGGGGCGCCGGCGACGAATCCGACGTGGACTCTGTCGAGCGTGCAGACGGAGATTCTGAAGCGGCTCGACATGGTGCGCGCCTCGGAGGCTGCGCAGACGGCGGCGATTGCGAAGCTCGCCAGCCTGATCGGCTCTGGCGTGGACACGGCCACCGTGGTGGCGGCCGTGAAGGAGGCCATCGCGGACGCGGTGGTGAAGGTGTCGGTCGACGTGACCGGACCGCAGAGCTAAGGAGCTTGTCATGACTGTTTCCCTCGACGCCGCGTACTGGATCGGCCTCGTCATCTCTGTCGTCCTGCCGGTCCTCGTCCGGCTCGTCACGACGCATGTCACCAGCGACGGCGTGAAGGCCGTGCTGCTGCTGGCTCTGTCCACCGTCAACGGGTTCCTCGTCGAGTACGCCGGCCCGCACCACGACGGGTACAGCGTGGCCACGGCCGCGGTACTGGCCGCGGTCAGCTTCGGGACCGGTGTGCTGGCGCACTTCGGGCTGTGGGAGCCGACCGGCGTGGCCGACAAGGCTCAGGACTCCCTGGTTACCGCGCGGGCGGGTGCGTGACGGCGCCGGGCGAGACGAGCGTAGCTCTGGAACTCGCAGAGATCCGCAGGTCCGTCGAGGTCGGTTTCACCGAGCAGCGTGGGCAGTTGGCGCTGCTGGTGCAGCGCGGCGACCAGACGGACAAGGCCATCGAGGACCATGAGCGGCGACTCGATGCGCTGGAACGAAACCGGTGGCCGCTGCCGTCACTTGCCGCGGTGTGTGGCGTTGGGGCGCTGGCGATCACGGTGTGGCAGGCGGCGGGTCGGTGAACGCGGGGGATGCGGTGTGGGGCGGTCTGATCCTGGCGGGTGCCGGTTTCGAGACGTACGCGCTGCGCACGGCCCGGCAGGAGCACACGTTCAGTGCGTCGACCCGTCGGTGGTTCCGCGTCCACACGAAGGCGGGCGCCGTCTGCTTCGCCGTGGCGTGGACCGGATTCGGCGTCTGGTACCTCGACCACATCCTCCGCTGACCGCGCAGGCGCTACCATCGCAGTACGGCAGGACGCGCACGCCGATCCTTCGGGAGAAGGCCCTCGGGGCCCGCGTACAAAGACGGGAGCGCCGCCGGCAGACAAGGGCTGTTGTCCAGAGCTGGCGCCGGTACCGGTTCGACTCCGGAACGGCGGCGTCGCCTGACCACCCCGCCCCTTGTGGGCGGGGTTTTTCACGCCGCCGCCGTGACGTCCCCGCGCTCGACCCGCGCCAGCTCGGCGCACAGCCGCTCGTACTCCGCCCGCTGCTCCCGCGACAACGGCACCTGCGGATGCGACCACAACGCACGGATGCGCTCGTTCAGCTCGGCAGCAGACCGCACCGGACCAGGGCTGGTCACAAGATCGGGGGACATGGATCAAGAGTACGCCGACCAAGCGCTGCAAGGGCTGACATGAGAAAGGCCCCGCCCCATACCCTGACAGTGACGAGCTGCTCAGAGAAGGGGCGAGACCATGCCATCTGATGCTACCCCCGACCCATACGCCGACCCACTGCGCTTCGGCCAGCGGGTGCAGATTCTCCGCGAGCGCCGCGGCATGACCCGCATGCAACTTGCCGACCTGATCGGCGTGTCACCGCACACTCTCAAGAAGATCGAGAACGGGCAGCAGCAAGCACCCGGTCTCGAGATGGTGATGCGGATCGCTGAAGCCCTCCGGGTCCGGGACCTCGCCGACCTGACAGGCCAGCCCGACATGCACGTCGACCTCTTCATCGGACCCGGCCACCCCCGCCTCGCCGCGGTGAAGGCCGCCATCGACAGCTTCCCGCTGTCCTCAAGCGTCGAGCCGCCACCAGTGGCGCACCTCGAGGCCCGGCTGCACGCCGCGTGGAAGGCCCGGCACCAGGCGCCGAATCACCGAGAGGTCATCGGCCGGCTGCTGCCGGATCTCATCCGGGACGCACAGGCCCTGGTGCGGCACGCGGACTCGAGCGGCGAGCGGCGAGCGGCGCAGGCCCTTCTTGCACAGACGTACTCGCTGTCGCAGTTCTTCATCGCCTACCAGCCGGACTCGAGCCTGCTATGGCGCGTAGCTGAGCGCGGAATGATCGCCGCGCAAGAGTCGGAGGACCCGCACACGATCGGCGTCGCTGCGTGGCTCCTGGCCCAAGCTCACCGGGACAGCGGTCCCCGCCACTTCGATGCTGCTGACGCAGTGAACCTTGAGGCCGTCCGCTTCCTCGAGCCGCTGCTACCTGACAGCACGGACGACGTTCTCGCCATCGCCGGGGCGCTCGAGTTCGAACTCGGCTACACCGCAGCCCGACGCCGAGACACCGGGACGGCGTGGCGGCACTGGGACAAGGCCAACGACATGGCCGCCCGTCTGCCCGCCGACTACTACCACCCGGTCACGTCCTTTTCTCAGGCCATCATGGGGGCCCACGCCGTCACCGTAGCCGTGGAACTTCATCAGGGCGGCGAGTCCGTGCGGCAGGCTGCTCGAGCGGACGAGGTCACCATCCCCTCGAGGCCGCGCCGCGCACGGCACCGGATCGAGGAGGCCCGCGGCTACCAGCTGGACGGGCAGCCAGACGTCGCCATCGCCACACTCGAGAAGGCACACCGCGCGGCACCTGAGACAGTCAAGTACAACGGGTACGCGCGTCGCATCATCCTCGAGGAAGTCGAGTCGAAGCAGGCCGCCCGTCGGCGTCGTGCGTCGGAACTCGCGGGTGAGGTGGGCATCTTGGCGGCGTGAAGGGGGACCGGATTCCGGTCCTCGGTCCTGTAACCGGGCCTCTACGGTCAGTTGTGTGAGACGGAACACGCTGATCGTGGAGGCCTGACCCATGTCTGTGGAGTACCGGACCGTCGTGTGGCTCGCCAGCGCAGCCGACGACCCGCACGCGGCCCACAACGAGTGGATCGAACGAGGCGTCACCCTCCTGCGCTGTAACCGAATTTTTGGCGTCGTCCGCATCCCCGCCGCGCTCCTGCACGCCGGAATGGGCGGCCTCGACTTCTCCAGCGATGACTTGCGGTTCCACATTGGCGGCCCGGTCATCCACCGCCCGGAGGGGCAGTACTGGGTCCTGATCCAGAGCCATGCGGGGCTCGTCTGGGACGAAGGCGCGGACGTGCCTTCCCTCGGCGCCGACCACTACCTCGGTGTCCCCAGCCTCGCCCGGACGGCGCCGCCTGGCCCGCATTGGGTCGTGCCGCCGCGGTACGAAGGAGACGTGTGCCGGCCGGAGACGTTGCGCAAGTTCATCGGGTACGCCCGGAAGAAGCTCACCCCGGTGGATGCGTGATGAACCAGCAGACGGCCCGCGACTCGGACGCCTTCCGTGCGGCGGGTTACTGCGGCGCCAAGCACCCGGCTAGTCATGCCCGCTGCACCCGCTCGCCAGGGCATGCCGGTCAGCACGTGGACTACTACACAGGCCGCCAGTCCGTGACGGACGCTGAAGGTCTCAGGTGGGGGAAGTAGATGCCGTGCCCGGCGTACGCCGATTGCGTCGGGCACGGGCTGGGCTCCGGCGCCTTGCGGGCGTCGGCATGCTGCCCGGACGGCGATAGGGCAGCCCGCAAGTCCATGACCGACTTTGACCGAAGTCGGCAGAACCATGGATAGGAGAAGCGTATGAAGCGCAAGCTGGACACCATGGGGTACGGGGGCGACGACGGCGGCGGCAACAGCCCCGGCGACCCCGGTAACCCCGTGCCGCAGCCTGAAGACGACCCGTCAAGCCCTTCGGAGTGACCCATGACCGCTAGCCCTGGCTCTGCCTTCGTCCCTCACCACGTCCGGCGCGCGCTGGACGCTGAGGACTGGCGAGTCGACAACCTAAGGCCCCGGAAGTACTGCCCGGTTCACCGGAATCAGCAGATGTTGCCGCCGATGGCGCCGGGCCTGTCGGACGTGTGCCCGATTCCCCACGGCGGGGGGAGCGAGTCGCAGGGCTAGCGGCCCCAAGGACTGCCCCGTCTGTCTACCTTCCCCGTGGTGGATGGGCGGGGCTTTCTGCTACCTGACGAGGTCGGCGAGGGGGACGTCGAGGGCGTCGGCGATGAGGAGAAGGTCGGTGAGGTCGGGGGCGCGGAGGGCGTTCTCCCACCGGCTGATGGTCTTGTGGTCGCGGCCGATGCGGTCCCCGAGGGCCATTTGGGAGAGGCCGGCGGCGCGGCGGGTGGTCCGGATGCGTAATCCGATCTCGGCGCGGCGGCGGGGTACCCAGTCGGGGAGGGGGTCGAGCACCCGCTTGATGCTGGGATGATCTTGACAGAAAGTCTTTACCTGCCTGGGTAAATCTGGCCCTGTCGGGGCACTCGACAGATATATGCGCCTGGGGCTACTAATGAATCGTCAGCAGCGTGTAGCGGGAACGCACCTGAGTGTGTTGGGATGGGCATATGCCAGATCGGACAGACGTTCGATCCGGTGGTTCCTTGACGTCTAGATCCGCCACCCCCCAAGCGGACCCGGCGCGGCGGTGCCGTGCCGGACGGGCCGCCCGCCCACCGTGAGCACCCCCTCGACGGTGGGCGGGCGGAACCTGACCGCTTCCCACTGAACGAGAGTCAGACTCGCTCGAACGAGCGAGTGACGGGTGCAGAATGCACGCGTTACACATGCTGGGCCAGGGTGGGGGCAGTCCCGCCTCCCTGGGTGGTCGGCCCCCACCCTGGTCCCACAAGGATGGCCCTCGGCGTCTCGTACGCCGAGGGCCATTCGGCTCCCATGGGAGACGGATGGGAGATAGATCTTGGGAACCAGGGTCAACCTCAATCAACTCAGATCAACTCGGGTCAACCTCTCCTTGTCCCCCGCCTGCAGCAACACCCTGACCAGCCCCTACGCGGCTTGGTTCCCAGAACTCCCACATCTCGTGGCCCATGTACGCACTGGCGACGAAGACGGCGACGGGCCCGTTCGCGGGACCGTGGTCGACGTAGTGCAGACGGGTACCGTCGACGGGGCTCTCGAAGTACGGCATGGGTGCCTCCTCGGGCGGTGGACCAGGTGCGACGCGGCTCGGTCGCGCTGACGTCCTCGATACTCCCGGGAGCGCGCGCACGGGTCGATTACCTGTCGCGTCATGCCGGGGTGTGCGCGCGCCCGGGCCCGGGTACCCGGCCGTCCGCCGAAGTGTGGGGCGAGAGGAGCCTGAGGTGAGCAGCGCAGCGGGCAGCAGGGTCGTCGTGACGGGTGCCACTGGCAATGTCGGCACGAGTGTGGTGCGGCTGCTCTCGGAGGACGCCGGGGTCAGGTCGGTGCGCGGACTGGCCCGGCGTACGCCCGAGTGGTCGCCGCCGAAGACCGAGTGGTCCGCGGTCGACATCGCCTCCGACCAGGCGAACCTGGCGGAGCGGTTCGAGGGCGCGGACGCGGTGGTGCATCTGGCGTGGGCGTTCCAGCCGACGCACGATCCGGCGGCCACCTGGCGGACGAATGTGCTCGGCGGTATCCGGGTGTTCGAGGCGGTCGCCGCGGCACGGGTGCCGGTGCTGGTGCACGCCTCCTCCGTGGGCGCGTACTCGCCGGGTCCGAAGGACCATGCGGTGGACGAGTCCTGGCCGACGCACGGCTGGCCCGACGCCGCGTACTGCCGCGAGAAGGCCTATCTGGAGCGCACGCTGGACGTGTTCGAGCGGGACCATCCCGAGGTGCGGGTGGTGCGCATGCGCCCGGCGTTCCTGTTCAAGTGGCAGTCCGCCAGCGAACAGCGCCGGATCTTCGGCGGGCGTTTCCTGCCGGGTCCGCTGGCCCGCCCCGAGCTGATGCCGTTCCTGCCGGACATCCCGGGGCTCCGGGTGCAGGCGCTGCACACGGACGACGCCGCGGAGGCCTACCGGCTCGCGGTGGCCTCGGACAGCGCCCGGGGTGCCTTCAACCTCGCGGCGGATCCGCCGCTCGACGCCGCTGTGCTCGGCGAGCTGCTGGGCAGCCGCCCGGTACGGCTGCCGCGCGCGGCGGCCCGGTCGGCGATCGCCGCGGCCTGGGGGCTGCACCTGCTGCCGGCCTCGCCGCACCTGTTCGACGCGGTGCTGCGGCTGCCGCTGATGGACTGCGGCCGGGCGCACACCGAGCTGGGCTGGCAGCCGCGGCGCACGGCGACGGAGGTGCTTCAGGAGTTCCTCGACGGCCTGCAGAAGGGCGCGGGGATGGAGACCGAGCCGATGCGCGGGCGCAAGGTCGGCTGACGCGCCGTACGCCCACGTCCGAGGGGAGAACGCCATGGCCGCACAACGGGAGACCGAACCGGGTCAGGACAGGGGCCCGGTCCCGAGGGACATGCCCGACCAGCAGGCGGGCGCCGGCGAGGACCCGTGGGAGGTCACGCCGGGCCGACCGGGCGTGGACGACACGGCCGACGACGTCCCCGACACCGACGAGGCCGGCTCGGGTCCCCGCGGCGCACCCCACCCGGGCCCGGACCAGTCCGAACACCCGTCACCGGACGAACCGTCGGCTTGAGCGGCGCGGAACGGTGCTCGACGTGTGCGCGGCCGGCGGACACCCCGCGGGTCACGCCTTCGTCTTCGTCATTGCGCGCTGGTCACCGGCTTCCGGAGCGTCGCGCGCAATGCGTCGGCAGCGGGCCGGAAGGCGTGTTCGGGCGGAGCTGCGAAGCCGCCGAGCAGACCCGCGGGGCGCCCGCGGGGATCGACGTGGAGTTCGGACAGGCCGCGCGGGGCGAGTCCCTGCCGGGCGCACAGCGAGAGGATCTCGTGTTCGGGCGGCCAGCCGTCGGGGAGGGCACCACGACTCGCCCCTGGATCGATAGAACCCGGTCGGGGTCGAGTCGGTCGAAGGTGCACACCGGCTGGCGGCAGCGGTCCGGGGCAGCGCGCGGGACGTCGAGGCCGTCATCGAGATCGACAGCGGACTCCACCGCACCGTAGTGGCACCGAAAGCCGCAGGTGAGGTGGGCAGGGCAGCCGCCGATGCCGGACTGCGGGCCACGTCGTGAGCGGCGGCTCCACTCCCACCTGCGCACACTGGCGGCCCGGAACCTTCAACGAACTGCGTCCCGGCGTCCATGTCGCGACGACGTCACCCGGCCGTGGTCTCATCAGGTGTTCGCGCCACGGGCGGTCACCTGCCAGCGCGTGGCGCCCGCTCGCGAAGCGCCGCGCGCCACGCCGGCAGACGGGCCTCGGTGATCGGTTCCGGGCGTCGGCCGCCGCTCGCGAAGAACTCGGCCAGCGGCAGGATCGCCGCGCCGACGGTGACCGCGTCCGGGCCGAGCCGACCGAGGTCGACGGTGACCTTGTCGGCCGGGTGGCGCAGCGCGTACGTCGTCGCGTGGCGCCGTACGGCGGGCAGCAAGCGGGGGCCGAGCTGCAGACCGGCCCAGCCGCCGATGAGGATCCGCTCGGGCTGGAAGAGGTTGATCAGGTCGGACAGGCCGGCGCCGAGGTACTCGGCGGTCTCCTCCAGGACGGCCAGCGCCACCGGGTCGGGCTGGGTGCCCTCGGGCGGGTAGGCGGCGGTGAGCATCGCGGTGAGCGCGGTCTCCTCGTCGGTGCCCTCGGGGGGCCGGCCGCCCTCCTCCCGCCAGCGGGCGAGCAGCGACTCGGCACCCGCGTAGGCCTCCAGGCAGCCGGGCGCGCCGCAGCGGCAGCGGCGCCCGCGCACCCGTACCGTCAGATGGCCCCATTCGACGGCCCGCCCGTGCTCCACCTCCGGGGTGACCACGCAGGCGCCGACGCCGGAGCCGAAGAGCACGACGACGGCGTTGCGGGCGCCGCGTCCCGCGCCGAACCACATCTCGGCCTGGCCCAGGGTCTTGGCGCCGTTGTCGACGAAGTACGGGATCTCGTCCCGGAGCGGAGAGGCCGAGTGGAGCAGCCGCTCCAGCGGGACCGCGTCCCAGCCGGTGGTCTGGCCGTGGACGACGGCACCCTGGTCCGGGGTGTGCTCGACGATGCCGGGCACGCCGACGCCGACCCCGAGCAGCCGCTCGGGCGCGGCCTGTTCGGCGCCGAGGACCTCGGCGATGCCGTCCCGGATGTGGCCGGCGATCACCTCGACGTCGTAACACCCCCGTGGGGTCAGCCTGCGTTCGGTACGGGCGAGTTCGGTCAGGGCGAGGTCGAACAGCTCGACGCGGACCCTGGTTTCGCCGACGTCGACGCCGATCATCTGGCCGCTGTCCGGGGCGACGCGCAGCAGGGTCCGGGGCCGGCCGCCGTCGGATTCGACGCTGCCGGCCTCCTCGAGCAGGCCGTCCGCGGTCAGGTCGGCGACCACGTTGCTGACCGAGCCGCTGCTCAGGCCGGTGGCCGGACCCAGCTCGAACCGGCTGAGGGGGCCGTCGAAGTACAGCTTCCGCAGCACGGCCGTACGGTTGCCCCGCCTCAGGTCGCGTACCGTGCGCCCGTTACGCTCCGCCATGCGGCTCCCTTCACGAACCGTGTCCGACCTGCAACATACCCCTTCGGGCGAACGGAAGGCGCTATTCTCCCAACCCTTAGTTCATGATCTGAGCTAAGTGGGGCGCTCCGCGGGCTTCGCCATTGGCAGGAACCGCTTGGTGCGCGGGTGGTCCGGCGCGGGCAGGTCGTACGCCTCGGTCACCGTCATCGGGACCAGTTCGTCCGCTCGGCGAGGGCGTCCAGCGGGCCGCCGCTCAGTGTGCGCACCTAGAGGTCTCGGCCGAGCAGCCGGTGCCGGGGCCTGCCGGGCCCGAGCGTGCCGGCCGCAAGGAGCCGCGCGCCGGAGCCAGCCGCCCGAGAGGGGGCCGTGACCGGGGCGCCAGGGCGGACGACACCTCGGAACGGGCCGGGCGCGAGCCCGGAGCGGGCCGTGCGCGAGGACGCCGGGCCGGAAGGCACCGTCCTCACCGGAGGCGCCACCGACCGCCGGCACGCGGTGGCAGCTCCAGCCCCGTCCGCACGCACGGTGCCGGTCCCTGCCCGAAATCCATTGGCCCACCCTCCCCCTGGCTACCTACGCTAGCCCTGAACCTAGACCCCCTAGGTTACGTTGGCGAATCCGGAAGGGCCCCCATGAGATCGCTCACCGAGCAGGACATCCGCAACTCCTTCATCAACTGCTCGAAGGGGGAGGCCAAGCGGCTGGCGGTACCCCGGGATCTCGGTGAACGCCCCTGGGACGGCCTGGACTTCCTGGGCTGGCGGGATCCGGGTGCGCCCGACCGCGGCTATCTGGTCACCGAGCGGGAGGACCGGCTCGTCGGCGTCGCCTTCCGCTTCCAGACGGCCCAACGCGGTTTCCTGCACCGCAGCATGTGCTCGGTGTGCCTGACCACGCACCCCGGCGGCGGAGTCTCGCTGATGGCGGCGAGGAAAGCCGGCGCGGCGGGCCGCGAGGGCAACTCGGTGGGTCTGTACATGTGCACCGACCTCGCGTGTTCCCTGTATGTGCGGGGCAGGAAGGTTCCGGAGTCCGGCGCCCGGTTCGAGGAGAGCCTGACGATGGAGGAGCAGATCGCCCGCATGACGGGCAATCTCTACGCGTTCATCGACAAGCTGTACCTCTGACGGCAGGCCGACAGCCCCTCTCCTGTCGCCGCAGACGGCTGCCCGGGGCCCGTGCGGTCAGGGGAGCTCAGGCGTCCACCGGGGGTCGCGGCCGAGGAAGGCGAGCAGGGCCGCTGCCTCGTCCAGGGGATCGTCGGGCGCGAGGGCCGGTGCGAAGACGCCGTACTCGCGCAGTCCCGGCACCAGGTGGTCGGCGGCCGGTCGCAGGCCCGCGGCCAGCGCCGGGGCGAGCGGCCGGTCCCGCCCCGTGGCGACGGCGATGTCCCAGGCGTGCACGGCGGCGTCCAGCGCGCCCGCACCGGCGGCCAGCGGCAGGGGCAGCGGGCCCAGCGGCGTCGGCACGGACTCCGCGTCGGCGGGCAGCTGCGCATAGGCGTCGGCCACGGCGTCCAGGACCTTGTCCAGCTCGGCCACCGGATCGCCGTGGAGGGCGTCGGCCGGCTGGAACGAGTCCTCGTCGGGCCGGTCGGCGGCAAGCGCGAGACCGTACGCGTGCTGGTCGATCCGCGCGTGGTTGAGCACCTGCCGCACGGTCCACTCGGAGCACGGGGTCGGCCTGCCCCACGCCTCATCCGGCACCGCGGCGACCACCTCGCGCAGGTAGGCGTGCGCCTGCTGGAGCAGCTCGATTCCCCCGGGCTTCCCGGCGCCCTGGATCTCCCCCATGCCGACCCCCTCCGTAACCTCTCGACCGCCTCGCGAAGGCCTCTCGGTCCGGCAGCCACTCCGCCGCCGAACTCACTGCACGAACCCTCGCGGACACTTACGGTCCGCGATCGAAGCACGTTCGTGCGGCCCGCGGAAGGGGAACAGGCCAAGGGATGCACGACGTACGCAAGTGGACCACGGGACTCCTGCGCCTCCTGGAGCGCCGCCGGCAGCCGGTGGTCGTCCAGACGCTGCGGTCGGCGACGGCGGCGACGATCGCCTACGTCGTCGCGCTGCGCCTCAGCCCGGAGCCGGCCCCGCTGACCTCCCCCCTGACCGCGCTGCTGGTCGTCCAGGTGACCTTCTACGCCACCCTCACCAACGGCATCCGCCGGGTGAACTCGGTGGTGGCCGGGGTGCTGGTCGCGATCGCCTTCAGCGTGCTGGTGGGGCTCACCTGGTGGAGCCTCGCGCTGCTGATCGTGGCGTCCCTGGCGGTCGGGCACCTGGTGCGGGTCGACGAGTACGTGGCCGAGGTGGCGATCAGCGCCATGCTGGTGCTCGGCGTGACCACCGTGGGCTTCACCGCGTGGGCGCGCATCGTGGAGACGCTGATCGGCGCGGTCGTCGGGACCGCCTGCAACCTGCTGCTGCCACCCCCGGTGTGGGTGGACGAGGCGGGCCGGTCGATGGAGGACCTGGCGCGCCGGATACGGCAGCTGATGCTGCGGATGGGTGAGGAGGCCGCCGGCCGGATCCCCTGGGAGCGGGCGGCCGAACGGCTGCACGAGGCACGCCGGCTGGACCAGCACATCGCCCATGTGGACGCCTCGCTGCGGCAGGCCGAGGACAGCCTGCGGCTCAATCCGCGCGTCAAGGAGGGGCTGCTGCACCGGGTGGTGCTGCGCACCGGCCTCGACACGCTCGAGATCTGCACCGTGGTCCTGCGGGTGCTGGCCCGGTCCTTCACCGACCTGGCGAAGGCCCGCGGGGCCGAGGACCTGTTCCCGCCCCGGGTCGGGGTGACCGTGGAACAGCTGCTGTCGGAGATCGCGGACGCCGTGGTCAGCTTCGGGGTCCTGGTCACCACCCATCTCAGTGAGGACGCCGAGTCGGCGGAGGCCCGCCTGTCGGCCGAGCTGCACACGGCGGCCGGCACCCGGGACCGGCTGGCCGAGCTGCTGCGGGAGGAGATCGGCAAGGACTGGACGAACTGGCAGCTGCTCGGGGCCGTGCTGACCGAGACCACCCGGATCATCGACGAACTGAACACCGAGCACCGCACCCGGCGCCTGTTCGAGGAGCTGGACCGGGTCTCCCGCGGGCAGCGGGCGAAGCTGCCGCGGATGACCCGGCTGCGCGAGCGCCTCGGGGTGCAGGAGGAGCTGTGGCGGAACCGTACGGGGTTCGGCGAACGTTATCCGTGAGGAAGCCGCCGGGCGGGGCCCGGCGAGGAAGGTGCCGGGCAGGCCGGCGCGTGAGGCGAGGGGGCGACGGATGACCGGTTGCGGAGTGCGGATCGACGGGGACACACTGCGGCTGCCGGGCGGGGTGGCGGTGCGGTTCGTCCGCACGCTGCGGCTGCCGGAGACGGGCACGCATCCGCTGCCGCCGGGACTGGGCGAGTTCCCGGTCCGGCGGGTCGCGGACTACGCCGACACCGTCCCGCAGGAGTGGCGGGCGCGCGGCGGGGTGATGCTGCCGGTGTATCTGCGCGAGGCGATGTGGCTGAGCTTCTCCGGCACGAGGGAGCCGGCGGCGCTCCAGGTCGGGGTCGGCAAGGTGTGCGCGGTGTCCGGCCGGCCCTGGAGCGACCGTCTCGCCCGGGATCCGCAGAACTACGTGGTGCTGCCCCGACAGCCCTGGCTGGACGGCATCAACTCCGGGAAGGGGACCGTCCGCCAGTTCGTCGCCGTGCCGCTGGGTCTCGGCGCGACGGTGGAGGGTCAGGTCACCGGCGAGGAGGCGTGGGGCGGGGTGCAGCTGCAGTCGTTCCCGCTGAAGGAGCCGGTGCTCGCCGAGTGGCGGCGCCGCGAGCGGCAGCGGGAGGAGGCGCGCCGCAGGGCCCTGTCGGCCGGGCCGGCCGGCGGGTACGGCGGCCCGGCCATGCCGATGATGGCGTCCGCTCCGGGCGGTGCCCCGCCCGTGCCGGCCGCTCCCGGCGCGGCCCCGCCGCGGGCCGCGGGTGCGGCCCCCCGGCGTGCCGCGGCCATGGGTCTCGGCGTCGGCGGCTCGATGCGGCAGGAGGTCTACAGGGACGAACGGCCGCTGTCGGACTGGGCCGGGGAGCCCGCCGGGCGGGTGTTCGTGCACCTGGTCACGCCGCCGGAGTGGCGGCGCATCACCGGCGAGGCACCCCCGCCGTCCCCGGTGGACCGGGCGGCGTACACACGCGCGGGACTGCCCTGGTACGACTACTACGACGCCGATGCCGAGGATCTGGCCCCCGCGGACACCCTGGAGGCGGTCAAGCCGGTCGGCGACTGGCTGGGCGGCGACCTGGACCCCTGGCAGCCGCCGTCCGCGGGCCAGGTGGCCCCGCTGAAGGACGCGCCGGGCAAGCCGGTCGAGGACGGGGAGTGGTGAGCCGGCCGCCCGTTGCACACACCGCAACACCCGTTGCCCGTCTTGCCCTTGGCGGCGGGTCCGGGCCAAGGTTGCTGTCACGAGCGGGGCAGCCGACGACCTGAGGTGCGGTATGGGCAGGGAGGCACGGGCGGCACGACGGGGATCTTCCGCGCGCGGGCGGGAGTCCGGAGGCGGCTGGAGCCGGCGCCGGTTCGTCGGGGCCGCGGCGGGCGCGGCGGCCGTGGTCGCGGTGCCGTCACCGGCGGCCCCGCGGGCCCATCCCCCGGCCGCGGCGGACGAGCCCGGCGCCGCCCCGCCTGCCCGTAGGGCGTCCGGGCCGCGCCCCCTGTATCTGGGCACGTACACGTCGGCCGACGGCGGCGGTACCGGCATCGGGCTGGCCTCCTACGACCCGTCGACCGGCCGGATCACCGGTTCCGGCACGCTCACCGGCGTCCCCGACCCGTCGTATCTCGCCGTGCACCCGGACGGCCGCACGCTGTACGCGGTGGACGAGCGGGAGGACGGTGGTGTGACGGCGGTACGCCTCGCGGACCGGCGGCTGCTGGGCAGCCGGGGTACGGGCGGGGCGGGGCCCTGCCATCTGTCGGTGCATCCTTCCGGACGGTGGCTGCTGAGCGCCAACTACGGTTCGGGCAGTGTCGCCGTGCATCCGATCGACGCCTCGGGCGCCCTCGGCGAGCGCACCGCCTTGGTCACGCACTCCGCTCCGCCACCGGGTCCGGGGCAGCAGGGGCCGCACGCGCACCAGTTCCTCACCAGCCCGGACGGTGGTCATGTCCTCGCGGTCGACCTCGGCACCGACACCGTCTACAGCTACCGCCTCGACCGGGCGGAGGGCACCCTGACGGAGGTGGCGCAGGCACCCACGCGGCCCGGCGCCGGACCGCGCCATCTGACCTTCCATCCGGGCGGCCGGTACGCGTATCTGGCCAACGAGGTGGACGACACGGCCGCCGTCTGCGCCTTCGACCCCGCGTCCGGCCGGCTGGCGATCGGCGAGCCGCAGCCGACGGGCTCGGACGGCGGCACCAACTACCCGGCGCAGTTCGTGGTGACGGCGGACGGCGGGTACGCGTTCCTGGCCAACCGGGGCCACAACAGCCTCGCGCGGTACGCGATCGAGGCCGGCGGTGCCCGGCTGCGGCTGCTCGGCACGGTGCCGGTGGGCGGGGACTTCCCGCGGCAGATCGCCCTCTCGCCGGACGGCGGGCTGCTGTTCGCGGCGAACCAGCACTCGGGTACGGTCACCGTCTTCCGCGTGGACGGGGAGAGCGGCGGACTCCGGTCGGCCGGTGAGCCGTTCGCCTCACCCGTCGCCGTCTGCGCGCTGCCGCTGTAGCGCGCGGGGGCAGGCGGCGGCAGCGGCCTGGGCCAGCAGGGCGTGCATGCGCTCGGTGAGCTGGGTGACGTCGTCGGCCGGCGTGTGGAAGGGCAGCCGTACGTCGCCGTGGGCGCGGGTGCGCTCGATACGCAGGGTCAGTCCGTGCCGGTCGACGGCGAGGGGCAGGACACGGGTCGCGGCGTGCAGGCTCTCCGGCCGCACGAGGCGGGTCAGCCGCTCGACCGCGTCCGGGTGGGCGTCGGCGAGGTGGGTGAGGAGCCGGGCCTCGGCCTCGGCGAGCGGGTCGGGCCGGGCGGCGGCGTACTCGTCGAGGTCGAGGACCACGGCTCCGGAGGACTGCCGCAGCACCGCTCGCGTGGGCCGGAACAGCAGCGTGCCGCGGTCCGGGGCGAACCAGCCGGCGAGGTGGAGCCGTGCCCGGATCCGGCCCCGTACCGGTACGGGCGCCACGTCGGCGAACTCCAGCACGGCGGAGGGTTCCTGGCGCGGGGCGCAGATGGCCGCGGCCAGCAGGGCGCTGTCGTCGGGCACCGTCAGCCGCACGGCGCCGTCGTCGGTCACGGTGTGCGCGCCGACGTACTCCTCGCGGGCGCCGTCCGCGGTCACCGCGCACGACCAGGCGGCGGCCAGCACCGATCGCGCCCGTTCCGCCGCGCCGGGTGCGGCCGTCCAGTCCTGCGTGTCACCCATCCGAGATCTCCTTAGGTAAGCCTTGCCTAACCTACCGAAGATCGGGGTGCACGCCAACCACTCCCCTCGACGAGAGGGAATCAGGCGATGACGCCCAACAGCGCCCGCGCACACAGGTCGCGCACCTGCTCACGGGTCAACCCGCCGTCCCGCAGCCACTCCAGGCACACGGCCGTGGTGAAGGCGAGCCAGCCGCGCACGGCCAGGCGCACCTGCGGGGCACCCTCGAAGACGGGCCCGAACTCGGGGTCGGCGGCGAGCGCGGCGAGGATCTGCTGCTCCTGGGCGGCCAGGGCCCGCTGGTAGACCCGGCGTACGGCCTGGTCACCGGCCGCGTCGGCGCGGTGGAAGGCGCGGAAGCCGTGCGCGTGGGCCTGGACGTAGGCGAGGTAGGTGTCGAGGCCCGCGGTCAGCTGCTCGCGCACCGGCACGCCGGGCACGGCCGCCGTCATCCGCAGCATCCGCCCGCTCTCGCGCTCCACGACCGCCGCGAAGAAGTCCCGCTTGGTCGGGAAGTAGTGGTACAGCAGCCCGCGGGAGACCCCGGCGATCTCGGCGACCTGCTCGATCCACACGTCGTCGTAGGGACTCTCCGAGAACAGCTTCGCACCGACCGACAGCAGCTGCTCACGGCGTTCTTCCGTGCTGAGTCTGCGCCGGGCGCGCTCCCCCTGGTTCGCGGGCATGGCGTCACTTTACTTGACGCGGGTTCAACAAGCGGCCCACACTGGAACGCGTTATTGAACCCACGTACAACACGCGCGCCACGGATGCACGTCACAGGTGCACGTCACAGATCAACGGCCGCTGGATCAAGGGAGATCGGCGTCATGGCGGAGACGGCGGAGAAAGCGCGGACGACAAAGACGCCGACGGGGCCCGGGCTGCCGAAGGGATTCCGGAGCGCCGAACAGGGCTGGCCCGAACTGCACCGCATCCCGCATCCGCCGCGCCGGGTGCCGCTGCTCGGCGACGTGCTGGGCGCCGACCGGCGCAGGCCGCTGCAGGACTCCATGCGCTTCGCACGCGACCTGGGGCCCATCTTCCGGCGGCGGGCGTTCGGCAAGGAGTTCGTGTTCGTGTGGGGGGCGCGTCTGGCCGCGGACCTGGCCGACGAGTCCCGGTTCGCCAAACACGTCGGGCTGGGCGTGGCCAATCTGCGTCCGCTCGCCGGCGACGGCCTGTTCACCGCCTACAACCACGAGCCCAACTGGCAGCTGGCGCACGACGTCCTGGCACCCGGGTTCAGCCGGGAGGCCATGGCGGGCTATCACGGCATGATGCTGGCGGTCGCACAGCGGCTGACCGATCACTGGGACCGCGAGGCGGCGGCCGGGCGCAGGGTGGACGTACCCGGCGACATGACGAAACTGACGCTGGAGACCATCGCGCGCACGGGCTTCGGGCATGACTTCGGCTCCTTCGAGCGGGACCGGCCGCACCCGTTCGTCAGCGCGATGGTCGGCACGCTCACCTACGCCCAGCGCCTGAACAGCGTGCCCACGCCGCTGGCCCCACTGCTGCTGCGCGCCGCCGCCCGGCGCAACGCCGCCGACATGACCTACCTGAACCGCACGGTCGACGACCTGGTCGCGGCGCGCCGTCGCTCCGGCCGGGCAGACGGTGACCTGCTGGACCGCATGCTGGAGACCGCGCACCCGCAGACCGGCGAGAGGCTGTCGGCGGAGAACGTCCGCAAGCAGGTGATCACGTTCCTGGTCGCGGGTCACGAGACCACCTCGGGCGCGCTCTCCTTCGCCCTGTACTACCTCGCCCGGCACCCCGAGATCGCCGCCCGGGCCCGCGCCGAGGTGGACCACGTCTGGGGCGACACCGAGCAGCCCGGCTACGACCAGATCGCCAAGCTGCGCTACGTCCGCCGGGTGCTGGACGAGTCGCTGCGGCTGTGGCCGACCGCTCCGGCCTTCGCCCGTGAAGCCCGCCAGGACACGGTCCTCGCCGACGGGCATCCGATGCGCCGGGGCGCCTGGGCGCTCGTCCTCACCCCGATGCTGCACCGCGACCCGGAGGTGTGGGGCGAGGACGCCGAACGCTTCGACCCGGACCGCTTCGAGGCGGCGGCCGTACGGGCCCGCCCCCCGCACACCTTCAAGCCCTTCGGCACCGGCGCGCGCGCCTGCATCGGCCGCCAGTTCGCCCTGCACGAGGCGACCCTGGTCCTGGGCCTGCTGCTCCGCCGCTACGACCTGTCGGCCGACCCGGCCTATCGCTTGAGCGTCACCGAACGGCTGACCGTGATGCCGGAGGGGCTGCGGCTGGGGCTGGGGCGACGGCGAGTGGCGCCGCTGAGCGGGGCCGGGGAGCAGCGCCCCGAAGGGGCGGGGGGAACTGCTCGGCCGGCCACGACGAACCCGTCAGCGACCCGCTGCCCAGTGCACGGGCCGAGTGACTGACGCAGGCAGACGGGTACCGGCGTTACCGCGGGCCGCGTTGATCTGCGGCTGGGTAAGGAAGAACGCGCCGGTGAGGTCCGCGTCGGTCAGGTCGGCGTCCCGCAGATCCGCACCGATCATGTCCGCGTCGCGCAGATCGGCGCCGGTGAGGTCGGCGGCGATGAGGTAGGCGCCGCGCAGGCTCGCCCCGCGCAGGTCGGCGCCCCGGAGCCGGGCCCCGATGAGGTCCGCGCCCCGGCGGTCCTTCCCCCTGCCCCTGCCGTTGCCCTTCTTGCCGCTCTGCGCGTCGGCGACCCCGGCCCGGGCCAGCTCGCTGGTGCGCAGGAGCAGGCCGTTGACCCGCTGGCGGTGCGCGGCCACGTCCAGCGCGGCCAGCTCCTCGGGGGTCTGCCGGGTCAGCCGCTCGGTCTCCTCCAGCGCCCGCCGCAGCTCGGGACGGACCGGACGGGCGGCGGACAGGCCGAGCGCCTCGGTCAGGTACCACAGCAGCTCGTGCAGCTGCCGTACGACCGGGAACACGTCGAACATCCGGCGGGCGTGCTCCTTCGAGCCGGCGCGCCAGTCCTGGCCGCCGAAGGTGACCTGTGAGACCTTCTGTCCGGCACCGAAGCAGTCGTACACCGTGCAGCCGGTGAACCCCTTCTTCCGCAGGTCGGCATGGATGCCGCAGCGGTGGTCTCCCTGGAGGTTCGGGCACGGCTTCCCGGCGGGCTTGTCCATCGCGAAGTCGGCGGACGCGGCGAAGGGCAGGGCGACGCAGCACAGTCCGAAGCAGCGCGCGCAGTCCCCGCGCAGCTCCGAAGGGCCCGCTATCTGGTCTGGCATGAGGGACAGCCTACCGGGGGCGCCTCCTCCCTGATCCTGCAGGATCGCGCAGGTCAGCGCTGTGCGAGCTGTTCGACGGCCTTCCGTACCCGGCCCGCGCCGTCCTCCCCGGCCAGGTGCGCCGCGGCGGTCGCGGCGCACCTGCTGTACCCCTGCTGCCGCACCGCCCGCTCGAGGGCCTCGGCGAGCCGGCCGGCGCTCAGGGCGGCGAACGGGACGGGCTCGGTGGCGGCGCCGATCGCGGCGAGCCGCGCCGCCCAGAACGGCTGGTCCGCCGTGACCGGCACGGGAACGGCCGGGATCCCGGCCCGCAGCGCGGCGGCCGCGGTGCCCGCCCCCGCGTGGTGGACGACGGCGGCGAGCCGCGGCAGGAGCAGGGCGTGCGGCACCTCTCCGACGGTCAGCACGTCGTCGCCGTCGGCGGCGAGCCCGGCGGCGCCCGACTGCAGGATGCCGCGCAGCCCCGCGCGCCGCAGGGCCTGAACGGCGATCTCACTCAGCCGCTCGCCCTGGCCACCCGCCATCGACCCGAAGCCCACGAGCACCGGCCGGGGCCCGGCCCGCAGGAAGTCCTCCACGACGGCGGGCAGTTCTTCGTCGGCGGCGACGTGGGGCCAGAAGGTTCCGGCGACGTCCAGTCCGGGACGCCAGTCGGCGGGGCGTGCCACGAGGGCCGTGCTGAAGCCGTGCAGCACGGGCCAGTTCTCCCGCTCCCGGCGTCGGCGCATCCCGGCCGCGCTCAGGGGCGGCAGCCCGAGGTGGCGGCGCAGCTCGGTGACCGCCTGCCCGAAGACGCGGTCGGCCATGCGCAGGGCGAAACGGCCCGCCGCGCGGTTACCGGCCCGGCCCAGCGACCGTACGCCCGTGACCACGGGCGGGAAGTCGCCGGTCGGGGCCGTCGGCTGGAGGTAGACGCCGAGGCTCGGCGTTCCGGTGGCCTCGGTGAGGTGCCAGCCGAGCGGGGCCGTCGTGGCCGACAGCATGAGCAGATCAGCGCCCTCTGCGACCACGTCGGCGAACCCCCGGCCGAGCTCGGTGACGAAGGCGGCGGCCGTGCGCATCAGTTCACGCCTGCCGCCGGCTCCGCCGTGCGCCCGCGGGTCGGCGGGCAGCCGCCGGAAGCCGAGTTGGGCGCCGCGGGCGAGCGGGGCGAAGGCGTCGGTGGTGGCCAGCGTGACCTCGTGCCCGGCGCCGGCCAGCGCCGCGCCGAGGCCGGTGTAGGGCGCGACGTCGCCGCGTGATCCGGCCGTGGCGATCAGGATTCTCATGGGTGCTCCTCGGGATCGGTGCGCGAGCCGTCACGGCGCGAGGCGTTGGCGTGGATCGCCTTGTTCACATAGGCGGCGAGGCCGGGGCGTCCGTGTGACGGGGGGACGAGGAGGGCGAAGGCGCGCGGGTCGGCGGCGAGGTCGTCCGCGATGCGCCGGTGCGTGTCCGGCGGGCACGGGGCGAACCAGCGGGTGAGGTGGCGGCGGTGCTCCTCGGCGAGGTCCATCGCCCGCTCGCCGTCGGCGGGTTCGTCCGCGTCGAAGGCGGCGAGCAGCTCGGCCCGCCATGCGGCGGCCTCGCTCATGAGCCGCCGCCAGTCCTGCTTGGTGTGGGCGCCGGCCCGTGCCATCGCCTCGCGGTACGCCGCCGAGTGCCGCCATTTCAGCTGTGCCTCGGTGGCGTAGCTGAGGTCGAAGGAGATCTCACCGAAGACCTCGAAGCGTTCCTCGGGGGTGAGGGCCACCCCGGTGCGCTGCACCTCGATGGCCTGTTCGGCCACCTCGGCGAGGCGCTCCAGCCGGTCGATCTCCTCGCGCAACTTCCGCTGCCTGGACCGCAGATGGTGCAGGGCGTTCGCCTGCGGGCCGCGCAGGATGACGGCGATCTCGTCGAGCGGGAAGCCCAGTTCCCGGTAGAAGAGGATCTGCTGGAGCCGGGCCAGGTCGGCGTCGCTGTAGGAGCGGTAGCCGGCGCGGCTGCGGTCGCTCGGTGAGAGCAGCCCCTCCTTGTCGTAGTGGTGCAGCGTCCGCACGGTCACCCCCGCGAACGCCGCCACCTGCCCCACCGAGTAGCCCATGTGCCTGCCCTTTCGTCCGCTCACAGCCTCAAGCCTGACGTAAGGGGAGGGTCAACCCGGTGCGGTCCTGAGCCGGTTCAGCGGCTGAAGACCTCGAAGGCCACCGCTGGTGTGCCGCCGAAGCGCTCGGCGACGGCGGTGGTCTGCGTGGTGAGGAAGTCGCGAACGTAGGTCTCGGGGTCCTGGTCGGTCAACGCCTCGAGGTAGGTGCGGTGTTCGAGCAGCGAAGCCATCGCCCGCTCCAGGCCGGGTGTGGCGTCGACGGCGTGGGTGGGGCTGCTGGAGCCGGCGACGGCGACCCAGCGGACGCCGTCGAAGGGTGCGAGGCCCTGCTCGGTGAGTTCGGGGAAGATCCAGCGGTTGCCCGCGTCGGCCGCGGCGTCCAGGGTGGCCCGGCCGACGGCCACGTGGTCGGGGGTGTTCCAGGTGATCCCGCCCCAGGTGTCCCGGTGGTTGAGGGTGAGGACGAGTTCGGGGCGGTGGCGGCGGATCGCGGCGGCGATGTCCCGGCGCAGCGCGGGGCCGTACTCGATCACCCCGTCCCGGTGGCCGAGGAACTCCACCGTGGTGACGCCGACGACGGCGGCGCTGGCCCGCTGCTCGCGCTCGCGCAGCGGACCGCAGGTGGCGGGGTCCAGGGCGTCGATGCCCGCCTCGCCACGGGTCGCCAGCACATAGGTGACCTCCCGGCCGGCGTCGGTCCAGGCCGCGATGGCCGCGGAGCATCCGTATTCGAGGTCGTCGGGGTGGGCCACCACGGCCAGGGCGCGCTGCCAGTCGTCGGGCAGGGGCCGGAGTTCGGTGATCTTCGCCTCTGTCATGGGGCGCAGCGTATGCGCTCCGCTGGGATGCCGCGCCGCAATATCGTCTGCCCCCGTCTGCCGTACGGCGACCGCGGGTGGTACCTGGCTGGGTCGCGCAATTCCCCGCGCCCCTCGGGGCGCTTCACACCTCGTCGCGCGCCAGTGCCAGCAACCGGTCCAGGACCCTCGGCGCACCCGCGCGGAGGCCGTCGTGTTCGAACTCGTCGGTGACCCAGGTGCGCAGGCCGCGGATGGCACGGGCGGTCTGGAGGGAGTGTGCGGTGTCGACGTACATGTCGTCGTGGTAGATCGCGGCGGCGACCGGGACCTCGTTGGCGGCGAGGCGGGCGGGGTCGTACAGCGGCTGCCAGTCGGTGCGGGCGGCGAGCAGGTCGGCCGTCTCGCGCAGCGGGCGCAGCGCCGGGTCGGTCTCGAACATCCACGGATGGATCGTCTCGCCGGTGAAGAGGACCGGCGTGTCGCCGGCGAGCGCCTTGGCCGCGTCGAACTGCGGGAACTCGGTACGGACCCGCTCGGCGGCCCAGGCGGTGGGGCGGGTGTCCTGGCCGTAGATCGACTCGTGGACGAGCGCGTAGAGGGGGTGTGCGGCGTACGACAGGAGGGACTGGGCCTGCTCCTGGAAGGCGTCCGACAGCTCCGGGCCGCCGGGGGCGCGCACGAAGGCGTCCTCCAGGAGGTGGTGCAGCCGGTGGCTGCCGTCGCTCGTGCCGAGCATCAGGCCGAGGGACTGGAAGGCCTCGACGGTGAACCGGTAGCCGTTCGGGAGGACCACGTCGTGGGTGAGGAGGTGGTCGGCGATCCGGCGGACCCGTTCCACGTCCTGCGGGTAGCGGGTGTAGTGCGCGGTGACCTTGCGTTCGATGCGCGGGTAGGCCGCCCGGTAGACGTCGTCGGCGTGGGCGTGCAGGGAGGGCAGGCCGCCGGTGATGACGGCGGTGGCGAGGCCTTCGGGGGCGAGGGAGAGGTACGACACCGTGCAGAAGCCGCCGAAGCTCTGGCCGAGCACGGTCCACGGGGCGCCGCCGGTGACCTCGGGGCGGATGGTCTCGCAGTCCCGGACGATGGAGTCGGCGCGGAAGAGCGTGAGGTAGTC
This sequence comes from Streptomyces sp. NPDC037288, assembly GCF_055603265.1. Classification (NCBI taxonomy): domain Bacteria; kingdom Bacillati; phylum Actinomycetota; class Actinomycetes; order Kitasatosporales; family Streptomycetaceae; genus Streptomyces; species Streptomyces sp. NPDC037288. The sequence continues at coordinate 187,173 of NZ_JBVJVY010000004.1, forward strand.
GGCCTGCCGGGCGGGGCCGCCGCGCAGCGGGAGCGTCTGCCGGGTGGCGGGTGTGGAACTGCCGGTGCCGCGCTGGTCGAGCAGGAGGACGCGGTGGTCCCTCAGGGCTCGGTCGAGCCAGGCCTGACGTCCGACGAAACGATTCGCCCCGAAGCCGGGCCCGCCCTGGAGATACAGCAGCCACGGCAGCTCCTGCCCGGCCTTGTCGCTCGCGACCGCCTCCCGGGCGTACAGCTCGATCGTCTCGCCGTCCGGGTCGGCGTGGTCGAGGGGCACGGTGAAGCGGCGGTCGGTGAGGATGACGCCGGGCTGGCGGTAGCTGAGGCTCAACGGGTCTCCCGGGACGGATGGGGCGGACGAGTCCCAGTTCAGCACATGAGCAAGCGCGTGCCGACCCCCGGGATCATGGATTGTCACTGAACTTCCGGTCAGCGCCCGGCCGGGTGCGGCTCAGCGTGCGGCGAGGCTGGAGCGGCGTACCACCAGCTCCGGCTGGAGGACCACCCGGCGGTGCTCGTGCGTCCGCTCGTCCTCGCCCTGCTCGGTCTCCTCCAGCAGCAGTTCGGCGGCGAGAGCGCCCATCGTGACGGCGGGCTGCCGTACGGAGGTCAGCGGTACGGCGACCGCTGTGCCCAGCCGCTGACCCGGTACGCGCCCCGTGGCGACGGCGCCCGCTGGCGGGAAGCCGAGGCGCGGCTCGCCGCGCGGTGAGGCGTGTGCCCGGCGAGGCCGTCTCCCCTCGGCGGTGACCGCCCACTACCCTGCACTCGTCCGATGACCGATCCCGAGGAGCCGCGATGCGTGTCGCCCTGTTCCTGACGTGTGTCAACGACACGCTCTATCCGGACACCGGCCGCGCCGTGGTGAAACTGCTGACCAGGCTGGGGGTCGACGTCGACTTCCCGAGGGGCCAGAGCTGCTGCGGGCAGGCGCACTACAACACCGGTTACCGGCACGAGGCGGAGCCGCTGGCCCGGCACTTCTCCGACGTCTTCCGCGAGTACGAGGCGATCGTCACCCCGTCCGGGTCCTGCGGGGCGATGGTGCGGGAGCTGTATCCCCGGATGGGCGAGCGGGCCAGGGCCGAGGGGCGCGGGGACTCGCTCGCGCGGACACTGGCGCCGGTGGTGCCGAAGACGTACGAGCTGACGGAGTTCCTGGTGGATGTGCTGGGCGTGACGGATGTGGGTGCCTACTACCCGCACACGGTCACCTACCACCCGACCTGCCACGGGCTGCGCGGCCTGGGGCTGGGCGACCGGCCGCGCCGGCTCCTCCAGGCCGTCAAAGGGCTGGAACTGGTCGAGCTGCCGGGTGCCGAGGAGTGCTGCGGGTTCGGTGGCACGTTCGCGCTGAAGAACGCCGAGGTGTCGGCGGCGATGGGCGCGGACAAGGTGCGCAGCGCCGAGTCGACCGGCGCCGAGGTGCTGTGCGCGGCCGACAACTCGTGCCTGATGCACATCGGCGGCACGATGAGCCGGCTGCGCACGGACATGCGGCCGGTGCACATCGCGGAGATCCTGGCGAGCACGGAGGAGGAACCGGCGGTATGAGCGGAACGTTCGTCGGCATGCCCGCCTTCCCGGAGGCGGCGCGTGCAGCGGTCCACGACCCCGTCCTGCGCGGCAATCTGCGGCATGCCACACACACCATCCGCGCCAAACGCGCCCGCGCGGTCGCCGAGTTGGACGACTGGGCGGCGCTGCGCGAGGCGGGCCGCCGGATCAAGGACCACACACTGCGCCATCTCGACCGCTACCTGGTCCAGTTGGAGGAGTCGGTCACCGCGGCGGGCGGTACCGTCCACTGGGCCGCGGACGCCGACGAGGCCAACCGGATCGTGGCCCGCCTCGTCAAGGAGACGGGCGAGTCGGAGGTCGTCAAGGTCAAGTCGATGGCCACGCAGGAGATCGGGCTCAACGAGGCCCTTCTCGAAGAGGGCATCCGCGCCTACGAGACCGATCTCGCCGAGCTGATCGTGCAGCTGGGCAGGGACCGGCCCTCGCACATCCTGGTGCCGGCCATCCACCGGAACCGGGGGGAGATCCGGGACATCTTCCGCTCCGAGATGGGCGCGTGGGGCCGGCCGGCTCCCGAGGGCCTGACCGACACGCCCGCCGAGCTCGCCGAGGCGGCCCGGCTGCATCTGCGGGAGAAGTTCCTGCGGGCCAAGGTCGGTGTCTCCGGCGCCAACTTCATGGTCGCCGAGACCGGCACCCTGGTGGTCGTCGAGTCCGAGGGCAACGGCCGGATGTGCCTGACCCTCCCCGAGACACTGATCTCGGTCGTCGGCATCGAGAAGATCGTGCCCACCTGGGGGGACCTGGAGGTCTTCCTGCAGACCCTCCCCCGCTCCTCCACCGCCGAGCGCATGAACCCGTACACGAGCATGTGGACCGGCACGACGGACGAGGACGGGCCCGGGACCTTCCACCTGGTGCTGCTCGACAACGGCCGCACCGACACCCTCGCCGACCAGGTGGGCCGCCAGGCCCTGCGCTGCATCCGCTGCTCGGCCTGCCTGAACGTGTGCCCGGTGTACGAGCGGGCGGGCGGCCACGCCTACGGCTCGGTCTACCCGGGCCCGATCGGCGCGATCCTCAGCCCCCAACTCCGCGGTACCGCAAGCGAGATCGACGCCTCGCTGCCGTACGCGTCGAGCCTGTGCGGGGCCTGCTACGAGGTGTGCCCGGTCGCCATCGACATCCCCGAGGTCCTGGTGCATCTGCGGGAGAGGGTGGTGGAGGGCGGGCCGGCGGTGCGGCGGGGCAACAAGGTGCTGCTGAAACCGGCCAAGGGACACGCGGCCGAGCGGGCGGCCATGCGCGCGGCACGCTGGGCGTTCACCCACCCCGGCGCCCTGCGCGCCGGTCAGCGGCTCGCCTCCCGCACCCGCCGGCTGCACCCCCGTACCCTGCCCGGCCCGGGGAAGGCGTGGAGCGGCACGCGGGATCTGCCGGCCGTGCCGGCGGAGCCGTTCCGGGACTGGTGGCAACGCACGCGCGGCGGAGAGGACGGCGCCAGGTGAGCAGCAGGGACAGGATCCTGGGCCGGGTCCGGCGGGCGCTCGCCGATGTGACACCGGACGAGCGGCCGTACGGGGAAGCGGTACCCCGGGACTATCTGCGCGAGCACGGGGAGCGCACGACCGAGCAGACGGTGGAGCTGCTGGCCGAGAACCTGGCGGACTACCGGGCGATCGTGCACCGCGCCGACGCGGAGGAACTGCCGCTGCTCGTCATGCGGCTGCTGGCCGAGCGCGGCGCACAGGAGGTGCTGGTGCCGCCCGGGCTGCCGCCGGAGTGGATGGCCGCCGCGGACGCGGTGCGGATCCACGACCGGGCGGTGGACACGCCGCAGCGGCTGGACCAGGTGGACAGCGTGGTGACAGGGTGCGCCGTGGCGATCGCGGAGACCGGCACGATCGTCCTGGACGGCTCCCCCGACCAGGGCCGGCGCCGCATCTCGCTCATTCCGGACCACCACATCTGTGTCGTGCGCGTGCCCGGCCAGGTCGTCCCCTCGGTCCCGCGGGCCCTGCAACGCCTCGACCCCGCCCGCCCGTTGACCTGGATCTCCGGCCCCTCGGCCACCAGCGACATCGAGCTGGACCGGGTGGAGGGCGTGCACGGTCCGCGCACGCTGGAAGTGATCCTGCTGAGCTGACCCGGTGACACCCGCGCTGTGCCACCGGGTCGGGCAGCCGGTCCGTGTACGCCGTCATCGAGCGCCGGCCCCGGTCGATGACGGTGCTGTCCCCGGACATCTGCCACAGCGTCCACGGCAGGACCGCGCCCACGCCGGTCCAGCCGCTCATCGCCTCGGTCGCATGTGTCCAGAGACGTGGCGTGACTCCTTTCATTCGTTTCACTTCGCCGGAGGGCATGCCGGGGACGGCGCCGTTAGCGTGAGGGAATGATCCGCTTCGAGCACGTCACCAAGCGGTATCCGGACGGCACGACGGCCGTGGACGACCTCTCCTTCGAGGTGGCCGAGGGTGAGCTGGTCACGCTCGTCGGCCCGTCGGGCTGCGGCAAGACGACGACCATGATGATGGTGAACCGCCTCATCGAACCGACCTCCGGCCGGATCCTCGTCGACGGCGAGGACATCGCCGGCGTCGACCCGGTGCGGCTGCGCCGCCGTATCGGGTACGTCATCCAGCAGGTGGGCCTCTTCCCGCACCGCACCGTCCTGGACAACACCGCGACCGTGCCCGCGCTGCTCGGCTGGAAACGCGGGAAGGCGCGGGCGCGGGCCGCCGAACTGCTGGAGCTGGTGGGGCTGGACCCGAAGACGTACGGGCCGCGCTACCCGGAACAGCTGTCCGGTGGGCAGCGGCAGCGGGTCGGCGTGGCGCGGGCGCTCGCCGCGGATCCGCCGGTGCTGCTGATGGACGAGCCGTTCGGCGCGGTCGACCCGGTCGTGCGGGAGCAGCTGCAGGACGAGTTCCTGCGCATGCAGGCCGCCGTGCGCAAGACGGTGCTGCTGGTCACGCATGACATCGAGGAGGCCGTCCGGCTCGGCGACCGCATCGCCGTGTACGGGCAGGGCCGGATCGAGCAGTTCGACACGCCGGGCGCGGTGCTCGGGGCGCCCGCGACCGGGTACGTCGCCTCCTTCGTGGGCGCCGACCGGGGACTGAAGCGGCTGTCGGTCACCGCGATCGAGCGGGACGACCTGGAACAGCCGCCGGTGGCCCGGCTGGACGAGCCCGCCGAACGGGCCGTCGAGCGGCTGCGGGCCGAGGGCGCGCGGTGGACGGTGGTCCTCGACGGGCACGGGGATCTGCACGGCTGGGCCGGTATCGACGAACTGGCGGCCGGCGGCAGGGTCGGGGATCTGGCCCACCGGATGACCGCGTGGGTGCCGGTGGGCGCGCCGCTGAAGCAGGCGTTCGGGGTGATGCTCCAGTACGACGCCGGGTGGGTCGCGGTGCTGGACGGCGCACGCTTCCTCGGCGTGCTCACCCCGGCGAAGCTGCACGAGGCGCTGCGCCGCTCGGTGGACGCGGACGCGCGGGGCATAACGCGGGGGCAGGTGCCGTTCGACTCGGTGGCCGATGCCTGACACAACCTAGCTCAGCAGGCCTTTCTGCTTCAGATAGGTGCGGGCCACGTCGGCGGGCAGCCGGCGCCAGCTGTCGACCCGCCGGTTCATCTCCGCCAGGTCCTTGGTGGTGAGGACGTCGTTCAGCCTGCCCAGCGCCTTCGCCACGCGGTCGCTGCCGGCGCGGGAGCGATTGACGACCGGGACCACGTAGTCGGCGTTCTGCAGACGCCTGTCGTCAGCGAGCAGGACCAGGCCGAAGGAGTCGAGCGTGGCGTCCGTGGTGGTGGTCAGCACCATCTGGTCCCGGCCGTCCTGTACGGCCCGCTTCGCCTGGGTGGTGCCGACGCCCTTGGGGTCGACGCCGGTGATGCCGATGCCGTACACCTTCTTCAATCCCGGCTCGCAGTACGGCCGTTGCACGCATTCGTCACCGGCGGCGAGCCGTACCCTCAGCTTCGCGGCGCCGAGGTCGCTGAGGGTCGTGAGGTGGTGCTCACGGGCGTAGGCGGCGCTGACCGCGAAGGCGTTCTGGTCGACCGCCCGGCCGGGTGGGAGGACGGTGAGCCCGCGGGGCGTGGCGAGCGTACGCAGGGCCTTCAGGGTGGCGGCGAGGTCGGGTGAGCCGACCGGTTTCGCGTCGGCGCCGTGGGTCTTGGCGTTCAGCCAGTCGGCGAAGGTGGCCGCGTACTCGGGCACGACGGCGATCTGACCGGATTCGAGGGCCGGTTCGTACAGTTCGCGGTTGGCGACCGTCAGGATCGAGGTCCGGTACCCGGCCTGGTCGAGGAGCTGGGCGTACATCTGGGCGAGCAGGTCGCTCTCGGTGAAGCCGGCCGTGCCGATGGTCAGGTGGTGGCTGTCGCCGGGTGGCGCGGTGACCTGTCCGCGCTTCTCCAGGGAGGGGCCGGTGGAGCAGGCGGCGAGGGTGAGGAGGGTGACCACAGCAAGGGCTGTCCTGGCGGGCCGTTCCGGACGTGTGGCGCCTTTGCGCGTCGGCCGTTCGTGGCCGACGGAGGCTCGGCCCGCCGACGGGTCCGGGCCCACGCCGCCGCCGGTCACCGGCCGGTCCTCGCCCACGCCGGTGCCAGCCTCTCCGCGAGCTCGAAGACGCCCTCGACCACGAGCGCGAAGACGGCGACGAGCAGGGCGCCCGCGACCACCTGGGGCGTGCTGGCGAGGTTGAAGCCGGCGGTGATGATCCGGCCGAGGCCGCCGCCCCCTGCGAGCGCGGCGATGGTGGCGGTGGCGACGAGCTGGACGGCGGCGATCCGTACCCCGTTCAGAACCATCGGCAGCGCGAGGGGCAGCTCCACGCGCAGCAGCATCTGCCGTCCGGTCATTCCCATGCCCCGGGCCGCCTGGGCGATGCCGCGGTCGACCTCGCGCATGCCGACGTAGGCGTTGGTGAGCAGCGGTGGGACGGCGAACAGCACCAGCGCCACCACCGTGGGCCCCTCGCCCCACCTGCCGACCGGCGTCAGGAGCAGCAGGACCAGAACCGCGAAGGTGGGCACGGCCCGGCCGACGTTGGAGATGTTGACGGCGAGCGCACCGCCCTTGCCGAGGTGGCCGAGGACCAGGGCGACGGGCAGCGCGATCAGGCAGCTGAGGACCAGGCAGACCACGGTGAGCACGAGGTGCTGGAGCAGCCGGTGCCGGACGCCGTCGTCGCCCGACCAGTGCGCGGGGTCGGCGAGCCAGTCCCAGGTCGCGGTGAGCGTACTCATGCACGCCTCGCCCCCGTCCATGCAGCCCCCACGCCCGCCACCCCTGCGCCCACCCCAGCAGCACCCACGCCCACCTTCCCAGCGCCCGCCCGCGCAGCGCTCATGCGCGGCCCGCCTTCGTCCGGACACCCCTCAGGCGCGCCCTGTCTCGCCGGGGAGGCACCCGTGCGCGGCCCGCCCTGGTCCAGGGCGTGATCAGCCATTGCACGCCCAGCAGGAGCAGGTCGGCGGCGACGGCGATCAGCACGCACAGCACGGACGCGGTGAGGACCTGGGCCTTGAAGTAGGTGTTCATGCCGGCGTAGATGAGGTTGCCGAGGCCGCCGTACCCGACGATCGCGCCGACCGTGACCAGCGAGACCGCCGAGACGGTGGCGATGCGCAGGCCCGCCATCGCGGCGGGCAGGGCGAGGGGCAGTTCCACGGTGAGCAGCAGGCGGATCGGACCGTAGCCGAGGCCGCGCGCGGCTTGCCGGGTCTCCTCGGGGACCGCGCGCAGGCCCGCGAGGATGTTCCGGACGAGCAGGGTCAGCGAGTACAGCACGAGCCCGGCGACGACGAGGGTGGCCGAGAGCCCGTACAGGGGCAGGAGCAGGGAGAACATCGCGAGCGACGGGATGGTGTAGAGGATCGTCGTCACGGCGAGGACCGGACCGGCCGCCCAGCCCCAGCGGCGGGCCAGCATCGCGAGCGGCAGGGCGATGACCAGGGCGACGAGGACCGACAGGGTGGTCAGCCGGAGGTGCTGGACGACCGCGTCGAGGAGGATCTGACGGCGGGTGCTCAGATAGGCGCCGCAGATCCACTCGTTGCGCGCGAGGCAGTCGTCCGGAGGCGCGGTCACCGTTTCATTGGACCGGGTGGACGAGCGGATCGGCGCGTTGTGCTGGCCCGTACGGGTGCGCTCCGACGGACGGGCCGCGGTGTGCCGTCGGTCGAGTGCGGCGCCGTCGTGGCTGGACGCGTTCGCGCGGCGGTAGCCGCCTGTCAGGCACAGCCCCACGTCCCTTCGGGTCGCTCTCCCTTCAGGGCGCTCTCCCTTCGGGGCCCTCCTCTTTGGGGCGTTAGGCCATCCCCGCCGCGTCCAGCAGCGCCGTCACCGTCGCCGTCGCCAGTCCGTCGTCGAGGCGTTCCACTTCCGCACCGGCCCGGGCGCTGGCGCCGTCGAAGACCAGCAGGAGCTGGCGGGCGAGCAGTTCGGGATCGCGGGCGCCGCCGCGCTCCGCCTCGGCGCGGAAGGCCCCGGTCAGCCGCTCCTTGACCGCGCGGGCGACCACACTCGCCGGATGCTCCGGGTTCTTCAGCTCCACCAGGACGGCCAGATAGGGGCAGCCGTGGTAGCCGGCGTCCACGGAGGCCTGTTCCAGACGCTCGAAGACGTACAGGATGCGCTCGCGCGGGGTCGCGGCCTCCGGGTCGGGATGTGCGAACCGGGCCTCGTACCGGGGGATGCGCCGCTCCAGGCTCGCGGCCAGCATCGCGTCCTTGCTGTCGAAGAGCTGGTACATCGACCGCTTGGAGACGCCCGCCTCGCGGCACAGCGCCTCGACGCCGACGGAGACGCCGTCGCGGTAGGAGAGCCGGGCGGCCGCGTCTAGCAGACGGTCACGCGGGGACAGCTTGTCTGTGGAGGCCATGCGGCGAGGGTAACCGGGCGACGGACGAAAGGAAACCGATCGGTGTATAGCGCTCGGTCTCCCCATGTCCGTGTGGCCGGCTCTCGAAACCGCATGACAGAGGCTCTGAACAAGCGCTTAGATAGCGGTGACCGGATCCCGCTCCCGACCCGCCGGAGGCCCCGTTGTTCACGTCCGTCGACGACGTCTCCGCACGCCTCGCCGAGACCGGCTATCTCGCCTCGCCCGCCGTCGCCACGACCGTGTTCCTCGCCGACCGGCTGGGCAAGCCCCTGCTCGTGGAGGGCCCCGCCGGGGTCGGCAAGACCGAGCTGGCCAAGGCCGTCGCCCAGGTCGCCGGGGCGCGGCTGGTGCGGCTGCAGTGCTACGAGGGCGTGGACGAGTCCAGGGCGCTGTACGAGTGGAACCACGCCAAGCAGCTGCTGCGGATCAGTGCCGGCCGCGACGAGAGCTGGGACGAGACCCGCACCGACATCTTCAGCGAGGAGTTCCTGCTCCCCCGCCCGCTGCTCACCGCCATCCGTGGCGACGAGCCGACGGTGCTGCTGATCGACGAGACCGACAAGGCCGACGTCGAGATGGAGGGCCTGCTGCTGGAGGTACTCAGCGACTTCCAGATCACCGTCCCGGAGCTGGGCACGGTCGCCGCGACCCGCCGCCCGTTCGTCGTCCTCACCTCCAACGCCGGGCGGGAACTGTCGGAGGCGCTGCGCCGCCGCTGCCTGTTCCTGCACATCGGCTTCCCCGAGGAGGAGCTGGAGCGGCGGATCGTACGACTGAAGGTGCCGGGCCTCGGCGCGGCGCTGGCCGAGTCGGTGGTCCGGGTGGTCGGGGCGCTGCGCGTGATGGACCTGCGCAAGGCGCCGTCCGTCGCCGAGACCATCGACTGGGCGCGCACCCTGCTGGCCCTGGGCGCCGGCACCCTGGACGAGACGGTCGTACGGGACAGCCTCGGGGTGATCCTCAAGCACCAGGACGACATCCAGAAGGCGGCGGCGAAGCTCGACCTGGACGCGCTGTGACCGCGGTCGCCGAGCGGATCACCGGGCTGGTCGGCGCGCTGCGCGCGCACGGGGTGCGGATCGGCACGGGCGAGACGGTGGACGCGTCCCGGGCGGTGGAGGCGCTGGGGATGGCGGACCGGGAGCGGCTGCGGGAGGGGCTGGCCGCGACGCTGTTGCACGGCCCTGGGCAGCGGGCGGTGTTCGACCCGGTCTTCGATCTGTACTTCCCGCGCGGGGTCGGCGGCCCGGACGGGGAATCCGGGGACCGTAAGGCGCTGCGCGACCGCCTGGCGCGGGCCCTGGCGGCCGACGACCGTGCCCTGATGGCCCGGTTGGCGACGGAGGCCGTCGACGGCTTCGGCGGCTACGGCAGTTCGCCCGGCTCGGACGGCTGGTCGGCGTACCAGACCCTGGACCGGCTGCGCCCGCAGACCCTGTTGGCCCGGGTGCGGGCCGATGTCCGGGGCCGCGAGGGGAGCGGGGCAGGCTTCGCGGACCGGTTGCTGGACGACGAGATCCGGCGCCGGATCGAGGCCTTCCGGCGGATGGTCGGGGCGGAGGCGCGACGCCGGGTCGCCGAGCGGCGCGGGCGGGACGAGATCGCCCGGCGCGGTGTCGTACCGACCGCCGACCGGGTGGACTTCCTGTACGCCAACCGGAACCAACTGGCCGAGCTGCGCAGGGCCGTTCAGCCGCTCGCGCGCAAGCTCGCCACCCGGCTGGCCGCGCGCCGCCGCCGTGCCGCGCGCGGGACCGTCGACCTGCGCCGCACGCTGCGTTCCTCGCTGTCCACGGGCGGGGTGCCGATGCGGCCGGTGCTGCGCCGGTGCCGCCCGGTCCGCCCCGAACTGGTGCTGCTGTGCGATGTGTCGGGCTCGGTGTCCGGCTTCTCGGACTTCACGATGCTGCTGGTGCAGGCGCTGCACGACCAGTTCAGCAAGGTCCGGGTGTTCGCCTTCGTCAACCGGCTCGACGAGGTGACCGGGCTGCTCGGCCACGGCCGCGCCGACCCCGACGGCTTGAGTGCCCGGATACGCGCCGAGGCCACGCTGACCGGCTGGCACGGCAGCAGCGACTACGGCGTGGCGCTGGGCGAGTTCGCCGAGCGGTACGGCGGCGCGGTGGGCCCGCGTACGACCGTGTTCGTCCTCGGGGACGCCCGGACGAACATGAGCGACCCGAACCTGGCCGCCGTACGCGACGTCGCCCGGCGAGCCCGCCGCGTGTACTGGCTCAACCCCGAGCCCCGCGCCCAGTGGGGCACCGGCGACTCGGCCGCGCCCGCCTACGCCGACCTGGTCGAGATGCACGAGTGCCGTACCGCCCGTCAGCTCGGCGCACTGATCACCCGGCTGCTGCCGGTGTGATCGACTGGTCCGGAACGACCGCGATCAGCACCGAAGGGCGTACGCCATGAGCCACTCCCCCGTACCGCTCGGGACTTTCCCCACCCCCCTCGAACCGGCGCCCCGGCTGGCCGTCGCGCTCGGGCTCGGCCCCGAGGACCTCTGGATCAAGAGGGACGACCTGACCGGACTGGGCGGCGGCGGGAACAAGATCCGCAAGCTGGAGTGGACGGTGGGTGCGGCCCTCGCCGAGGGTGCGGACACGCTCGTGACCACGGGGGCTCCGCAGAGCAACCACGCCCGGCTGACCGCCGCGGCGGCTGCCCGGCTGGGCCTTTCCGCCGTCCTCGTACTGCGTGGCGCGCCGGGCGCCTCGCGCTCCGGGAACCTCGCGCTGGACGGGCTGTTCGGGGCGCGACTCGCCTGGGCGGGGGACGTGGACCGGGCGGGGCTGGACACGGCGGCGGCCGAGGTGTGCGCGCGGCTGCGGGCCGGCGGTGCCCGGCCCGCGCTGATCCCGTTCGGCGGGTCGGGTGTGCTGGGCGCCCGTGGCTCTGTGCGCTGCGGCGAGGAACTGGACGAGCAACTGCCCGAGCTGCGGACGGTGGTGGTCGCGCTCGGCTCGGGCGGCACCATGGCCGGGCTGGTCGCGGCCCTGGGCCGCGGTGCGGTGCTCGGCGTCGACGTGGGCGCCCTGCCCGACCCGGCGGCGGCCGTGGCGGAGTTCGCGGCGCCGCTCACCACGGAGGAGGTCGCGGCCGAGGGGCTGCGGGTGCGCCGGGACCAGGTGGGCGCCGGGTACGCGACGCTGACCGGCCCGGCGAGCGAGGCGCTCCGGCTCGCCGCCCGCACCGAAGGCCTGGTCCTGGACCCCGTCTACACGTCCCGGGCCCTCGCCGGCCTCCACGCGGCCGTCCGCGACGGTGACATCCGCCCGGGCGAGAAGACGGTGTTCATCCACACCGGCGGCCTACCCGGCCTGTTCGGCCACCCGGACACCGTCACCTTCGCGGAGGAGGGGGCGGGGGCCTTCGAGGGGGGCGAGGCTGGGGCCTTCGGGGGCTAGGGAGCCGGGAGCTTCGAAGAGTGCGGGGCTGGGGCCTTCCGGGGCTAGGGAGCCGGGACCTTCGAGGGGGGCGGGGCTGGGGCCTTCCGGGGCTAGGGAGCCGGAACCTTCGAGGGGGGCGGGGCTGGGGCCTTCCGGGGCTAGGGAGCCGGGACCTTCGAAGGGGGCGGGAGCCGGGGCTTCGAGGGGTGAGGACACGGGTGACTCGTCGCGGCCCGCGCCCCGGGCCGGCCCTTCCTCCCGAAACGACTCAACGGCCGGCGGCGAGCCCTCTTTCAGCGGCGGAGGAACGCGGCCCCGGACACCGGTACGGCGACCGGGCCGCACCGTGTGCGACCCGGTTCTGCGAGCGGGCTGACCGCCGTGCCCGCTCGGTCAGCCCTTCGCGTACTCCTTCGCCATGGTCCCGGCGAAGTCGAAGACCACGACCGGTTCGTCGCCCACCACCCAGGCGTCGTGGCCGGGCGGGCACACGAACACGTCGCCGGGGCCGACCTCGGCCTCGCCGCCGTCGTCCATGCGCAGGTGCATCCGCCCCTGCACCACGTAGCCGTTGTGGTGGACCATGCAGCTCTCGGTGCCCGCGATCGGCGCCACGGACTCCGACCAGCGCCACCCCGGTTCGAAGGTGCCCACTGCGAAGTCCAGCCCGGTCAGATGGAGCGCTTCGAGGTGACCGCGGGGGAAGTCACGCCGTTCGTCCGGCTTCTCGACCGTCTTCACTTCCAGCATGACGGTGTCCTCCCTTCAGGCCGCTGACCGCGGCCGAGGTCGGCCACCGTCCCCCGGCGGCCTCGGACGGCACCGGCGCTGCGGCGGCGGCCGTACCCCACGCCACCATCGTCGGCCCGGCGCCGGTGCGGCGCCATTCGGGGTCGGACAACGATGTCGGCCGTATTCCGGCCCGGTGCCAGATGCGTCGCCGTGCACTGCGGCGACCGGGCACGCAGACGGGTACCTTCCGGCGGTCAGCGCCTCATACCGGGGCGGTGACGGGAACTGTCCGCTCGCTTCGGCGTACGGCGGACAAGGCGGCGGCGTAGGCGAGATCGAGCAGGAAGCAGCCGACGTAGAGGTAGTGCATGAGGGCGCTGTCATGACGCGGCACGGGGTCCGGGTCGGTGAGCATCGAGAGGGAGGCACAGGCCGTCCCGAGGAGCTTGGTCACCGCGATGCCCGGGGACTGGCCGCGCGTGCCCCGGCGGGCGGCGAGCATGGCGAGGAACATGCCGGACATCGCCAGGTTGCTCCCGAACGCGGTGATGGCGCCGCCTCCCCCTTCGAACTGCTCCGAGGCGTAGTCCATGCCCGGGTAGGCGAAGCCGAGCAGTACGGTGAGCGCGGGCAGGAACAACCGGCCGGGGACGTACGGGAATTCGGCCCGGCCGAAGCGTACGAGCGTGTAGCCGACGGCTAGGTCGAAGCAGAACCATACGACGTTGACGACGTGCATGAGCCCGGACGGGGGCCGCACGAACGCGAACATGAACTCCCAGCTGATGTTGGTGGCGAAGGCGACGACGGGCATCCCGAACGTGCGCTCCCGCAGCCCCGTCCGGACCAACAGCACATAGGCCGCCGTCCAGAACAGCCCCGTGCCGAGCAGGAACGCCGTATGCATGGAGACCCCCGTCGGCCGGCCACTCGCTCTGCACCCGTGACCACTCTGACACGGTGACGGCCATGGACACAGCAAGACCGGGCATCCGGAGGGACGGGGCCGGGCCCCTGGCGCGGGCAGGTGAGGGGTACGGGCGGCCCCGCCACCACCTGATCACCGGCCGGGGGAGATTTCCCGGTCGTCGCCTGCAATCCCGAACGACCGGAGGAACCCGTGTCCGGACACCACGCATCCGTGCCCGCAGGCTGCGTACCGTCCTGGGGGTCTCGTCGCAGGCGCGGCCCTGGCCGTCGCCGGCACCCTGACCGCTCAGGGGGCCCAGGACGGCAGCCACGCCGCGGTCCGCACCGGCGCCAACGACCACGCGCCCCCGTCCCCCGTGCCCTCACCGGCTCGCACCGCGACCGCTTCCCCCATGTCCTCCGTCCCGCCGACCTGCGCCCCCTGCGCCCGCCGACGGCCGCGGCCCGGCCCCGCCGGGTGCTGCTGCGCCGGGCCGTACTGGGCGCGCTGGCGCTGGCCGCCGTGGCCGCGCTGGTGTTCTTCACCGCGCGCGGCGGCCCTTCCCGCCCGGCGGAGCCGGCTCACGTCCCACGTCCGACGGTCGGCACGCCGTCCCCGCTGCCGAGCGCGGTCACCCCGTCCACTGCCGAGCCGTCCCCGAACGCGCCACACCCGTAGCCAGGCTTCGGACGGCCGCGCCCACGTGTGAGGTGCACGCAACCGCACATGAGCCGGTTGCTTGGCTTACCGAAGGAAAATCCCCGTTTCCGCACCCACCGGTACGACGCTCGCCCCGCTAAGTTGGGCGCCATGAGCAATCTTGACCGCGCGCCCGTGCCCAGTGTCTGCGGCGGTCGCGGATTCGTCGTCGCCGAGCCGGTCCGCGAACTGCTGAGCCCCCGTCAGGTGAAGCTGGGCGAGTCGACCGAGGTGCGCCGGCTGCTGCCGAACCTCGGGCGTCGCATGATCGGCGCGTGGGCGTTCGTCGACCACTACGGCCCGGACGACATCGCCGACGAGCCCGGTATGCAGGTCCCGCCGCATCCGCACATCGGGCTGCAAACGGTGAGCTGGCTGCACGAGGGCGAGGTGCTGCACCGCGACTCGACGGGTGGCCTGCAGACGATCGGGCCCCGGCAGCTGGGCCTGATGACCTCGGGCCGCGCGATCAGCCACTCCGAGGAGAGCCCCCGCCCGCACGCCCGCTTCCTGCACGGCGCCCAGCTGTGGGTGGCGCTGCCCGACGAACACCGCCACACCGACCCGAAGTTCGAGTACCACCCGGACCTGCCCACGGTCACCGCGCCCGGCCTGACCGCCACGGTGATCCTCGGCGACCTCGACGGCTCCGCCTCGCCCGGTACGACGTACACCCCGATCGTCGGCGCCGACCTCGCCTTCACCCGGGGCGCGGACGTACGGCTGCCGCTGGAACCCGACTTCGAGTACGGCGTCCTGGCCATGTCCGGCGAGGTGCACGTGGACGGTGTGCCGGTACTGCCCGGTTCGCTGCTCTACCTCGGCTGCGGCCGCTCCGAACTGCCGCTGCGCGCCGAGTCGGACGCGGCGGTCATGCTCCTGGGAGGCGAACCGTTCGCGGAGGAACTGGTCATGTGGTGGAACTTCGTCGCCCGCACCCAGGACGAGATCGCACAGGCTCGCGAGGACTGGATGAAGGGGGCACGTTTCGGTGAGGTGAAGGGCTACGCCGGGGGTCCGCTGCCCGCGCCCGAGCTGCCGCCGGTGCCGTTGAAGCCACGCGGAAGGGTGCGCTGACCGGGCCGGCAGCTCGATCACAGGGCGATCAGCGCTGCGGTGTTCGGCGCCGGACGGCAGTCGTTCCGAGCGGAGCTCCTGGCACTGACACTCGCCAGGGTGATCCGCGGCAGGCACAGCCGGGAGCGGTCAATGGCCTCGGTCACCGTCACCGTTCGGCGCGCTTGCCTTGAGGTCCTTGTCTGCGGTCGACGCAGGGCGGCTCGGGGAGGTGAGGAGGGTGCGGAGGTCGATGATGCGGTATCCGCGTGAGGTGATCGCATCGAGGATCCGTGGCAGGGCCTCGGCGTCGATCACCTCGGTGCGGCCCTCGGACGCGCCGACGTGCATCTGCAGGACGGCCCCCGGGCGCAGGACGTCCAGCGCCCTGGCCACTGCCCTGTCCGCGGTCATGCCGCCTTCGGTGCCCATCCAGCCGTTGGTGTCGGTGGTGAATTCGATGTCCGCGAATCCGAGCGCGTTGACCTCCTTGATCTGGGCGGGACTGGTCTCGCTGTAGGGGAACCGGAAGAACGGGGTCAGGGCCGCTCCTGCCCCGGCCGCGCGCAGGGCCTCGTCCGCAGTCCGGACCTCACGGCGTCTTCCGGCCGCGGTCAGGTCATTGAAGTAGGGGTGGCTGTAGGAGTGGTTGCCCAGTCCGTGCCCCGCAGCCGCGATCCTCCTCACCACTTGGACGTAGCGGTCGGCGAAGTCGCCGGTCAGGAAGAAGGTGGCAGGCGTGTTCCGACGGGCGAGCTCAGCGAGGATGCTGTCCAGACCGGCGTCGTTCCACGCCGCGTTGAACGTCACCGCGACCACCCGCTCACGTGTACGGATCTCGCGGTTCTCCGATCCGAACAGTGCCCGCAGCCCTTCCCCGTCCGCAGCCGCCGCCAGGCGCGGCGAAAAAGCCTTGGCTGTCGGGGCCCAGGGCCTGCGCACCACCACCCAGACGGCAGCGAAGAGCCCGGCGACCGCCTGGAGCCGGCGGCGGGACATGAGACGCCGTGGGACGACGACAGAACGCGATTCCATGCCATCGCCATCGGTCGGCCGGGGCCCGCCCTTGAGCCACCGTGGTCCGGATACGAACACGACGACTTCCGGGCGGGCGCGGGCGTTCCCCCTTCTCGTGCTTCGACGCGTTCGGATCAGGAGCAGCCGGCGGGAGAGGCTCTTGGTCCAGCTGTACGCCACGGCCGCGGTCTGCGCCGGGCTTACTCCGCGGGTTCGTACAGGCGCACGGCGAGGGCGGCGATGTCGTCGTCAAGGCGTCCTCTGCTGTAGTGGAGGAGGTCACGGTGAAGAGCCGTGAGCAGCTCATGGGGCGGCGAGGGGGGCTGTCGGCGCATCCAGGCCGCCAGCGGGAAGAACTCCCCGTCGTGGGCGCGGGCCTCGGCGACCCCGTCGGTATAGAGAAGCAGCAGGTCGCCGGGGGCGAAGTCGAAGGTGTCGACCGTGTAGTCGTCGCCGATCAGCTCCGCGAGGTTGAGCAGTGGCGAGGGGGTTGTGGGTTCGAGGGCACGGAGTTCCCCACGGTTCAGGAGCAGCGGCGGGGGGTGTCCGCAGTTGAGGATCTCGATACGCCTGCCCTCGTGCGGGATCTCGACGAGAAGGGCGGTGGCGAAGCGCTCCATCGGCCCCTCGGGGGGAAATGCGGCGTTGTATCGGGTGCTGCTGGCATCGAGCCGGCGCGCGACGCTGACCATGTCGGCCTCGCCGTAGGCCGCCTCCCGGAAGGCGTTGACGATCGCCGCCGCCGCCCCCACCGCCGGCAGGCCCTTGCCCCGCACGTCACCGATGAGCAGCCTGACCCCGTATCGCGTGTCGGCCACCTCGTAGAAGTCCCCGCCGATACGGGCCTCCGCCGCAGCCGCGAGATACAGCGACTCGATCTCGACGCTCCCGAAGCGGCGCGGCATAGGACTCAGCACCACCTGCTGCGCCGCGTCGGCGACGAGCCGCACCTGAAAGAGGGTGCGCTCCCGCTGGAGTCGGACATGACTTCCGTACGCGGCCGCCACGGTGACCGCGATGATCCCCGCAGCCGTCCACCACGTCCCCAGACCGGGGAACACGAGGCTGAGGCCGATCATCAGAAAGAGGCAGACCGTCCCCAGCAGGACGGTGGGGAGCACCGGCCACATGGCGGCGGCGAGGGCAGGCGCGGCGGGCAGGAGACGACTGAAGGCCATTTCCGGCGGAGTGGCGTATGCCAGGCTGGCGATGACGACGGTCAGGATGACCGGCGACAGCCGTACAAAGCT
Organism: Streptomyces sp. NPDC037288; assembly: GCF_055603265.1. Lineage (NCBI taxonomy): Bacteria > Bacillati > Actinomycetota > Actinomycetes > Kitasatosporales > Streptomycetaceae > Streptomyces > Streptomyces sp. NPDC037288. The sequence continues at coordinate 204,651 of NZ_JBVJVY010000004.1, forward strand.
CCCCGTGCCGTAGCTTCGAAGGTGCCGCGGCCGTCCAGACTCGATCACACTTCACAGAATATCTACGCAATGAGGGCATAGCGCTCTGACCGATCAGAGTCGGCCGCCTGCCTCGGAGCGGCTCGCCAGCCCTGTTGCATGTGGACGGACAGCACACCAAGACCGAGATCATCGCCATCCACCTGTCTGGACACATGTTCGAACGAGGATCTTGGACGGCCGAGGACGACGACCAGCCGATGAGGCCGGGGACGATGGCCCCGCTGACGGCCAGGCGGGTGACGCGGTGCGCGATGGCGGGAGGCGAGGGCGTGGCCGACCAACATGCCGAGGTCGTAGCCGACGACGGCGAAACGGTCGTGGCCCAGCGCGGCCATCAGGGCGGCCAAGCCGTCAGCGAGCGTGGCCGCGTCGCAGCCGGTGGCGGGCTTGTCGCCGGCTCCCATGCCGTGCAGGTCGGGGGCGACGACGGTGAAGTACCCGGCCAGGGCGGGCATGACCAGACGCCAGCCGTACCAGGACTGGGGCCAGCCGGGCAGGAGCACCAGCGGCGGCCCGTCACCGCCGACCACGGCGTGCAGGGCCAGGTCGCCGGTCTTGACGGTGTGGCTGGGGGCGTCCGCGCGTTCGTCCGGCGGTGGTTCTGCCGCAAGGCACTGCGGCGGTGCCGTACCGACCCGTGAAGCCGTGGCGAGCTGTTGGTACCGGCTCTCGCTCTCGGCGGTCAGGATGGCTGGACTTGGTCGAAGTGGGCGAGGGCTTCCGTGGGGTCCGGGCTCACGAGGCGGTCCAGACCGGCCGTCGTGATTTTCGCCCACCTGCCGGCCCGTGCCCACATCCGCTCCTCGAAGGCGCGGACGGCCTCGTCCAGATCTCCACAGCCGGTGGCGATGGACTCGGCGAGTTCGGCGCCTTCCAGCATCGCGAGATTCGCGCCCACCCCCAGCGGGGGCATCAGATGGGCGGCGTCGCCCAGCAGCGTCACCCCGGGGACGTGGGTCCAGGTGTGGGACACGGGCAGGATGTAGAAGGGGCGGTGGACGAAAGCGGTGCCGTGCCGGAGGAGGTCGAGGACGGGAGCGGCCCAGCCGTCGAACAGAGCCAGCAGGCTCGATCGCAGGGCCTCGGCGTCGGCCGGGTCCACGTTCGTGTGCCAGTCCAGCGGCGCGCGGAACTTGGCGTACACCTTGACGTGGCCGCCGCGGTTGCGCTGGGCGACGAGGGAGCGGTTCACGCCGTACACAGCCACGGAACCGTCGCCGATCAACCGGGCGAGCTCAGGGTGGCGGGTGTCGACGTCGTCGAGGGAGGTCTCGACCGAGGTGACGCCGGTGTAGTGCGGCGTCACCGACGAGACAGCCGGGCGGATCCGGGACCAGGCGCCGTCCGCGCCGACCACGAGGTCGAACGTCTCCTGTCGCCCGTCCGCGAAATGGACCAGTACGCCATCCCGGGTCCCCGGCACCACGTGCGTCACGCCGCGACCCCACTGGACGTCGAGAGGGCCGAGCAGCAGGTCACGGAGTTGCCCGCGGTCGATCTCGGGATTGGCCCGGTCATCCGGTCGGGGTCGCCAGTCGCGCAGGACGGTCCCGTCCGTGTCCAGGATGCGCATGGCCTGCCCTTCGGGGCGGGACAGCGCCTGGAACTCCGCCAGCAGCCCCGCCTTGTCCAGCGCGAGCTGGCCCAGTCCTTCGTGCAGGTCCAGCGTGCCGCCCGGGGGGCGGGCGTCGGGGGCGGGGTCGCGTTCGAGGACGGCGACGGGGTAGCCATGGCGGTGCAGGACACGGGCGAAAGTAAGGCCGGCAGGGCCGCTCCCGACCACGGCGATACGATGTCTCATGCCGATACACTGTATCTCCGCATGGCGAGGCATCGCAATAGAGAACGGGCCTGTCCAAGCGCGACCGGCCGCGCGTCTCCGGCCCGCGTGTGAGGGGGATGCTGGCCACGGGCCGCTTCCCGGCGCCGGCCAAGGCCGTGTACGGCGGCACGGACGTGGACGCCGAGGCATCCGTCGCGACCGGCCACCGGCCGTGGTGCACCGCTTCCGCTCCCTCGCCGCGCAGTGCGGTCACCAACGTGCCGCGGCAGCGCGGGCTCAGCCCGGTGGACAGGGCTGTCCGGGGCGACTCCGACGCCGTGATCGCCCGGCTATTTCCTGCCCTTCTCGTCGTTTTCCTTGAAGCAGACGACGAACCAGTTTCCGGAGCCTGACTGGGTGAGCGAGCCCGTCGTCCCCGGGACGTCGGAGCACGCCAAGGTATCGACGACCGCGTCCTTGTCCATCTTCAGGACCTTGTAGTCGGCGTGCGGGTCAGTGCAGTCGAGCTTCTTGGTCTTCGCTTCCTTGTCCGTCCCGATGTTCTGGAAGCAGTCACCGGCCTTGAGCGTCGCGGACTGGTCCTTCGTGTCGTACGGGCCCAAGGCCCAGAACGTGACCATGCCCGCGACGACAAGGACAAGGCCGAGGAGGATCAGGCGGTTGCGTCGTATCTGCCCCGAGGTGTACGAGGCGTTCTGGCCGCCCAGGGGCGGTATTTGGGACACGGGCAGTTCCTCAGGCAGTGGGGACGTGCGAAGACGATCACGAATCTAGCCCACCTGCCTGTACTCGTCGTTCGCCGCCCCCTTTTGGTCCTGGCGGTGTCCGGCCGGTGGGGATCACGGAGCTCCGCTCGAAGCGCCGCTGGAGCCGGGGCGGTTCGAGTCGAGGCGGGGTTTTCGGACCGTGGGGCCGTGCGCGCCATGACCGCGGGCGGTTGGCCCGCTCGCCTGGGGACCGCCAGGGCCGGCCGCGACGACGACACACCGATCGGCGGGAGGACTCGGTGGGGATGCTCCTTGCGTGCTGCACACCCTTCGGTCCGGACGGCACCGACCCGGTGACCGGCAAGCACCTCACCCCGCCCGCCGGGAGCAGGCCCGGCGGTTCGTCGACACCGTGCTCGCTTGCGCGAACAGTCGGTGGAATATTGAACAACTGCGTTCCGTTGTGCGCCGTCGAAGGAGGTCACGAGTGGAGACGCAAACGGAGACCACGTACTACGACCACGGCACGCCGGCCGAGCGCTGGGAGCGCGCGCGGCGGTTCTTCGACGCCAAGGACTACGCGGGCGCGGCGCGGGTGCTGACCGGGCTGGTCGAACAGGTGCCGGAGCAGACCGGACCCCGGCTGCTGCTGGCCCGCGCCTACTACCACTCGGCCCAACTGCGCCACGCCGAAGCCGAGTTGCGGCTCATCGTCGAGCGTGACCCGGTGGAGCACTACGCCCGGCTGATGCTGGGCCGTACGCTCCAGCGGCAGGCCCGGCACGAGGAGGCGCAGCGGCATCTGCGGATCGCCTCGGCGCTCGCCGGCGACTTCCCGCGGGAGTGAGACGTGGGAAGTGGCCTGCGAAGGGGCCCGGTTCCCGGCGCGGGACCGGGCCCTCGGCATGTCTCACATGGACGGCCGTACCCCCGGATGAGGCCCGTGGCCGAAGCCAGGGGTCGTGCCGAGAGCACCGTCTGCCCCTGGATCACAGCGAGGCCGTCGCGCGCAGGATCAGGAACAGGGTGACGGCGGAGTTCGCCGAGGACATCGCGGACACCAGCGCCCCGGCGGCGGCGCCCCACGCGGCGAGGCCGACCGAGGTGGAGGCCGGCGGCCACGTGCGGGCCACGGGCGCGGGGGCCAGCAGCGCGGCGACCCGGCGCGGCACGGGACCGGTGGCCGCGAGCGCGGCGAGGGTGGGGGCGGGTGTGCCGGCGGAGAGCAGGGCCGCCCTGCCGATGGCCCGCGCGACGGTGCGCCGGTCGCCTACCGTCCGGGCCGCCTCCTCGTCCGCCCAGCGCTCGGCCGTGTAGACGACGGCGGTGCGCAGCGGCCGCAGGAACGGGTTGGCACGGGCGGCCAGGTGCGCGGCGAGCAGATGGCGGTGGTGACGGGCGGTCAGGTGGGCACGTTCGTGGGCGAACAGGGCGCGCCGCTCGGCGGGGGCGAGCCCGGCCAGCAGCGCGGTGGTGACGACGATCCGGCCCGGACCGCCGGGCAGGGCGTAGGCGTACGGCGTGCTGTCGGGCAGGACCGCCACCGCCCTGCCCGGCAGCGCGGCGAGGGCCCGGCGGGCGCGGCGGGTGACCCGGCGGTGCCGGCGCAGCGTGCGGGCGCAGGCGACGGCGACCAGGGCGAGCGCGGGGATGGCGGCCCGGCCAGCGATCTCGTCGTACGGGACTGCGGCCCGTACCTGCGGGTCGGACCAGCCGTCCGGGAGGGGGTTGCCGGGCAGCTGGGCGGTGCCGACCACCATGAGCAGGGCCAGGCAGAGCGTGCTGCAGACGGCCATGACGACGGCGACCGCGGTCAGCAGCCGGGTCGCGGTGCGCGGATGCAGCCGCGTCTCGGCGAGCCGGGCGACCGGCCAGGCGGACAGCGGCAGCACCAGTGGCAGGAAGACGAAGACCCCCATGGCCGATCAGTCTTCCGTGCCCGCGCCGTCCGTGTGCGTGGCGTCGAGCAGGGCCCGCAGGACTTCCTCGTCGCCCGGCGGCAGAGCGGTGACGAAGCTGGCCAGGACCGCCTCGCGGTCCCGTTCGCCGTCCAGCAGGCGGCGCATGCGCAGGGCGGCGAGCCCGGCCACGTCGGCCGTCGGCGTCCACCGGAAGGAGCGGCCGTGGCGTTCGCGGGCGACGACGTCCTTGGCGAGCAGCCGGGTCAGAATGGTGACGACGGTGGTGTAGGCGAGGTCGCCGCCCAGGCGCCGGCGCACCCACTCGGCGCTGACCGGCTCCTCCGCCTCCCGCAGCGCGCCGAGGACCTGGCCCTCCAGTTCGCCCTGTCCGCGCCGCCGGGCCCGGCCGCCTTCCCGCGCCATGTCCCCGTCTCCCCTTCTTTCCGGCTCGGTTCGCCTCCGGGACGCCCCGTCGGCTCACCCGCCGCTTCGGCGTCGGGCGTGTCGGACCACGCTACTGCACGTCGGGCGCGCTCCCGTAGGTCCGCCGGCCGCACCGGTGGGCGATCTCGCCGAGGAGGACGTCGACGGCGAGGAAGGCGGCCAGCGGGATGCCGAGCAGCGGCACGAAGTAGCCGAGTACGGCGACGGCCGCGAGCGCCGGGACCAGGAGGTGCGGCGGCACCTCGGCCCAGGCGCCGCGCGGGACGGGCCGGCCGAAGGCGGAGCCGCGTCCGCGCTGCCACCACATGCGGTAGCCCCACAGGACCAGCAGGATCAGGGCGAGGGCGAGCAGCGCGAGGGCGATCTGGTTGACGAGGCCGAAGAGGACGCCGGTGTGCAGGTCGATGCCCCAGCGGGTGAGCTTGGCGAGCACCGGGTAGTCGGCGAACCGGAGTTCGTCGGTGACCTTGCCGGTGGCCGGGTCGACGGCGACGGCGTCCTGCTTCTCGGGCCAGCTGCGCTGGATCTGCTTCACGACGTAGGCGCTGCGGGCGTCGGCGGGCGGCACGATCTCCACCGGGTCGTTCAGTCCCCTGGCGCGGGCCGCCGTGAGCACCTTGTCCAGGCCGACACCGTGCACCGCGGTGCCGCCGGTGCCGGACGGCGTACCGTGGCCCGCGTGGTCGCCGCCCGCCGCGGACGCCGAGACGGACGGGGTGGCCTGGCCCAGCGAGGTGCGCAGCTCGTCGATGTGCGCGCCGGCGTACGTCGACCACGTCAGCCCGGTCGCCGACAGGAAGAGGAACCCGGCGGCGGTCCACACCCCGACGGTGCCGTGCAGGCCGAGGGTGCGGCGCCGCCCGCCGGTCCCGCGGACCTTGCGCAGGGCGCGGCGGCGGGAGAACCACAGGACCAGTCCGCCGGCCGTGATCACCCAGAGCCAGCTCGCGGCCAGCTCGCTGTAGAGGCGGCCGGTGTCGCCGAGGTGCAGATCGCGGTGGAGTTCGTCGATCCAGGTACGCAGGGGCAGCGCGCCGGTCGAGCCGTACTGTTCGAGCGCGCCGCGGACCTTGCCGGTGCAGGGGTCGACGAACACGGCGAGGGTGTGGTCGGGGGTGACGCCCTTGACGCCGGAGAGCAGCACCCGGGTGGTGGTGCCGGGTTCGGGGGCGGGGCGCACGGCGGCGACGGTGCCCTCGGGGCGGGCCTTGCGGGCGGCGGCGACCTGGGCGGAGACCGGCAGTTCGGTCTTCCCGGCGGGAACGGTCAGCTCATGGCCGTAGACGAGCTTCTCGGCCTGGAAGGAGCCCGCGTACAGCAGTCCGGTGACGGCGGCGACCAGCAGGAAGGGGGCGACGAGCACGCCGGCGTAGAAGTGCAGGCGCAGGACGAGCGGGCGCAGGGGTGCCCAGCCGCCGCGGGCCCGCGGGCCGGACGCCTCGGTGCCGGCGGCGGGGGGAGCGGAGGTCATCGGGGAGTTCTCCGGGGACGTGGTGCGCAAGCGGGGACGGTTCAGTAGTCGGACCGCCAAGGGGCGGAGTTCCCCGGGGTTTTGGTGACCTGTGCCACAGGGAGTGCCGGGAGGTCATGGCATCCTGACGCGATGGCACCTCCCCGTGATCACGCGCCGCTCGCCGAGCGGGTCGAGGAACTCCTCGCCGCCGGCGGCCCCCTGCCCATCGTCGCCGCCGGGCAGCCGGTGCTGCGGCGCGGCACCGAGCCGTACGACGGTCAGCTCGGCCCGGCCCTGCTCGCCCGTTTCGTCGAGGCCCTGCGCGTCACCATGCACGCCGCGCCCGGTGTGGGCCTCGCCGCACCCCAGGTCGGCGTGGGCCTGCGGATCGCGGTCATCGAGGATCCGGCACCGGTGCCTCCGGAGGTGGCGGTGGCCCGTGGCCGGGTCCCGCAGCCGTTCCGGGTCCTGGTCAATCCGGTGTACGAGCCCGTCGGCACCGCGCGTGCCGCGTTCTTCGAGGGCTGCTTGAGCGTGCCGGGCTGGCAGGCGGTGGTGGCCCGGCACGCCGAGGTGCGGCTGCGCGGCGAGGACGAGCACGGCCGCGCGCTGGACGAGCTGTTCACCGGGTGGCCCGCCCGGATCGTCCAGCACGAGACGGACCACCTGGACGGCACGCTGTACCTGGACCGCGCCGAGCCGCGCTCCCTGTCCACGAACGAGGCGGTGGCCGCGCTGTGGGCCCAGCCGACACCGCGGGCGGCGGGCGAGGCCCTCGGGTTCGATCTCCCCTAGTTCCGGGCTCAGTTGTCCCGGTACGCCTCCAGCAGTCGCAGCCACACCTCGCTCAGCGTCGGGTACGACGGGACCGCGTGCCACAGCCGGCTCACCGGGACCCGGCCGGCGACGGCGACGGTCGCCGAGTGGATGAGTTCGCCGACGCCGGGGCCGACGAAGGTGACCCCGCGCAGGATCTCGTTCTCCAGGTCGACGACGATGCGGGCGCGGCCCTTGTAGCCGTCGCCGTACAGGCCGGCACCCGCGACCGAGGAGAACTCGACGTCGACGGCACGGACGCGGTGCCCCGCCTGTTCCGCCTCGGCGAGGGAGAGGCCGACCGCGGCGGCCTCGGGGTCGGTGAACACGACCTGGGGTACGGCGTGGTGGTCGGCGGTGGCCGCATGCGCGCCCCAGGACTCGTCCAGCACGGGGTCGCCGGACGCGCGGGCGGCGATGGCGGCGCCGGCGATGCGGGCCTGGTACTTGCCCTGGTGGGTGAGGAGGGCGCGGTGGTTGACGTCGCCGACCGCGTACAGCCAGTCGGTGCCGGTCACGCGGAGGGTGTCGTCGACCTCCAGCCAGGAGCCGGGTTCCAGGCCGACGGTGTCGAGGCCGATGTCGTCGGTGTGCGGGACGCGGCCGGTGGCGAAGAGGATCTCGTCGGCCTCGATCCGGTCGCCGGCGGAGGTGACCGCGACGACGGTGCCGTTCTCCCGGGTGACGGACTCCAGGGAGGTGCCGGTGCGGATGTCGGCGCCCGCCTCGGTGAGCGCCTCGGCGACCAGTTCCCCGGCGAACGGCTCCATGCGGTTCAGCAGGCCCTTGCCCCGCACCAGCAGGGTGACCCGGGAGCCGAGGGCCTGCCAGGCGGTGGCCATCTCGGTGGCGACGACACCGCCGCCGACGACGACCAGCCGGCCCGGGGCGGCCTTGGCGCTGGTGGCCTCGCGGCTGGTCCAGGGCTTCACCCCGTCGAGTCCGGGCAGGTCGGGCAGCTGGGCGCGGGTGCCGGTGGATACGGCGACGGCGTGCCGGGCGGTGAGGGTGGTGACCGTGCCGTCGGGGGCGGTCACGGTGACCGTGCGGGGGCCGGCGAGGCGCCCGTGGCCGCGGTGGAAGTCGGCGCCGGTGCCCTCCAGCCAGGCGACCTGGCCGTCGTCCTTCCAGTGGGAGGTGTACGCGTCCCGGCGGGCGAGGACCGCCGGGGTGTCGAGCGGGCTGAGGACCGCCTGGGCGAGGCCGGGCAGCCGGCGCGCGTCGGCCTGGGCGATGACCGGCCTGAGCAGGGCCTTGCTGGGCATGCACGCCCAGTAGGAGCACTCGCCGCCGAGCAGTTCGCTCTCCACGACCGCGGTGGTGAGTCCGGCCGCGCGGGTGCGGTCGGCGACGTTCTCCCCCACGGGCCCGCCCCCGATCACCACGACGTCGTACGCGATGGTTTCCGTTTCCGTCATGGGGTCAGTCTGGTGGGTGGTGTGCGCCACGGCCACACGGGTAGGGGCGCGGAACACGTCGCGGAATACGTCACCGGGCGGCCGTGTTGTGCCCACGGCTTCGCCCGCACCTAGGAACGAGGGAGCACGCCATGAGCAGCACCGTGGAGCTGACCAAGGACAACTTCGACCAGACGGTCACGGAGAACGAGTTCGTTCTCATCGACTTCTGGGCGGAGTGGTGCGGGCCCTGCCGGCAGTTCGCGCCCGTGTACGAGAAGGCGGCCCAGGACAATCCCGACCTGGTGTTCGGCAAGGTGGACACCGAGGCGCAGCCCGAGCTGGCCGCGGCCTTCGGCATCCAGTCGATCCCGACGCTGATGATCGTCCGCGACAAGGTCGCCGTCTACGCCCAGCCGGGCGCGCTCCCCGAGCCCGCCCTGACGGACATCATCGGGCAGGCCCGGAACCTGGACATGGACGAGGTCCGCAAGAGCATCGCCGCTCAGCAGAGCAACGCCGAATAGCGCACCGCGGGGCAGCCACGGGCAACGGGACGGTGCCGGGTCAGCTGGACTCGCGTCGGATCACCGAGGCACCCAGGACCGTGTGCACCTCCGGCTCGGCGCCGGGGTCGCGCACCGCCCGGTCGACCAGTTCGGCGAGGTCGCGGCCCGAGGGCAGCTCGATGTGGACGGTGCTGAGGCGGGGCCGCAGCAGCCGGCCGAGCATCAGGTCGTCGGCGCCGATCACGGCGACGTCCTCGGGGACCCGCAGCCCCTCGTCCTGCAGGGCGCGCATCAGCAGCATCGCGTACTCGTCGTTGTAGGCGAACACCGCGTCCAGGCCCGACTCACGCCACCCTGAGGCGAGTCGGGCGGCGGCTTCCTCCGTGTACGCGAGCGGCAGTTCCGTGACGGCGGCGTCCGTGCCGTGCAGCGCCTGGCGCACTCCGGCGAGCCGGGGCCGGGAGTAGGCCTCCAAGCCGGGCTCCTCGGGTACCACGACCCCGATCCGGCGCCGGCCGCGGGCGTACAGATGGGCGCCCGCGCTCTGGCCGACGGCGTCGTGGTCCATCAGCAGGGCGTGCGCGCCGTCGACGCGCTCGGGGCCGAGGGTGACCACGGCACGGGCACCGGAGCGTTTGAGGACGCCGACACCCTGCGGCCCGAGTTCCGCGCCGGGCACCAGGACGGCGACCGGCCGCAACTCCGCCCAGGCGCGGGCGGCTTCGTCCCCTTGGAGGCCGACGGTGCCGTACTGCACGACGGTGTAGTCGAGCCGGCCGAGCGCCCACTGCAGCTCGTTGAGGAACCTGCCGTACAGGTGGCCCACCGGGATCGCCGGGGCGGGCATGAGGACCATGCGACTGTGTCCGGCACGCAGGCTGCGGGCGGCGGCGTGGGGCACGTACCCCAGTTCCCGCGCGGCCTCGCGTACCCGGCGGCGCGTCGGTTCACTGATCCGTACGGCGCTGGTGTTGTTGAGGACGTAGGACACGGTCGCGCGCGAGACGCCGGCCAGGCGGGCCACGTCGGCACTCGTGGGCGTGTTCGGTATCTGCACCATGACAGACCGCATCTTGGCAGAGGGGCGGGGGCCGGGAGCAGGCGGGGCAACGTGGTTCATCGTTCGACGAAATCCGGCGTACCGGTGGCTTGGGCGAACGAACCACCTGCGGCTGATCGAGGGCCTGCTGGATCCGGTCCCGTCGGGCGGGGTGCCGCGCGCACGCGACGTGGGGCGCCGGCCTGCCGCTTCAGCCGCCACCGCGACCGCCGCCGAGCACACCGACAGGAGTCCCCGGGCGGGTGCCGGAGGCTGCTCTCCGGCACCCGGGAGGCCCGCAGGTCGTGGGCGTCCCAGACCCTGGTCGACGGCATCGGGCGCACCGCCGTGCCCGTACCCGACCGGGGCCCGGGATGTTCCGGCGCGCCGTGGCATCCGCCGCACAGGCGGCACACGGGGGCACCCAGTCGAGGGTGGCCGACCGGCGGCCGGGCCCCGGTCGACGGTCCGGCTCTCAGTGGGGTGGCCGGGTGCCGGTCACCCGGGCGACCAGGTCGATCCAGCCGGCCTCCAGCCGCTCCATGGGCAGCCCGCACTGCCTGGTGTGGTAGTGGATCAGCGCCGGGTCGAGCGAGGCCAGGAGCGTCTGGGCGAGCAGTTCGCAGTCGGCGTCCGGCACGATCTGCCGCAGCAGTATGAGGACGTGGGTGCGCAGGGCCCGGTGCGCCGGATGGGAGAACCTGCGGGTCGGCTCCGTCTGGGCGGCGAGATGCAGCTCCAGCCGCTCGTCCGAGCGGTACAGCACCGCCACGCCGAACGCCCGCAGCCGCTCCAGGGGCGGCGCCCCGGGCCCCAGCGGCGGGGGCCCGCCCAGGAAGTCGGCCTGCAACTGCTTGTCCGAGTGGTCGAGCAGGGCCATCAGCAGGCCGGTGCGGTCACCGAAGCGCCGGAACACCGTCCCCTTGCCCACCTGGGCCGCAGCGGCCACCGCCTCCATGGTGACCCCTGCCACCCCGTGCTCCGCGATCAGCCGGGCGGCGGCATCCAGCAGCCGGGCCCGGTTGCGCGCCGCGTCGGCCCGCAGGCACGGCTCCTCGGCTGACGCGCCGACCTCCAGCAACTGAGGCGCGTCGAGGGGCTCAGGAGACGGCGGGAAGGGCGGCACGGCGCTGGACATGAAGACAGCGTAAAGCATCCGGAACAAAACTGGACCGCGGTCCGTTTAAGGTGATAGAACACTTAAGCGGACCCTGGTCCGGATCGTAGACAGCGATGTTTCAGCCTTTTGGAGTTCCCATGTCTGTTCGCATCCTCGCGCTCGTCGGCAGCCTCCGCGCCGGTTCGCACAACCGCCAGCTCGCCGAGGCGGCCGTCAAGCTCGCTCCCGAGGGCGCCGAGGTCGTGCTGTACGAGGGCCTGGCCGACGTCCCCTTCTACAACGAGGACATCGACGTCGAGGGCAGCGTGCCGGCCGCCGCCGCGAAGCTGCGTGAGGCCGCGCAGGCCGCCGACGCCTTCCTGCTCTTCTCCCCCGAGTACAACGGCACCATCCCGGCCGTCCTGAAGAACGCCATCGACTGGCTGTCCCGTCCGTACGGCGCCGGCGCCTTCGGCGGCAAGCCCGTCGCCGTGATCGGCACCGCCTTCGGCCAGTACGGCGGCGTGTGGGCGCAGGACGACACCCGCAAGGCCGTGGGCATCGCCGGTGGCAAGGTGATCGAGGACATCAAGCTCTCCATCCCGGGCTCGGTGACCCGCTTCGCGGAGACCCACCCGGTCGACGACGCCGAGGTCGCCGCCCAGCTGACCGAGGTCGTCGCCCGTCTGCACGGCAACGTGGGCGAGGCCGTGGCCGCCTGAGGCACAGCACCGTGAGGGGGGCCGGTTCCGTCCGGCCCCCTTTCGCGTGTGCACTGTCCGCGGTCCGGTTTCCGCGGACTTCCCGCGGTCCGACACCGGCAGTCACACCGGCCGGGCATGAGCCGCCCCGTCAGCCCCCGGCCAACCGCTCGGCCAGCGCGCTGCGCCGGTACAGCACCCGGCGGCCGTCGCGGGCGCGGGTCACCAGGCCCGTGGCGGCCAGCACGCGCAGGTGCTGGGAGACGGCGCTCGGGGTCACGCCGAGCCTCCGGGCGAGCTCCACCGTGGGCAGGGGTTCCGCGAGCAGCCGCAGCAGGGTCGTCCGGGGTGCGCCGAGCAGGGCGGTGAGCGCGGAGGCGTCCGGCGCGGGTTCCGGTTCCCACAGGGTCGCCGCGCCCCGGCCCGGGTAGGCGAGCATCGGCGGTGCCTCGGCGCTGATCGGGGGCGCCGGCTTGTACGCGAACACCGAGGGCACCAGCCGCAACCCCCGGCCGGCGCCGTCGACGGTGTGCCGGCCGATCATCTTGTCGACGGTCAGCACGCCGTCCCGCCAGCCGAGGTTGGCGTGCAGACCGGAGAAGAGCGCCCGCGCGCCGCCGGTGGCCAGCTGTCCCGCGCGGTGCGTGATGTCGGCCTCCAGGACCAGCCGGATCCGTGGCCAGTACGGCAGCAGCGCCGTCCGCCAGTAGCGGTGCAGCAACGAACAGAGGACGTCGAGGAGTTCGAGGACGGGGTCGTCTCCGGGCGCGGTGGCCTGCCGCAGCGCGCCGGGGAGCGGGCGCGGGGCGTGCGCGGCGCGCAGGTCATGCCGTACGACCTCGGGGGGCGTGGCCCGTACGACGGTCAGCTCCTCGTCGAGTGTCGGGGCGTAGGCGGTGGGCCGGGGCGTCAGGAAGTCGGGCAGGGCGAGCGTGGGACCGACCAGGGCGGACAGCAGAGGCAGGTCGGCGGCGGCGAGGGCGGCGAGCACGGTGCGGCGCCAGCCGCGGTGCAGGGGGTGCAGCGCCGGGGCCCGCAGGACACGCAGGCTCTCCATCAGCTCGCCGAGCGGGGAGAGGGCGAACCGGGTGTCCGCGAGGTCGTCGACCCCGAGCCGGAAGCCGATCATTTAGCCCCCGCCTACATCGTTCGCCAACTTCCCCCGCGGGCGGTGGACTTCGGCACATGACCGCTCACCACACCGGGCAGCGTACTCCACGACTCGTTCCGCTGCTGGGCCTGGCCTGCGGGGTCGGGGTCGGCAACGTGTACTTTCCGCAGGCCGTCGTCCCGCTCGCGGCGGCCGGGCTCGGCGTCTCCCCCGGCTCCGCGGCCGGGGCGGTGACGGCGACCCAGTTCGGCTATGCGGCGGGCATCTTCCTGCTCGTCCCGCTCGGCGACCGGTTGCCGGCCCGGCCGCTGCTGGTCACCCTGCTGGCCGTGACCGGCCTCGGCCTGTGCGCCGCCGCCGCAGCGCCCGCGCTGCCGGCGCTGCTCGCGGCGAGCCTGCTGGTCGGCGCGGCCACGGTGATCGCTCCGCTGGCCGGCCCGCTGGCGGCGGGACTGGTCCCGCCCGAACGGCGGGGTGTGGTCGGCGGCACGCTGCTGAGCGGCGCCCTGGCGGGCATGCTGCTGTCCCGCACGGTCGGCGGCGCCCTCGGCGAGCGGCTGGGCTGGCGGGCGCCGTACGTCCTGGCGGCCCTGCTGACCCTGGCGGTCGCGCTGCTCCTGGCCCGTGCGCTCCCGGCCACGGCCCCGCCGTCCCGGCCGCGCCGGCCGCGCCGCCCGCGCCTGCTCACCGAGCCCGTCCGCCTGCTGTTCGCCGAACCGGAGCTGCGCCGCTCGTCCTTCTACCAGGCGACGGTGTTCGCCGGTTTCTCCGCCGTGTGGACCGGGGTGGCCCTGCTGCTGACAGGACCACCGTACGGGCTCGGCGTGGCAGCGGTCGGACTGCTCGCGCTGGTCAACGCGGTGACCATGCTCGTCACGCCGTTCGCGGGCCGGCTGGTGGACCGGCGGGGCCCCGACCGGGTGAACCTGGTCTGTTTCCTGCTGGTCCTCGCCGCCGTTGCGGCCCTCGCCCTCGGCGGCCTGGGCGGCACCCCCGGCCTGCTGTCCCTCGGGACGGGCACCCTGCTGCTGGACGTCGGCATGCAGTCCGGCATGGTCGCCAACCAGGTGCGCATCTACGCCCTCGCCGCGGACGTCCGCAGCCGCCTCAACACCGCCTACATGACCTGCGCCTACCTGGGCGGCAGCCTCGGCTCCTGGCTCGGCGCCCGCGCGTACGCCTGGCACGGCTGGGCCGGGGTGTGCGGCCTGGTCGCCCTGCTGACCGGGCTGGGCCTGATACGGCACCTGGGCGCACGGGCGGGCCGGCACCGGACCGCTGCCGCGGCCGGTCGGGCCGGGCCCGCCACGGGGTAGGGGTCCGACGGGCGCACCCGGCGCCCCGCGGAGCCGCACGGACGGCTGTGGCCACGCCGCACGGACGGCCACGCGCCACACCGCTCGTCCCCGGCACGCCACATCGGCCGTACGCCACCACGCCACTTCAGGAGACCTCATGCCGCAGCCGGTCCCGCCGCCCTTCGACCCGGAACTCGCCGCCGCGCTCGACCTGCTCGGGGACGCGACCGCGCCCGGATTCACCCTGGACGCGCTGGCGTCCGCCCGGGCCGCCGACAGCGAGGTGCTCGGTCTGCTGGACCTCACCCTGGACGGCGCCTTCGAGGCGGAGGACCGTGCGGTGCCGGGCCCGGAGGGCGCCCCGGACGTCTGCCTCCTGCTCTGCCGCCCTGTCCGCACCGGGTCCACGGCCCCGCTGCCGGTGCTCTACCACGTGCACGGCGGCGGCATGGTGCTCGGCACCGCCCGGGCCGGTGTGGACCAGCCCCTGGCGTGGGCGCGCGAGCTGGGCGCGGTCGTGGTCTCGGTGGAGTACCGGCTCGCGCCCGAACATCCGTACCCGGCGCCGGTGGAGGACGTGTACGCGGGCCTGCTGTGGATCGCCGGGCACGCGCGGGAGATCGGCGCCGACCCGGACCGGATCGTCGCCGTGGGCGCCAGCGCGGGCGGCGGCCTCGCCGCGGCGCTCGCCCTGCTCAGCCGGGACCGGCGGGGCCCGCGCCTGCTCGGTCAGGTGCTGCTGGCCCCGATGCTCGACGACCGCAACGACACGGTCTCCAGCCACCAGATGGCCGACGTCGGAGTCTGGGACCGCACCGCCAACGAGACCGGCTGGACGGCCCTGCTCGGCGACCGCCGTGGCGGCCCCGGCGTCCCGCCGTACGCCGCCCCCGCCCGCGCCCGCGACCTGTCCGGCCTGCCCCCGGCCTACCTCGACGCAGGTTCCGCGGAGACCTTCCGGGACGAGGTGGTCGCCTACGCGTCCCGTATCTGGCAGTGCGGCGGCGAGGCCGAACTCCACATCTGGCCGGGCGCGTTCCACGGCTTCGACACGCTCGCCCCTCAGGCCGCTCTGTCCCGCGCGGCCCGGACGGCCCGACTCGCCTGGTTGCGGCGGCTGTTGGATCGCTGAGGGGCACCGCCCTGCGGGGCGCGCCTTCTGACGGGGATCAGGAGGGAAGGCGGGCAGGGGTGGTGGTGCTGACCTGCTGGAAGATCATCGAGGTGCGGAAGCCGGTGATCTCGGCGCGCTTGCTGAGGCGGTCGACGAGGAGGGCGTGCAGCCGGTCGAGGTCCTGCACGGCGACGTGCAGCAGGAAGTCGTCGCCGCCGGAGAGCACGAAGACGTGCAGCACCTCCGGCAGCGAGCCGGCGAAGCCCTTGAAAGTGTCGATCACCGTGCCGCCGGCGCGGGCGGCGTGATCAACGCCATCAGCACCGAACCGCACCACCTTGGTGCGAACGAGGCCCGCGCCCGGGTCCTCGCCGTCGAAGAGACCGTCGGGGAACTGCTCGACACCGCCGAGCGCGAGGGTGTGACTCCGGCGCGGGCGGCCGAGGAGACGGCCCTCCGGCGCCTGAGGGCCGCCTCCGCCGAGGACCTCCCCCGGACCGGACCCGCCCCCTGACCGAGCCCGGCATCCGCCCCGGCACCGCCGCAACGCGGGCGACCGCCGTCGCAGACATCCACGCGAAAACCGTACGCCCGCCGCCTTCCGACGTTACCGTTCGGTAGACATCGTTCTGCGGAGCATCCCGGAGGTCGCCATGCCGCACGACCACCGCGCCGGTCTCGTGGAGACCCGGCGTGCGCTCGCCGAGGGAGAGGTGAGCTCCCGTGCGCTGGTGGAGCAGGCGCTGACCCGGATCGAGGCCACGCAGGGCACGTTGAACGCCTTCCGGATCGTGCGGGCCCGGGCCGCGCTCGCCGAAGCCGAGGCCGCGGACCGGGAGCTGGCCGCCGGGGCACGGCGCCCACTGCTCGGGGTGCCGGTGGCGGTGAAGGACGACATGGACGTGGCCGGTGAGCCGACCGCGTTCGGCTGCCGGGGTGCGTTCCCGCCGGTCACCGAGGACGGGGAGGCGGTACGGCGGCTGCGCGCGGCCGGTGCCGTGATCGTCGGCAAGACGAACACATGCGAGCTGGGGCAGTGGCCGTTCACCGAGGGAGCGGCGTTCGGGGAGACCCGCAATCCCTGGCACACCGGGCACACGCCCGGGGGTTCGTCCGGGGGCTCGGCCGCCGCCGTCGCCGCCGGGCTCGTCCCCGCCGCGCTCGGCTCGGACGGCGCCGGCTCGGTGCGCATCCCGGCCTCGTGGACCGGGCTGATCGGCATCAAGCCGCAGCGCGGCCGTATCTCGACCTGGCCGCGCGGCGAGTCCTTCCACGGCATCACGGTCAACGGCACCCTCGCCCGGACCGTCGCCGACGCGGCCCTGCTGCTGGACGCGGCGAGCGGCAACCACGACCGGGACCCGCACCGGCCGCCCGCGCTGACCGTGGCGGACGCGGTCGGGCGCGACCCGGGCCGGCTGCGCATCGCCCTGTCCCTCAAACCGCCGTTCACCGCCGTACCGGCCCGGCTGCACCCGGAGATCCGTGCCCGGGTCGTCGAACTCGCCGGGAAACTCGCGGCGTTGGGGCACGATGTCGAGGAGGCGGATCCGCCGTACGGACAGATCGGGCTGACCTTCGTGCCGCGCGCCACCGCCGGTATCGCCGACTGGGTCCGCGAGGCCCCCGACCCGGCGCTGCTCGACCCGCGCACCCGGGACGCGGCCCGGCTCGGCCGGCTGCTCGGCGGGGCGCCGCTGCGGGCGGCCCGGCGCGCGGAGGCGGTGCTGCACCGCCGAATCGACGGGTTCTTCGGGCGTTACGACGTGGTCCTCGCGCCGACGACGGCCGCTCCCCCGCCCCGGATCGGCGCCCTGTACCGGCTGCGGCGCGGGCTGGCCACGGACCGCGCGATGATCGCCGCCTGCCCGTACGCCTGGCCGTGGAACGTGCTGGGCTGGCCCGGCGTCAACGTGCCCGCAGGATTCGTCGGTGACGGTCTGCCGGTGGGCGCGCAGCTGCTCGGACCCGCCCACAGCGAACCGCTGCTGGTGTCCGTCGCCGCCCAGCTGGAGGCGGAGCTGCGCTGGCACGAACGGTGGCCACCGGAGCCGGCCCCGACATCACGGACCGCCTGAGGCCGGTCTCCTGGCGACCGACAGGCGTGCGCCTGCCCTGTGTCCCCCCGGTCGGTGAACTGCGGGCCCGGTCGGCGACCTCGGGCCGTCACACCGCGAGCAGGCCGGCTCCCAGGGCGATCAGGGCCACGACCTTGAGCGTTTCCAGCCCCACGTACCAGAAGTGGCTGCGGGAACGGGGCAGTTCCTCCCCGGCGAGGATCCGGTCGGACCGGCGGTTGAGGGAGGGCCGGACCACGGCCAGCTGCGCGAGGAGCAGCAGCGCGACGACCGCGGTCAGAGCCGTGATCCCGGCCGGGGCACCGCCCAGGGCGAGCGCGGTGATCACGACGACGGCCAGCGCCGCCTCCACGGCGTTCAGCGCGCGGAAGACCAGCCGGCCTATGCCGAGGCCGACGGGGATGGTCACGCCCGGTGCGCGGAACTTCAGCGGGGCCTCCAGGAAGGAGATCGCCAGCACCATGCCGAGCCAGACGAAGGTGACCGCGCTCGCGGTGGCGGCGGACGTGGCGTTCATCGGTGCGGGCCCTTCTCCGCCGGGGCCGGCGGGTGGAGTTCGGTGGGAGTGGTTCCTCGGTCGCGGGCCGGATCGGCGCTGCGGCGCACGGGCCGGCGGCCCGAGTGCGCCTGTCGACCCGGTACGGGCCGGGCGGCGGTGGTCTCGGCCAGGTGGGCCACACAGGAGCCGGGGTCCGCGAAGGGCTCCAGGCCGGTTGCCGTCAGCGGGGCGTCCAGCCGGGCCAACGCGCCCTGTATCAGCCCCAGATGGAGCGGGCACACCACCTGTCCGTGTTCCTCGGCGAGTTCCAGGAAGGGGCAGTGCCGCAGCCGGATCCGCCGGGGCGGCCCGCCGGTCCCGTCGGCGCCTTCCGGCTGCGGCGCGAAGCCCAACTCGCCCAGCAGTGCGAGAAGTGCGGCCACCGAACGCCCGGCGGTCGCCTCCTCGGACGGTGGGGGCGGGTCCACGAGGAAACCACCCCACGCCCGGCCCGTCTCCATCGCCTCCGTCCGCGCCGTCGCCGGATCGGCGGACGCCCACCGGCTGAGCAGGATGCGGGCCAGGAGCCGGTAGTCACGCGTGCCGCCGCGGTCCATACCCGGACGCGGGGTGTAGACGGTGCGGGGCCGGCCGGGTCCGGAGGACGCCTCGGCCCGGCGCTCGACCAAGCCCTCGGCCGCCAGGGCGTCCAGGTGGAAGCGCACCGTGTTGGGGTGGACGCCGATCCGCTCGGCCGTCTCCGCGACGCCGAGCGGTGAGGGGGCCGCGCGCAGTACGTCCAGCACCTCTCGGCGGCGCGGGCTTTCCCGCGTGGTCATGTCCGGACCCCTCCCACCTGCGCCTATTTTTTACGAATCCTACATGGATAAATTGTAGGGTGGGTAAGGACGAGGAGTGGGTACCGCCATCCAGGGACATCCGGGGACAGGACGTCCAGGGACACGGAAGAGCCGAGAGGATCACCAGATGACGTCGCGGTCCGCGATCGACACGGGGCCGGCCGGCCACACCGCGGCGCAAGCACGCGTGCTGTGCGACACCCGGGCGCTGGCCGAGGCTCCGCCGGTGCCGGGCGGAGTGCTGTGGAAGCTGGCCGAGAGCGGACGGCAGCTCGACGCCAACGTGGTCCGGCTCGCCCCGGGCGACCGGATCACGGCCCACACCGAGCAACAGCTGGATGTGATGGTTCTGGTCGTGTCCGGGGGCGGCGTCCTCGGCGCGGGCCCCGCCGACGAACCCGAGCCGCTCGCCGAGGGCGCCCTGGTCTGGCTGCCGCACGGCGCGCCGCGCAGCATCACCGCCGGTGAGGCGGGACTGACGTATGTGACCGTGCATCAGCGCCGCCCGGGCATGTGGATCGGCACGCGCCCCGACGCCTGACCGCCCGCACCGGCCACGCCCGCACCGCGCTAGACGGTCACGCCGCACTCGACCAGCGGCGTGCCGCCGGCCGGTGACACCGGCTCCGCTGCGGGCAGTTGACGCCTCCCCCGAGTGTCTCGAGGTTCTCGGGCAAGGCCGGGCGGCACGGGTGGGGCTGAGGGTGACCCTTGGGGCCGAGACGCCGCTCGCGCGCGGTGCCCCCGCCCCGCTCGGCACCTTCACCGCCCGCCGCGTTCCACCAGCGCAGCCGCGGTCTCCGCCGGCCCGGCCCGGTCGGCACAACGCGCGAGCGGCGGGCGCCTCCTGCGCTCCGGGTGCGGCCCACTAGGGTGCCTGCGTGACCACGTTTACCGATGAGAACGTCCCCGGCCGGTACGGCCGCCACGCGACCACCGAGGCCGACCCGCGCGGGGTCGGCCGGGTGCGCACCGAGTACTCCCCCGCCCACGACGGCGACCCGGACCCCGGTGAGATCGTGTGGACCTGGGTGCCGTTCGAGGAGAACGACGGCCGGGGCAAGGACCGCCCGGTGCTGGTCGTCGCCCGGGAGGCGGCCGGCACGTTCCTCGCCGTACAGCTGTCCAGCAAGCGGCACGACGGCGACCGGGAGTGGGTCGCGATCGGCAGCGGGCCGTGGGACCGGACCGGCCGGGATTCGTGGGTGGACGTGGACCGGGTGCTGCGGCTGCACGAGGAGGGCATGCGCCGTGAGGCGTGCGCCCTGGACCGGATGCGGTTCAACCTCGTCCGGCAGCGGCTGCACGAGCGCTACGGCTGGACCTGACCGGGGCAGGGCCCCTCGGCCCGGCCCTCAGCGGAACGCCCGGGTGAACGCCTCCCGCACCACCGCCTCCGGCGTCCGGTCCAGCACCCCGAACACCACGTGCTCGAAGGTCCGGGCGAACCGGCCGCCGGGGCCGAGCAGCGCCCGGAAAGCTCCCGCGACCTGCGCCGGGTCGTTCTGGAACACGCCGCATCCCCAGGCGCCGAGCACCAGGCGGCGATAGCCGTGGGCGGCGGCCGTCTCCAGCACCCGCTCGGCCCGTACCGCCAGGGCGCCCGGCAGTTCGGCGGCGCGCTCCGGTTGCGTACGCCGCACGACGCCCGCGTTGGGGGCGGCCGCAGTCAGAAAGCCGGCGCGGTACGGCTCGGCCAGCAGCCGGCCCCGGTCGTCACGGAAGACCGGGACGGCCGGTGAGTGGATCACCCGGTCCGTGTAGAACGGGTCGCGGTGGGCGCGGTGGTGGTCGTAGAAGGAACGGGCCGTCAACAGGCAGGTGTACAGGGCGGAGGCGCGGCACAGAGCCTCCTCCTGGGCCTGCGCGCCGTTGAGGTAACCGCCGCCCGGATTGCGGGCGGACGCGAAGTTCAGCACGGAGACCGGAGCGCCGGCCAGCCGGCGGGCGGCCTCCAGGCTGCTCTCCCCGGTGACCTCGAAAACGGTGTCGCCCCCGAGCGCCGCGGCGGTGCCGGCGCGGGTCCCGTCCGTCTCCGGTACCGGAACCGGTTCCGGACCGAAGGTCCGCGTACCGCGCCGCGCGGCCTCGATCTCCGCCGCGAGGGACACCTCCCGGCCGTCCGGCGCGCGGTACCGGCCCGCCGCCACGATTTGTTCCGTCTCCGCGGCGATCCCGCGCAGGCGCGCGCTCACGGCGCCACCCCCGTGGGCGCCGCGACCGCGTCCTGCGCGGTCTCCCCCGTCGTGCTCATGCACGCATCCTGGGTGATGCTGGTGATGCGGTGCAACGGAGTTTTCCCGCCCCCCGGAACCGCCCGGAACAGCCCGGAAACGCATACGGAAACGGAGATGACCGATCCGGAACGTCCGCCGGGGCACCCTTGTGCGAATCGGCCCGAGGGTCTTGGGTGGAATCCGTTCCTGCCCGGCCCGACGCTCGAACCGGGCCGGTGGCATGGTGGAATCTCAGGAGGATCCCGACATGTCCGATTCACAAAGTGACGGTGGCGGCTGTACGGACCACCGCACCGCCGTCACCGAAGCCGAGGTGGAGGCCCTGGTCCGGGGCATCTGCTTCAAGACCGGGCCGCCGCGTGCCCTGGGTGTGGAGCTGGAGTGGCTCATCCATGAGCTGCGGATGCCGCAGCTCCCTGTGACACCCGAACGACTGAAAGCGGTGTACGCCGCGCTGCGGGCCGTGCCCCTGCGGTCGCCGCTCACCGTGGAACCCGGCGGCCAGCTGGAGCTGAGCTCGCCGCCCGCCGCCTCCCTGATGGAGTGCGTCGGCACCGTCTCCGCCGACCTGGACATCGTCCGCGCCGTCCTCGCCGAGCACGGTCTCGGTCTGGTCGGCATCGGCCACGACCCCTGGCACACCCCCCGCAGGTTCCTGCACGAGCCGCGCTACGACGCGATGGAGACCTGCCTGGACCGCACCGGCCCGGCGGGCCGCCACATGATGTGCACCTCGGCCTCGGTCCAGGTCTGCCTGGACGCCGGCCATGAGGAGCCAGGCCCGCTCGGTCACGAACGGCGCTGGTGGCTGGCCCATACGCTGGGAGCGGTCCTGGTGGCCGCGTTCGCCAACTCCCCGCTGCTCGGCCGCGAGCCCACGGGCTGGCTGTCCACCCGGCAGCTGCTGTGGATGGAGATCGGCACCGGCCGCGCGGGCGCTCCCCCGCTGGACGGCGACCCGCGGGCCGCCTGGGCCCGGCACGTGCTGGACGCGCCGGTGATGTGTGTGCGCCGGGACAGCGGGCCGTGGGAGGTGCCCGAGGGGCTCACCTTCCGGGAGTGGACCCGTTCCCGGTCGCCCCGGCCGCCCACCCGGGCGGACCTCGACTACCACCTGACCACCCTGTTCCCGCCGGTCCGGCCGCGCGGCCATCTGGAGCTGCGGATGATCGACGCGCAGCCCGGCGACGACGGCTGGATCGTGCCGCTCGCGGTGACGACGGCGCTGTTCGACGATCCGGAGGCCGCCGAGACGGCGTACCGGAGCGTGAAACCCCTCGCGGAGCGGGCCCTGAACCTGCCCGCTCCGCACAACCCGCTGTGGACCGACGCGGCCCGGCGCGGGCTCACCGACCCGGAACTGCGCGAGGCCGCGGACCTGTGTTTCGCGGCGGCGCTGGAGGCCCTGCCCCGGCTCGGCGCCACCGCCGGGGTGACGGCAGCGGTGGCCGCGTACCGGGACCGCTATGTCGCCCGGGGCCGCTGCCCGGCCCACGACCTGCTGGACCGGCTGGACGGCGGCGACCCGCCCCCCGCCCGGTCCGTCCGCACCGGGGGCACCCCCACCGCCCGCAGGAGGAAGGACATCCGCACATGACCGCCCCCGAGACCGACACCGCGACGGCCGAGGCGGCCGAGGCGGACGCGGAGGCGCTGCGGGAGCGCGCGCTGGCCTCGCTGACCACCGCCCGCGCCCGCACCACGCTGCTGACCAGTTGCGTCGAGGACCCGGACCTCACCGCCCAGCACTCACCGCTGATGTCCCCGCTGGTGTGGGACCTCGCCCACATCGGCAACCAGGAGGAGCTGTGGCTGCTGCGGGCGGTCGGCGGCCGGGACGCCATGCGCCCCGAGATCGACAGCCTGTACGACGCCTTCGAGCACCCGCGCGCCGAGCGGCCCGCACTGCCGCTGCTGGCGCCCTCCGAGGCTCGCCACTACGCCGCCGAGGTCCGCGGCCGGGTCATGGACCTGCTGGAGAAGGCGGACTTCCACGGCACCCGGCTGACCGAGGCCGGATTCGCCTTCGGCATGATCGCCCAGCACGAACAGCAGCACGACGAGACCATGCTGATCACCCATCAGCTCAGGAAGGGCCCGCAGGCGCTGACCGCCCCGGACCCGGAGCCGGCTGCGCTGTTCACCGGTCCTGCCGAAGTCCTGGTCCCCGGCGGCCCGTTCACCATGGGCACCTCGGCCGAGCCGTGGGCGCTGGACAACGAACGCCCGGCACACGCCCGTGAGGTGGCACCGTTCTGGATCGACACCACCCCGGTGACGAACGCGGCGTACCAGGCGTTCATCGACGACGGCGGCTACGACACCGAGCGCTGGTGGGCCCCGGAGGGCTGGACCCACATCAGGCAGCACGCGATCACGGCCCCGCTGTTCTGGCGACGGGACGGCGACCGCTGGCTGCGGCGCCGTTTCGGGGTGACCGAGGCGGTCCCACCGGACGAGCCGGTCGTGCATGTGTGCTGGTACGAGGCCGACGCCTACGCCCGCTGGGCCGGGCGCCGGCTGCCCACCGAGGCGGAGTGGGAGAAGGCCGCCCGGCACGACCCGGCCACCGGCCGCTCGATGCGCTACCCGTGGGGCGACGCGGACCCGGCGCCGGAACACGCCAACCTGGGCCAGCGGCACCTCAGGCCCGCTCCCGCCGGCAGCTACCCGGCCGGCGAATCCCCACTCGGCGTTCGGCAGCTGATCGGCGACGTGTGGGAGTGGACGGCGAGCGACTTCCTGCCGTACCCGGGGTTCCGGGCCTTCCCGTACAAGGAGTACTCGGAGGTGTTCTTCGGCTCCGACCACAAGGTGCTGCGCGGCGGTTCGTTCGCCGTGGACCCGGTGGCCTGCCGGGGCACGTTCCGCAACTGGGACTATCCGGTCCGGCGGCAGATCTTCTCCGGGTTCCGCACCGCCCGCTCGGAGGCCGTCTGATGTGCCGGCACCTGGCCTATGTGGGGCCCGAGGTACCGCTCGGCCGGATCCTCGTGGAGCCCGAGCACAGCCTGCTGCGCCAGTCGTGGGCGCCCCGGCGGCAGCGCTACGGGACGGTCAACGCCGATGGTTTCGGGGTGGGTTGGTACACACCGGACGATCCGGTGCCGGCGCGCTACCGGCGTGCGGGGCCGGTCTGGGCGGACCTGTCCTTCGCCGACCTGGCGCGGGTGGTGCGCTCAGGCGCCTTCCTGGCCGCGGTAAGGGACGCGACGCTCGCGGGCGCGGACGCCGAGGCCGCCGCGGCGCCCTTCGCCTCGGGCCGGTGGCTGTTCAGCCACAACGGCGCCGTCCCGGGCTGGCCCGAATCCGCGGCCCCGCTGGTGTCCGCGCTGCCCCCGGTCGAGCTGCTGTCGCTGCAGGCCCGTACCGACTCGGCGTTCGCGTGGGCGCTCGTCCTGCACCGGCTGAGGTGCGGTGACGAGCCGGAACAGGCCCTCGGTGAAACGGTCCGCCGGCTGGCCGAGGCAGCCCCCGCCTCCCGGCTCAACCTGCTGTTGACGGACGGCGCGACGATCACCGCCACCGCCTGGGGCGACAGTCTCTGGTACCGCACGGAGCCGGGCCGGAGCACGGTCGTCGCCTCCGAACCGTACGACGACGATCCGCTGTGGCAGGAGATCCCCGACCGCACCGTGCTCACCGCGAGCCGCGCCGGCGTGCTGCTCGCACCGCTGGAGGATCCGGCGTCCGCACCAACGAAGGAGCCCTGTACGTGAGCCCCTTGCTTGTCACCCGCACCCTCCCCGAGGACGCGACGGACGCCGCGCTGCGCGCCGACGTCCTGCACGGCCTCACCGTCCAGCCGAAGTGGCTGCCGCCCAAGTGGTTCTACGACGCCCGCGGCAGCGAGCTGTTCGAGCAGATCACCGAACTGCCCGAGTACTACCCCACCCGCGCCGAGCGGGAGATCCTCGCCACCCGGTCCGCCGAGATCGCCGCGGCGAGCGGTGCCCGTACGCTGGTCGAACTCGGCTCGGGCTCCTCGGAGAAGACCCGCTACCTCCTCGAGGCGCTCGCGCCCGCGGCGTACGTCCCGGTCGATGTCAGCGAGAGCGCCCTCACCCAGGCCGGCAAGGCACTGGTCGCGGACCACCCGGACCTCGCCGTCCACGCGCTGATCGCCGACTTCACCGCCCCGCTGGCCCTGCCCGCCACCCCCGGGCCCCGGCTGCTGGCCTTCCTCGGCGGCACGATCGGCAATCTGCTGCCCGACGAGCGTGCGCGGTTCCTGGCCTCCGCGCGCGCGCTGCTCGCGCCGGGCGACGGGCTGCTGCTCGGCACGGACCTGGTCAAGGACGAACGGGTGCTGGTCCGGGCGTACGACGACGCCGCCGGGGTGACGGCCGCGTTCAACAAGAACGTGCTGGCCGTCGTCGACCGCGAACTGGGGGCCGACTTCGACCCGGACGCCTTCGACCACGTGGCGCTGTGGGACCCCGAGCGGGAGTGGATCGAGATGCGGCTGCGCTCCCGTACCGCGCAGACCGTGAAGGTGCCGGCGCTGGACCTCGCCGTGGACTTCGCGGCGGGCGAGGAGCTGCGCACGGAGGTGTCGGCCAAGTTCCGCAAGGAGGGCGTGACCGCTGAACTTGCCTCCTCGGGACTGGAGTTGACTCACTGGTGGACGGACGCGCAGGGCCGCTTCGCACTGTCGCTGAGCGTCGTGCGGTGAGTCAGAGGTCCGGGGTGAGTTCCCTGGTGATCCTGGCGGAGGCCCGGCGGGCCTCCGTCGCCGGGTCCGCGCCCTCGATCACCCGGGTCATGTACTCCTTGACCGGGTTGTCGGCCTCGACGTCGGCCCACTGAGGGGTGCTGGGGGTCGCCCGGCCGTGTGCCGCGCCCGCGGCCATGGCGGCGACCCCCTCCTCGCCGGCGACCGCGCTCGCCAGCGTGGTCTTGTTGGGCACGTACTTCATGGTGCGGGCGAGTTCGGTGTCCCACTTGGCGCCGGTGAGCGCGCCGACGACGGCCGTAGCGGCGAACTGGTCCTTGGTGTGGTCCGGGACGACCAGGTCGGAGCCGCCGGTGAAGACGGTTCCGGGGCGCGCGGCGGTCTTCCCGGGCACCGGGAAGAACCCCAGCCTGTCCTTCAGCCCCGGGTTCTGCTGCACGACCGCCCGGGCGAGCCCGGGGACCGCGACGATCTGCGCCACCTTGCCGCCGGCGAACACTCCGGCCTGGGGCGGGTGTTCCTCGTCCGCGTCCACCGGGCCCCGGCCCAGCGCCTGCAGCCGCCGGTAGAAGTCCATGCCGCGCAGCGCGGCCGGCGTGCCGAGGGTGCCCTGCCACTTGTAGTCGTGTTCCTTGGCGAGGTCGCCGCCCTCGTCCCAGATGAAGCCCGAGAGGGTGTACCAGTCCTGTCCGGCGAGGTAGATGCCCTGGTTGCCGCCGGAGTTGAGCTTCCCGGTGTCGGCGAGCCACTCCTCGCGGGTCTTCGGCGGCCGGGTGATGCCGGCCGCCCGGAACAGGTCCTTGCGGTAGACGACGACGCGGTTGGCCGCGTACCAGGGGATGCCGTACTGCTTGTTGCCGTCCTTGCCGGGCTCGGCGAGGCCGGGCAGCCAGGTGTCCTTGCCCCAGTCGCGCATCGACTCCAGTGTGAGGTCGGCGAGCCGGCCGCCGTCGGCGTACAGCGGCACCTGGGTGTTGCCGACCTCGATGACATCGGGTCCGCGGCCGGAGTCGTCCTGGAGCGCCGTGCGGACCTTGCCGACGATGCCGGTCCAGTCCTGGATGCGGATGTCCAGGCGCAGGTCCTGGTGGGTGCGCTCGAAGTCGGCGGTGAAGCGCCGGAGGAAGTCCTCGGAGGCGCTGTCCTTCATCAGCCACACGGTGACGGTCTTGCGGCCGTGTTCTCCGGGGAGCATCCCGCAGGCGCTGACGAGGGAACCGGTGGCACACACGAGGGCGAGCAGACGACGTCTCACGAGGGGTCCTGTTCTGTCTGGCGGGACGGTGCGGACAGGGGTGGGGGCCCGACGTGGGGGGACGAGCGGCAGGGCTCGTACGGGTGTGCTGGATTTTGGTATGGACCAATGCGAGGGGTCAAGGGCTACGCACCGTAGGCGTGCGACCGCCGTGCGGTCCGGGCGCGGATGCGGCACCGTGGAGTACGGCGTGACACGAGAGGAGCACCCGCATGACGAACCACACCTACCGGGTCACCGAGATCGTCGGCACCTCGCACGAGGGTGTCGACCAGGCCATCCGCAACGGCATCGCCCGCGCCGACCAGACCCTGCGCAATCTGGACTGGTTCGAGGTGACGCAGGTCCGCGGCCAGATCGAGAACGGGCGGATCGAGCACTACCAGGTGGGCCTGAAGGTGGGCTTCCGCATCGAGGACGGCGACTGAGCCGTCAGGTACGCCCTTCCCGTTCCTGCGCCTCCTGCAGTGCGGCGGACTTGGCCGCCCAGCGGGCCCGTACCACGGTGAACCCGGCGCGTTCGGCGTCGTCGCAGACCAGCTCGTCGTCGTCCACGACGACCCGCACCTCCCGGTCCCGCGCGAGCCGGCGCAGGATCTCCAGCTTGGTGAACCGGGCCGGCCGGCGGTCGGCGTCGCCGCGCATGTGCACCCGCCCCTCGGGCAGCCCGTGGTACGCGAGCCACTGCACGGTGTCCCGGCGGTACCGCTCGGGCCGGCCCGTGAGATAGACGACCTCGCACTCCCGGGTGCTCTCCACCGCCAGCGCCACCCCCTCGGCGAGCGGCGGGTCAGCGGGCGCGGCGGCGAAGAACGCGCCCCAGTCCCGCGGCCGGCTCGCCAGGAAGTGCTGCCGGTGAGCGGTGTCGGCCAGGGTGTTGTCGAGGTCGAACACGGCAAGCGGGCGCGCGTTGCTGTCGGTCACGGGGCCACCTTAGCCAGACCCGACGTACCGGCGGAGACCGCATCGGGAATCTGCCGGCCGTCAGGGTGTTGAACTCTGCGTGAGCAGCACAGTGATCGCCCGGACCCCGTTCTCCGTCCTCGACCGTTCCCGTGCCCGGCAGGGGCGCCCGCCCGCCGAGGCGCTGCGCGACACCGTCGCGCTGGCACGGGAGGCGGAGGCGCTCGGCTACCACCGCTTCTGGGTGTCCGAGCACCACGGCGTGCCCGGCGTCGCCGGCTCCGCGCCGACCGTGCTCGCCGCCGCGGTCGCCGCCGCGACCCGTACGATCCGGGTCGGCACCGGTGGCGTGATGCTGCCCAACCACCAAACCCTCGTCGTCGCCGAGCAGTTCGGCGTCCTGGAGTCCCTGTTCCCCGGCCGGATCGACATGGGGCTCGGGCGTTCCGTCGGCTTCACCGACGGGGTGCGCAGAGCGCTCGGCCGGGACAGGGAGGACGCCGGGGACTTCGCGGCACAGCTCGGCGAGCTGCTGGGCTGGTTCGAGGGCAGCTCGCCGACCGGGGTGCGGGCACGGCCCGCGGAAGGGCTGCGGGTGCCGCCGTTCGTGCTGGCCATGGGCGAGGGCGCGCGGATCGCGGCGCGCGCCGGAGTGCCGATGGTGATCGGCGATCTGCGCGGGCGCGAGAAGCTGCTGCGCGGCATCGACCAGTACCGTTCGCTGTTCCGTCCCTCCCCCTGGGCGTCCGAGCCGTACGTCGTGGTCTCCGGCACGGTCGCGGTCGCCGGCACCGAGGAGGAGGCACGGCGGCTGCTGGTCCCGGAGGCCTGGTCGATGGCGTACTCGCGCACCCACGGCGCCTTCCCGCCCCTGGCTCCGGCCGAGGAGACCGAGGCCCGCCCGATGACCGCGAAGGAGCGCGGCTTCTACGAGGCCTCCCTCGCCGGCCACATCGCCGGCACCGGCGAACAGGTCGCCCATGAGCTGGAGACGGTACTGAAGGAGACGGGGGCGGACGAGGTCCTGGTCACCACGAGTACGTACGACCGGACGGCTCTGCTGGATTCCCACCGGCGGCTCGCCGGCCTCTTCGCGCCGGGCCGCCGAGGTCCCGCGGCCCCGAGATGCGGACCCGCCCGGGGCCGGTGACCCTGGGAGGGCAAGCCGCAAGCGACGAGGAGGGCTGCCATGTCCTTCATGGACAAGATCAAGGGCATGCTCAAGGGCCATGAGGACATGGCCGACAAGGGCATCGACAAGAGCGGCGACTACATCGACCAGCGCACCGGTGACACGTACCAGTCGCAGGTCGACGCCGCGCAGGACAAGCTGAGGGACGAGTTCGGCACCCGTCCGAACCGGGACAACCCGCCGCAGTCGTAGCGAACCGGGGCGGCTAGGGTTTCCCCATGCACAGCCCCCACGACCCGCACGATCCCTACGTCCGCGTACGCGGAGCCCACGAGCACAACCTCAAGGGCGTCGACGTGGACATCCCACGGGACGTACTGGCCGTGTTCACCGGCGTGTCCGGCTCGGGGAAGTCGTCCCTGGCGTTCGGCACGATCTACGCCGAGGCTCAGCGGCGGTACTTCGAGTCGGTCGCGCCGTACGCGCGCAGACTGATCCACCAGGTCGGGGCGCCCAAGGTCGGGGAGATCACCGGGCTGCCGCCCGCGGTCTCGCTGCAGCAGCGCCGCTCGGCTCCGTCCTCCCGCTCCTCGGTGGGCACGGTCACGAATCTCTCCAACTCCCTGCGCATGCTGTTCTCGCGCGCCGGGGAGTATCCGGCGGGCGCGGGGCGGCTCGATTCGGACGCGTTCTCGCCGAACACGGCGGCCGGGGCCTGTCCGGAGTGCCACGGACTGGGCCAGGTGCACCGCACCACCGAGGAGTTGCTGGTGCCGGACCCCTCGCTGTCCGTCCGCGAGGGCGCCATCGCCGCCTGGCCCGGTGCCTGGCAGGGCAAGAACCTGCGCGACATCCTGGACGCGCTCGGCCACGACGTGGACCGGCCCTGGCGCGAACTGCCCGCGCGGGAGCGGGAATGGATCCTGTTCACGGACGAGCAGCCGGTCGTCACCGTCCACCCGGTCCGGGACGCCGACCGCATCCAACGGCCATACCAGGGCACGTACATGAGCGCCCGCCGGTATGTGCTGAAGACCTTCTCGGACACCAAGTCCGCGTCGCTGCGGGCGAAGGCCGAGCGGTTCCTGACCAGCGCGCCCTGCCCGGTGTGCGGGGGCAGCCGGCTGCGGCCCGAGGCGCTCGCGGTGACCTTCGGCGGCCGGACCGTCGCCGACCTGGCCGCGCTGCCGCTGACCGCCCTTGCCGCCCTGCTCGACCACGGCGGCAAGGGCGGCACCGAGACCGCCCGGGTCCTCATCGAGGACCTCACCTCCCGGATCGCGCCGGTGGTCGAGCTGGGGCTCGGTTATCTGAGCCTGGACCGCTCCACCCCCACCCTGTCGGCCGGCGAGCTGCAACGGCTGCGGCTGGCCGCGCAGTTGCGCTCCGGGCTGTTCGGTGTGGTGTACGTCCTGGACGAGCCGTCCGCCGGACTGCACCCGGCGGACACCGAGGCCCTGCTGACCGTGCTGGACCGGCTGAAGGCGGCCGGGAACTCGGTGTTCGTGGTGGAGCACCACCTGGAGGTGGTGCGCGGCGCCGACTGGCTGGTCGACGTGGGCCCCGGCGCGGGCGAGCACGGCGGACGCGTGCTGTACAGCGGGCCGCCGGCCGAGCTGGCATCGGTCGAGGAGTCGGCGACGGCCGCCTTCCTCTTCGACGAGTCACCGGGGCCGGCGCGCGCGGTCCGTTCGCCGCGCGGCTGGTTGAAGGTGGGGCCGGTGACCCGGCACAACCTGCGCGCGGTGACGGCCGAGTTCCCGCTCGGTGCCTTCACCGCCGTCACCGGGGTCTCCGGCTCCGGAAAGTCCACCCTGATCGGTGAGTTGACGGAGGAACTGGAGGGGGTGGACCGGCTGGTCCGGGTCGACCAGAAGCCGATCGGGCGCACCCCGCGGTCCAACCTGGCCACCTACACCGGCCTGTTCGACGTCGTACGCAAGGTGTTCGCCGAGACGGAGGAGGCGCGCACGCGCGGGTACGGCGTCGGCCGCTTCTCCTTCAACGTGGCGGGGGGACGCTGCGAGACGTGCCAGGGCGAGGGGTTCGTCAGCGTCGAGCTGCTGTTCCTGCCGAGCACGTACGCGCCCTGCCCGGACTGCGGCGGCGCCCGCTACAACCCCGGGACACTCGAAGTGTCGTACCGGGGACGGAACACCGCCGAGGTGCTGGACCTGACGGTGGAGGCCGCGGCGGAGTTCTTCGCCGACATCCCGGCCGCCGCCCGCAGCCTGGGCACGCTGCTCGACGTCGGCCTCGGTTACCTGCGGCTCGGGCAGCCGGCGACCGAGCTGTCCGGCGGCGAGGCACAGCGGATCAAGCTGGCGAGCGAACTGCAGCGTGGGCGGCGCGGACACACCCTCTATCTGCTGGACGAGCCGACGACCGGTCTGCACCCGGCCGATGTGGAGGTGCTGATGGACCGCCTCCACGGGCTGGTCGACGCCGGGCACACCGTCGTGGTGGTCGAGCACGACATGACGGTGGCCGCGGGCGCGGACTGGGTGATCGACCTGGGCCCCGGCGGGGGTGACCGGGGCGGGCGGGTCGTGGCCTCGGGGCCGCCGGAGCGGGTCGCCCGTGCGGCGGGCAGTGTCACGGCGTCCTATCTGGCTCGGGTGATGCCCTGAACGGAGAGTGCCGCGTCGTGCCGTCGGCCGGCTGTCGCGCCGTCGTGGCCGGTCGCGCGGTTCCCGGCGCTCCCTGGGGGCGCGCCTGGCCGGACGTCGGCCACCAGGGCCGCGTGGGTCCAGGCGGGCTCGGGTGTGACCGGCTGGGCCGCGCGGGCGAGGGCACGGCGGTCGGGGTGGGCGCCCGGGGGGATCACCGGTCGTATGTCCACCTCCGCGATCAGTCCCCGGGTGCGGGCCACCCGCCACAGGGAGGCGAGCAGGGTGTCCTCGCCGACGAACGCGGCGGCCGTGCTGGCCGTACCGCCCTCCTGTGTGTAGCGCAGCCGCACCGGCTGCACCGGCACGCCCGCGTCCAGTGCGGCCTGGAAGACCGCCCGGTGGAAGCGGCCGTGGGCCCGCCCGCACCAGGTGCTGCCCTCGGGGAACGCGGCCACGGCCGCGCCCGCCCGCAAGGCCTCGGCGATCCGGGCGACCGTCTCGGGCAGGGCACGCAGCCGGTCCCGCTCGATGAACAGGGCCCCGCCGCGCGCGGCCAGCGCGCCCGCCACCGGCCACTGCCGGATCTCGGTCTTGGCCAGCATCCGGGCCGGGCGTACGGCGGTGAGCAGCGGGATGTCCAGCCACGAGACATGGTTGGCGACCAGCAGCAGCCCGCCGGCCGGCGCGGCGACGCCGGTGCGGCGGACCTCGACCCCGATGGCCCGTACGATCGCCCGGCACCACCGCCTGACCCACTCGGCGGGGATCCTCCCGCCGAGCGGGGACAGCGCGGTCCCGGCCAGCAGCAGGACCACGACCGCGGCCAGCCGCAGCACGGCCCGGGGTACGGCCGCGGCGGCCGGGGCCGGCTCCACACAGGCGCCCGGGGTGCAGGGCGCGCTGGGCAGCCAGACGCTCATCAGGCCGGCACGAGGGAGAGGAAGTGCCGCAGATAGCGCGCGTTCACCCGGCGCATCGACAGCAGCACGTACAGGTCGGCGACCCCGAAGTCCGGGTCGTGCGCGGGCTCGCCGCACACCCAGGCGCCGAGGCGGAGATAGCCGCGCAGCAGGGCGGGCAGTTCGCTGTGCCCGGCCGGGGGCTCGGCGTCCGGGGTCCACGGCAGCAGCGGCCGTACGCGGAACTGCTCCGGTGCCAGGTGCCTGGCGCGCACCCGTTCCCAGGTGGCCGTCGCGAGGGCCCCGCCGTCGGCGAGCGGCACCGAGCAGCAGCCCGCCAGCCACTCGTGCCCGCGGTCGACCATGTAACGGGCTATGCCGGCCCAGATCAGGCCGATGACGGCGCCGTCACGGTGGTCGGGGTGCACACAGGAGCGGCCGACCTCGACCAGTCCGGGCCGGATCGCGTCGAGCGCGGTCAGCTCGAACTCGCCCTCCGAGTAGAGCCGGCCGGCGACCGCGGCCCGCTCCGGCGGGAGCAGCCGGTAGGTGCCGACGACCTGCCCGGTGAGGGTGTCCCGCACGAGCAGGTGGTCGCAGTAGGCGTCGAAGGGGTCGACGTCGAGTCCCGGCTGCGGCGTGGCGAGCAGGGCCCCCATCTCACCGGCGAAGACGTCGTGCCGCAGCTGCTGAGCGGCCCGCACGTCGTCCTCGTCACGGGCGAGGGTGACGGTGTAGCGGGTCGGTGCCGCGGGCTGTGGGGGGCGGTCGAGGGTGGAAACGCCGGTCATGGCTCTCTCCTGGTCATGGGCCGGTTCGGCGGCGGGGCGGCGGGGCGGTGTGTATCGGCCCGCCGCTCCTGTTCTTCCGACGCCGGTTGGCGTGCGCGTGACCTGAGCGGGGAGAGCGGATGTGGGGATGCTGAACGCCGGGGGCGCCCCGAAGGGGCGCGGGGCTACCGCCTCCCCGCCTTCCGGGTGGCCCTCAGCCACTCCTTGTTCATCGCGGTGATCGACACCAGGGGAATCCCCTTCGGGCAGGCGGTGGCGCACTCACCGGTCAGCGTGCACCCGCCGAACCCCTCCTCGTCCATCTGGGCGACCATGTCCAGCACCCGCGTCTCCCGCTCGGGCGCCCCCTGCGGCAGCACGTTCAGGTGGTTGACCTTGGCTGAGGTGAACAGCATCGCCGCACCGTTGGGACACGCGGCCACGCAAGCCCCGCACCCGATGCACTCCGCGTGCTCGAAAGCGAAGTCGGCGTCGGCCTTCGGCACCGGCGTGGCGTGCGCCTCCGGCGCGGACCCGGTCGGCGCGGTGATGTAGCCGCCGGCCTGGATGATCCGGTCGAACGCGGACCGGTCCACCACCAGGTCCTTGATCACGGGGAAGGCCGCCGCCCGCCACGGCTCGATGTCGATCGTGTCGCCGTCCTTGAAGGACCGCATGTGCAGCTGGCAGGTGGTGGTGCGCTCCGGCCCGTGTGCGTCGCCGTTGATCACGAGGGAGCACGCGCCGCAGATGCCCTCGCGGCAGTCGTGGTCGAAGGCGACCGGTTCCTCGCCGGAGAGGATGAGCTGTTCGTTGAGGACGTCCAGCATCTCCAGGAAGGACATGTCGGACGAGATGCCGTCCACCTCGTATGTGGACAT
Organism: Streptomyces sp. NPDC037288; assembly: GCF_055603265.1. Classification (NCBI taxonomy): domain Bacteria; kingdom Bacillati; phylum Actinomycetota; class Actinomycetes; order Kitasatosporales; family Streptomycetaceae; genus Streptomyces; species Streptomyces sp. NPDC037288. The sequence continues at coordinate 238,845 of NZ_JBVJVY010000004.1, forward strand.
CGCTCCTTCGGCGTCGGCGTTCTTCTGCCGCCAGACGCGCAGGGTGAGCTTCATGCGTAGCTCCGCTGGGTGGGGTGGACGTACTCGAAGACCAGGTCTTCCTTGTGCAGGACGGGTGCCTCACCGGTGCCGGTGAACTCCCAGGCCGCCGCGTAGGCGAACTCGTCGTCCCTGCGGGCCGCCTCCCCGTCCGGGGTCTGGGACTCCTCGCGGAAGTGGCCGCCGCAGGACTCGCCGCGGTGCAGTGCGTCGAGGCACATCAGCTCGGCGAGTTCGAGGTAGTCGACGATCCGGTTGGCCTTCTCCAGCGACTGGTTGAACTCCTCGCCGGAACCGGGAACCCTGATGCGCCGCCAGAACTCCGCGCGGATCTGCGGGATGCGCTCCAGGGCCTTGCGCAGTCCGGCTTCGGTGCGGGCCATGCCGCAGAACTCCCACATGAGTTCGCCGACTTCGCGGTGGAAGGAGTCGGGGGTGCGGTCACCGTCGACGGACAGCAGCAGGTTGAGCCGGTCCTCGGTCTCGGCCAGCACCTCCCGCACCACGGGGTGTTCGGCGGTCACCGGGGCCTGGTGCGGGTGGCGCGCCAGGTAGTCGTTGATGGTGGCCGGGAGCACGAAGTAGCCGTCGGCCAGGCCCTGCATCAGCGCGGAGGCGCCGAGCCGGTTGGCGCCGTGGTCGGAGAAGTTGGCCTCGCCGATCGCGAACAGGCCCGGGACGGTGGTCTGCAGGTCGTAGTCGACCCACAGGCCGCCCATCGTGTAGTGCACGGCCGGATAGATGCGCATCGGCACCTCGTACGGATCCTCGTCGGTGATCCGCTGGTACATGTCGAAGAGGTTGCCGTACCTGGCCTCGACCGCCTTGCGGCCCATCCGCCTGATCGCGTCGGCGAAGTCGAGGTAGACGCCCTGCCCGCCGGGCCCCACCCCCCTGCCCTCGTCGCAGACGTTCTTCGCGGCGCGGGAGGCGATGTCGCGCGGGACGAGGTTGCCGAAGGACGGGTAGATGCGTTCCAGGTAGTAGTCGCGCTCGTCCTCGGGGATCTGGTTCGGCGGGCGGGTGTCGCCCTTGGCCTTCGGCACCCAGATCCGGCCGTCGTTGCGCAGCGACTCGCTCATCAGGGTCAGCTTGGACTGGTGGTCGCCGGTGCGCGGGATGCAGGTCGGGTGGATCTGCGTGAAGCAGGGGTTGGCGAAGTACGCGCCGCGCCGGTGCGCCCGCCAGACGGCGGTCGCGTTGGAGTTCATGGCGTTGGTCGACAGGTAGAAGACGTTTCCGTACCCGCCGCTGGCGAGTACGACGGCGTCCGCGAAGTAGGTGTCGATCTTCCCGGTGACCAGGTCACGTGCCACGATGCCCCGGGCCCGCCCGTCCACGACGATCAGGTCGAGCATCTCGGTGCGCGGGTGCATCTCCACGTTGCCCGCGGCGATCTGCCTGCTGAGGGCCTGGTACGCGCCCAGCAACAGCTGCTGGCCCGTCTGGCCGCGGGCGTAGAAGGTGCGGGAGACCTGGACACCGCCGAAGGAGCGGGTGTCGAGCAGACCGCCGTACTCGCGGGCGAACGGCACGCCCTGGGCCACGCACTGGTCGATGATCTCGACGGAGATCTGCGCAAGCCGGTGGACGTTGGACTCGCGGGCGCGGAAGTCGCCGCCCTTGACGGTGTCGTAGAACAGCCGGTGGATCGAGTCGCCGTCGTTGCGGTAGTTCTTCGCCGCGTTGATGCCTCCCTGCGCGGCGATCGAGTGGGCGCGGCGCGGGGAGTCCTGGTAGCAGAACTGGACGACGTGGTAGCCCTGTTCGGCGAGGGTCGCGCCCGCGGAACCGCCGGCGAGGCCGGTGCCGACGACGATGACCGTGTGCTTGCGCCGGTTGGCGGGGTTGACCAGCCTGGCCTCGAAGCGCCGCTTGTCCCAGCGCTCGTGGACCGGGCCGGAGGGCGCCTTGGTGTCGGTGACCGGTTCACCGGTCGGGTAGTTCACGTAGTCGGTCATGTCAGCTCACCACTCCGGTCATGACGCCCACGGGTACGGCGATGAAGCCGGCCGTGAGCAGCAGCGCGAGGACGTTGGCCATGGTCTTCAGGGCGCGGTCGCGGGCGCGGCTGCCGACGCCGAGGGTCTGGGCGGCGCTCCAGAAGCCGTGCCGGATGTGCAGGCCGAGCGCGAGCATCGCGACGATGTAGATGACGTTGCCGTACCAGGTGGAGAAGGTGTCGACCACGTTCTGGTACGGGTGGCCCTCCTGGAAGCCGCCGGAGTGCACGGTGCCGGTGGTCAGGTCCAGGACGTGCCAGACGATGAACAGGCCGAGGATGATGCCGCCCCAGCGCATGGTGCGGGTGGCGTAGCTCGCCCGGGGCCTTGAGTGGACGTACTTGCTGGGCCGCGCCTTGATGTCCCGGCGGCTGAGCTGGTACGCGGACGTGGCGTGGGCGGCCACGGCGACGACGAGGACGATCCGGATGAGCCAGAGCGTCCACTCGTAGTGCATGAAGGGTTCGCCGACGGTGCGCAGCCAGTGGGCGTAGTGGTTGAACTCGCCCGCCCCGAAGTAGATCTTCAGGTTCCCGATCATGTGCGCCACCAGGTACAGCAGCATGATCAGGCCGCTGACGGCCATCACGGTCTTCTTGCCGACGGAGGAGTCCCACATCGTGCGCGCCATGGACGGCCGTCGGTCCGTCCGCGTTGCCAGAGCCATGGAACAGCACGCTAGGGGTGAGGAACCCGATCGGTCCAAGACATGGTCCAGCTTGTTTCCATAGATGGAAACTATCATCGCTGTATGCAGCTCCAGCAGCTCCAGTACTTCGTGGCCGTCGCCGAGGCCCGGCACTTCACCCGCGCCGCCGAACTGGTGCACGTCGCCCAGCCGTCGCTGTCGCAGCAGATCAAGGCGCTGGAGCGGGAGCTCGGCGCGGATCTGTTCCTGCGCGCGCGGGGCAACATCACGCTCACCGACGCCGGCGAGGCGCTGCTGCCGCTGGCCCGGCGGATCCTGGCCGACGCGGACACGGCGAGGTACGAGGTGCAGGAGCTGGTGCAACTGCGGCGGGGCCGGGTGCGGCTGGGGGCGACGCCGAGCCTGTGCACCGGCCTGCTGCCGGACGTGCTGCGCGCCTTCCACGACCGGTATCCCGGCATTCGGCTGCTGATCGAGGAGGGCGGCTCGCACGACCTGGTGCGGGAGCTGGCGCGCGGCGCCCTCGACCTCGCGTTGATCGTTCTGCCGCTGCCCACGCCGGCGCCCGCGCTGTCGACGGTGGAGCTGCTCCGAGAGGAACTGGTCGTGGTGTCCGCACCCGAGGAGCCGGCTCCCGGCCGGGGTGGACGGGCCGTGCACATCTCCGACCTGGAGGGCGAGCGGCTGGTGATGTTCCGGCACGGGTACGACCTGCGGGAGCTGACCGTGGCGGCGTGCCGCTCCGCCGGGTTCGAGCCGGAGTTCGCCGTCGAGGGCGGTGAGATGGATGCGGTGCTGGGGTTCGTGCGGGCCGGACTGGGGCTTGCCGTGGTGCCGCGGATGGTCGCCACTCGGTCCGGGCTGGGGCTCAGGGTGACGCCGCTCGCCCGTCCCGGGTTGCATCGGACCATCGCGCTGGCTCATCGCAGTGACGTGGCTCCGCCGAGGGCCGCGCGGGAGCTGCAGCGGATGCTGCTCGAGCGGTGAGGGTGTCGTACGGTGCCGTGATGCAACCGCCGCCGCCGGCCGGGGAGTTGCCTCACCGGAACGCATGACGTCGTCTTCCTGTCCCCGGCTGCAGGCGCGGGAGCTGGTCCGGCCCGCGGACGAGCCGGTCTGCGCGCTCGGGACCACCCCGGCATGAACGCGGCCACACCGCTGACCCGGCTGTGCCCGCCGGCCGCGGGCGAGCGCTGGGGCGAGGACATCCGCCGACAGGTGCCCGCATCGGGGATCCGGTCCTGGCCGGACACCCCTCGGGGGGACCGAACGGCTCTGGCCCCGCCCCGGTGACCGGCCCGAGACGTTCACCGGACGGATCCGCCGCGTCCTGACCGTCGCGCTGTTCGCACTCGCCGCGGCCACCGGGCTGCCGCCGCGCCCGGCCGAGCCCTCCACCGTCCGCACCGCCGACATCCGTCACCGGCCTGCGGCTCACCACGCCGCTGTGCGGCACCGCCCTCGCCGCACCGCATCCACCGCTGCCAGGCGAGGCGCTCCGCCGCCCGGCCACCGCACCGGCCCGCACCCCGACCACCCCGACCGCCCACGGCCCTGACCCCGCGCCTGACGGCACGGAGCGGCAGGGCCGGCCACCTCGCAGGCCTCGGGTACCGGCTCACGCTCGGATGCGGCGCGTTCCGCGTGTGCGCCCTCGTGACCCTCCCGGCGGGCCGGAACCCGCTCGCCGTCCTGCGGACCGCCCCTCGTCCGGACTCCGTCGCCGGCACCCCGGCGCTGTGCCTCCGGGCCGCCACGGCCCTCAGCGCCGGTCCCGATCCGCGGCGCACGAGGGCACGACGAGCGGGACGACCCGCCCGTCCGGGGGCTCAGCCCGTCGCGTCCACCAGAGCCAGGTCGTGCAGGCGCTCGGGTGGGCCCGGGCGGGCGTAGTACCAGCCCTGGGCCGTGTCACAGCCCAGTATCCGCAACTGCTCGGCCTGCGCACCGGTTTCCACGCCCTCGACCGTCACGGCGAGGTCGAGGCTGTGGGCGAGGGAGACGATTCCCTCGACGATCTTCAGGTCGACCGGGTTGGCGGGGAACTGCTGCATGCCCCGGGTGAAGGAGCGGTCCAGTTTGAGGATGCGCACCGGCAGACGGCGCAGGTTGGCGAGGTTGGAGTAGCCGGTGCCGAAGTCGTCCAGGGCGATGTCGACGCCCATCTCGGCGAGCCGGTGCAGGGGCTTGAGCAGATCGTCGTCGGCGCCGATGAGCGCGGACTCGGTGACCTCCAGACACAGGGCTTCCGGTGCCACCCCCGCCCGCTCCAGGATGTCGACGGTGTCCTGGACCAGGCGCGGATGACTGAGCTGGCAGGGCGAGAGGTTGACGTTGATGCGCAGGGGCCCGGCGGCCTGGTCCTCGCCGTGGCGTTCTCGCCAGGCGCGGGCCTGGCGGATGGACTCCTCCAGGACCCAGCGGCCGAGTGGAACGATCAGGCCCGTGTGCTCGGCGAGCGGGATGAAACGGTCGGGGCCGAGCACGCCGTGCTGCGGGTGCAGCCAGCGCACCAGGGCCTCGGCGCCGCGCACACTGCCGTCGCCGAGGTGGACGAGCGGCTGGTACTCGATGAAGAACTCACCGCGTTCCAGGGCCGTCGGGAGGGCCGTGGTCAGGCCGTGGCGGGTGATGGCGCGGGCGTCGGCCTCGGGGTCGGCGAGTTCGGACCGGTTGCCGCCCGCCGACTTGGCCCGGTACATCGTGATGTCCGCGCTGCGCAGCACCTCGGCGGCGGTGCGCTCGCCGGCCGGGCCCTCGACGATGCCGAGACTGCCGCGCACCATCAGGTCGCGGCCGTCGATGCTGATCGGGGTGACCAGCGCGTTCATGATGCGGTCGGCCAGCTCGTCCACCTTGCGCGCGGTGCCGGGGCCGGTGGTCAGCGCCACGAACTCGTCGCCGCCGAGCCGGGCGACCATCTCACCGGGCGCGGTCGCACAGGACTGCAGCCGGTCGGCGACCTCCACCAGCAGCCGGTCGCCGGCCGCGTGCCCGAGGCTGTCGTTGACGGTCTTGAAGCCGTCCAGGTCGAGGTAGCACAGGCCGAAGCGCTGCCCGTCGCCCGCGTTCAGCACCTTCTCCAGGCGTTCGAAGAACAGGGTGCGGTTGGGCAGGCCGGTGAGCGCGTCGTGCGTCGCCTCGTAGCGCAGCCGGAGGTTGAGCAGCCGGCGTTCGGTGGTGTCCTCCATGAGGGCGAGCTGGTACTGCGGTCTGCCGTCGGCGTCGCGCAGCAGGGAGACCGTCAGGTTGGTCCACAGGACCGTGCCGTCGGGCCGGTTGAAGGCCTTTTCGAGGTGGTAGTGCTCGCGGTCGCCGCGGACGAGTTCGTCGTAGAGCTTCCAGGTCTGCGGCGCGTCGTCGGGGTGCACCCAGTCCTGGACGCGGCGACCGCGCAGGGTGTGCTCGGAGAGCCCGAACATGCGCATCAGAGCCTGGTTGACCTGCAGGACGTTGCCGTCGAGGTCGGCGATGCCGACCCCGATGGCCGCGCCCTCGAAAACCGCGCGGAAGCGGGCCTCGCTGGCGTGCAGCGCCTGTGCGACCACGCCCTGGGCCTGCAGGGCGGCCTGGGCGATCGCTTCCTGCTCGGCGAGGGTGCGCTCGCGGAGCGCCTCGGCATAGCCGGCGGCCATCGCGTGCTGCAACCGCGAGGAGCGCAGCCGGGGTTCGTCCTGCGGGCCGTCCCCGGCGCAGTACAGCACCAGATAGGCGTCGACGCAGTCCAGGGTGCGGGCGAGCGCCTCGGGGTCGGTGCAGTGCGCGCCGACCAGCGCGGCGCCGACCGCCTTCGCACCGCAGGCGTCGAAGCCGTGCGCGCGCAGCAGCTCGCTCAACCGGCGTGCGAGCGGAAGCAGTTGTTCCTCGAACTCGGCACGGGTCAGCGACGTGGAGGTCACCGGGTACACGGCCCGGCTCCAGATCGTCGTGAACCGGCGCAGTCTGTCCTCCGGCCCGTCCGGCTCGGCGCTCACGCCGTACGCCCCACGCCGGCGAATCCGGAGAAGGCGAACGGATCCTCGTCCTCCGGTGCCGACTCCGGCCGCCAGTGCGGCATCGGCACCAGTCCCGGTTCCACCATGTCGTACCCCTCGAAGAACCGCGCGATCCGGTCGCGCGAGCGCATGATCAGCGGGTTGCGAATGTCCTTGTATACGTCCACCGCGCCCTCGGCCCGCTCTGCGGGCACCGGGATTCCCTCGTACGAGGCATGGGTGAGGATCAGCAGGCTGCCGGGCGCGAGCGCGTCGCGCAGCTCGGCCACCGCACCGTAGGGGTCGTCCGCGTCTTCCACGAAGTGCAGTATGGCAACGAGGAGGAGCGCGACTGGGCGGTTCAGGTCGATCAGCCGCTCCACCTGGGGGCTGGACAGGATCTCCCGCGGCTTGCGCAGGTCCGCGGCGACGACGTCCGCGGCGTCGTCGCCCGCCAGGACCGCCTGGCTGTGTGCGACGGCGACCGGGTCGTGGTCGACGTAGACCACGCGGGCGCCCGGTGCGGCCGCCCGGGCCACCTCGTGGACGTTGCCGAAGGTCGGGATGCCGGAGCCGACGTCGAGGTACTGGGTGATGCCCTCGCCGGCCGCGAACCGTACGGCGCGGCGCATGAACGCCCGGTTGGCCTGCATGACCTTCGGCAGGCCCGGCATGAACTCCATCGCCTTGCGGGCCGCTTCCCGGTCCACCTCGAAGTTGTGCGAACCGCCCAGGTAGTAGTCGTAGATCCGCGAGACACTCGGCACCGAGATGTCGATGCTCCGGGGGGCCCAGGCGGGGCGCTCCATGTATCACTCCAAGGCGTAGGCGACAGGGACAGGCGATCCGGTGTTCGAGCAGAGGCTACTGATCGCCCGCGAAACGGGCGACCCGAACCGGAAATTGACCGTCCGTTCCCGGTCACTGCCTGCGACGTCGCTGTCGCGTGTGCCGCGGTTTGCCCGTCTTGCGAGCGCGGCCTGCCAGGGCCGGCCGGGCCCGCGCCGCAGCCGCACACCGGCAGGGCCCCGCGCCCCTGCGGGGGCGCGCGAAAAGGTCCGCCCCCTCCGTGCGGTGCGGAGGGGGCGGACCGGCGGTGGCGCTCCGGGCCGGGCGGGCGATCGACCCTGGGGAGGTGATCTAGTTGCCCGGCGCGCCGACCGGCTTGCCGTCGGGCGAGACGGCGTACCAGGTGCCGCCCACGCCCTGACCGTTGGTGTCCCCGGGGGCCTTGTCGCCGGAGAAGGTGTAGATCGGCCAGCAGTTGACGGTCATCTGCTTCACGCCGTCGGGACGGGTGAAGCCCATCAGGCCCTTCTTCTTGACGCCCTGGGTGTCCTCGGGCTTGACGATGCCGACGGCCGGCCACTTCTCCAGGCAGGCCCCGGTGCAGTTCGATACGGACTTCGGCCAGGCCTTGTCCTTCATGAAGCGGTAGACCGTCCTGCCGTTCTTGTCCACCACGATGTCGCCGAGCTTGGGGTCCTTGCGCACGGACAGACCCGGCAGGGAGGACAGGGAGGCCTTCTTGCCGTTGGGGGCGAGCGCGAACCACTTGCCGCCCACCCCTTGGCCGTTGACGTCACCGGCGTTGACGTCCTTGGCGTAGCGGTAGGCGGGCCAGCCGCCGATGGTGAGCTGCTTGCTGCCGTCGCCACGGGTGACCTCACCGAGCAGCGCCTTGTCGATGCCGGCACCGGCGGTGGCGTCGTCGGCGGGCACCGGCGGCCAGGTGGTCGCGCAGTCGCCGGCGCAGTTCGACTTGGGCGGGTTGGCGGTGTCCTTGTCGAACCGGTACAGGGTGAGGCCGGAGCCGTCGGTCAGTACGTTGCCCAGGTCGGGGTTGGTGGCCACGGTCAGCTTGCCCGCGGGGGCGGCCTGGGTCGGGGAGCTGGAGGCCTGGTTGCCGTCGGCACCGTAACCGTTGCCCGTTCCGGTCCCGGTGCCGGCACCGGTGGTCGGGCTGCCCGCAGGTGCCGTCGCCCCGACGTTCTGGGCCGCCGACGCCGGGGTGGTGCTGTTGTCCTGACCGCACGCCGTCGTCAGCGCCAGCACCGAGGCGGCTGTGGCCACCAGTGAGGCGGTCCGCCAGGAGGTCTTCATGTCCAACTCCCCATAATCACCTGGATGTTGCAGCGCTCTGCCGAACCGCCGCACGGCCATGGGTACGCACCGAGGGGGCCGCAGCGTTCAACGGGGGGCGGAAGTTCTTCGGGAAATTCTTTCCGGGTCCCGCCGGATCGTGTGCCGCGTGCCGCCACGCAAGGCTCGTACAGGCGTGCATATCGCGCCAACTGCCCACTTAGCCGATTCAAACCATTGATCGCATCATGTCCTCCCTTCGGAGCAATCCCGGCGCACTACGGCATACGACCCGGTTCAGCACCCCATGATCTTGGTCGTGCATGGACCCGAAGCGACCCGACGCGCGCCCGCCGCACGGGTGTTGGCCCTGGTGACGCTGACCTGGACCCTGGTGGGCTGCCCGGTCGGCAGCGCGTCGGCCGACGCCTGTGCGTACGCCGCCACGGGCCCGGACGGCACCGTGGCGACGGCCTACGCCGGCGGCCACCACTGGCCCGCACCGCCGCCCTGCCCTGAGCCCACCCCGACGCCCACCCCTACCCCCACGCCGACGCCGCCACCGCCGCCCAAGCCGCCACCGCCCAAGCCGGCTCCGCGCCCGACGCCGAAACCCACCCCGAAACCGAAGCCGCCGGCGAGGCCCGCCCCGGCTCCACCGGCTCCACCGGCACCACGGCCGGCGCCGGCACCGACGCCCAGCCCCACGCCGAAGCCCGAGCCCAGGCCGAGGCCGACGCCCGCTCCGAAGCCGCTGGTGACGCGCGTGAGCTACCCGGCGTACCACCCGCACCCCACCGCGCACACCGCGCCCGGGCACACCTCGCCGGTCACCTACGTCCTGCTCATCACCGTTCCGGCGATCGTCGCCGTCGCGGCCCTGCGCCCGCGCTGACGCGCCGGCCCCCTCACTTCTGGAGGCACCTGTTGTCGGATTGGCTTGTTCTCGTCCTCGCGATGCTGGCGGCCTGCGCCGTGGTGATCGTCGTCACCGTCGTACGGCACAAGCGGGCTCCCGAGGACGAGGATCCCAATGAGACGCCGGACGTCATCGAGTACATGACGATGTGGATCGGCGTCGTGTACGCCATCGTCCTCGGGCTGGCCATCGCGGGCGTGTGGGAGGCCCGCAGCTCGGCCCAGGACTATGTGCAGTCCGAGGCCCAGGCGCTGCATGAGATCTCGGAGCGGGTCCGGGTCTATCCGCCGGAGGCCCGTGACCGGATCCGGGACGATGTCAACACGTATGTGGGCTACGTCGTGCACCACGAGTGGAAGACGATGGCCCACGACGAGCGCGTCACCGACCACGGCGCCGAACTGCTGCAGAAGGTCCGCCAGGACGTCACCGACTATCAGCCGAGGAACGACTTCGAGGCGCAGGCCTACCAGCCGCTGCTGGACCAGATCACCGCCGCCGACCAGGCGCGCAACGCCCGCGCCGACTCCACCGGGGCCACCATGCCGTCGGTGGTGTGGTGGGGCCTGCTCACCGGTGCGCTGGTCACCGTCGGCATGGTGTTCGCGCTGCAGATCCGGCGCACCAAACGCGAGTTGGTGCTGGCCGGGCTGTTCTCCGCGACCATCGCGTTCATGCTGTTCCTGATCTGGGACTTCGACGCCCCCTTCAGCCGGGGCATCGCGGTGACCGCGGAGCCGTTCGTGAACCTGTTCCCGGGCATCACCGGGTAGTCCCGGCCGGGCTGCGTGCACGAGGCCGCCGTCGCCCCGGTTCCCGCCAGGGACCGGGGCACTTGCCGTGTGACGTACACCGTGCGAAGAGACGGAGCGGCGGGCGGGAAGACGAGGGGTCAGGCCACCCTCCTCTCGTGTCGCCGGCGGAACAGGAACGTACCGCCCCCGAGGACCGCGGAGGCCACGAGTCCGCTGCCGATGGCGACATCCTCCGGCGTGGCACCGGTGGAGATGCTGCCGCCGAGACCTCCCTGGACCCCGCCGATCACGCTGAACGCGTCCGGCCGGGTCAGGCTTCTGCCGTCACAGCGGACCGTGATGGCGTACCGGCCGGGGCGGGCGTCGTGGTCGATCCAAGTGGTGCCGCGCGAGGTGTCGTCGCCGAACGGGTTGAGCTGGGTGGGAGGGAAGACGCGGGAGGTCGCCGTGCCGCCCCGGCAGCCGTCCACGCTGATGGTGAGCCGGCCGCCGCTCGGGACCACAGTGGGCACGACGCGGATGTCCCGGGGGCCTCGGAAGTCGTCACCCCGGCTGCCGTTGCCGCGGCCACCGAAGTCGTCACCCCGGCCGAAGTCGTCTCCGCGGCCCCGGTCCCGGTCCCTGTCCCGGTCCCTGTCCCTGTCCCTGTCCCTGTCGCGGTCGCGGTCGCGGCGGCCGTTGTTGCTGAAGTGACCATTGAGATTGAAGTTCCCGCTGAAGCCGGCGTCCGGGTCGAAGCCCCCGCCGGGCGCCACACCCACGCCGGGCGCCACACCCACGCCGGGCGCCACCCCCACGCCTGGGTTCACTCCCACGCCGGGGGTGGACGGGCCGCCGCCGTTGCCCATGCCGTCCGCGACGGCCACAGGGGCGGCGGCGAGCCCGAGCACGGCGACCGCGGTGCATGCCGCCGCCAGGGCACGTTGGTTTCGCATGTGATCCTCCGCGGGAGGCGCCCCGGGTCCCGTTCCCGGTGGATCGGCGAGAAAACACCTCCCGGAATGACCCTCAAGCGCCCGGAACACGCCCGCATGTCGAGAATCGTCCGTCCTGGTGAGACGACACGCCGAGGCAAAAGCACACAATCTGATATTCCTGCAGGTCACGGACCGTCAGAAAATTCCTGGGAACGGCAACTCGGATGGCGCACCACAAGGCCCCGTGGGCCACCCGTTCGCCACTTGCCCCGTCGCCCGGCGCCTGCGCGGGATTTAGCGTTTTCCCAAGCGTGCGGGACGTGGCGACGACCGCGTCGAGAGGGGATGGCGAATGTCTGCGTCCGAGCTGGCCGAGCTGGCCGAGCTTGCCGAAGCGGAGGAGCGGCGGAAGAAGCGCGCCCCGTGGGGCGTGATAGCGCTTCTTCTGCTGACCGGCCTCGCCCTCATCCGGAACGGTTCTGGTGAGTTCGACGTCGGTCCGCCGCAGCCCGCTTCGGCGGCGGCCCCGGACAGCCGGACCGGCCTGGGCACCTTCACCGCGGGTCCGGCGCCGCTCGCGTTCTCCGCCGCCGACCGGGTCCGGATCCCCGCGATCCAGGTGGACGCCCCGGTCACGCCCGTCGGCCTGGACGCGAACGGCTGGGTCGGCGCGCCGCCGCCGGAGGACCCCAACCTGGCGGGCTGGTTCACGGGCGCGGTCTCCCCCGGCGAGAACGGCACCGCCGTCGTCGTCGGGCACGTCGACAACAAACAGGGCCCCGCCGTGTTCTACGGACTCGGGGCCCTGAAAAAGGGAGACCGCGTCGAGGTCCTGCGCAAGGACGGAAAGACCGCGGTGTTCGAGACGTACGGAGTCGAGGTCTTCGCGAAGGCCAGTTTTCCCGGTGACCGGGTGTACGGCGCGAAGGGCACACCGGAATTGCGGGTCATCACCTGCGGCGGCGGTTTTTCCAAGCAGAACGGCTACGACGGAAATGTCGTCGTCTTCGCCCGCCTGGTCGCGGTGAACTGAACCACCGCGGCCGGGCGGGCCGATGGCGGTGCTCACACGCGTCTGCGCGGCACGGTGAGGTGATATCCGGAGTCGAGGAGATAGGGCAGCCATTCACGGATCGCGCGGACGGTCTGCGAGCGATCGCCTCCGGCGTCGTGGGAGAGCACCACGACGCCGGGGGCGGCGCCTTTCTCGACCCGGTCGATGATGACGCCGGTACCGGGCGTCTCCCAGTCGGTGGTGTCGACCGTCCAGGCCATCGGCTCCATGCCCATCTCGGCGCCCAGCTGGAACGCGGCCCGGTTCCAGGCGCCGTAGGGCGCGCGGAACCACTGCGGGCGCTCGCCGTAGGTGTCCTCGATGATGTCGCTCGTGCGCTCCATCTCGGACCGGATCTCCTTGCGCCTGAGCGTCGTCAGCAGCGGGTGCGTCCAGGTGTGGTTGCCGACGACATGGCCTTCCTCGGCCATCCGGGCGACCAGTTCCCGGTACTGGACGACGCACTCGCCGCACACGAAGAACATCGCCCGCACGTCGTACTTGGCGAGGGTGTCCAGGATGTGCGGGGTGTACTCCGGGTTGGGGCCGTCGTCGAAGGTCAGCATCATGTGCCGGCCGCGCCCGGAGATCCGCAGGATGGGCTCCTTACGGGTCTTCAGTTCGCGTGGCGCGGCGCGTGGCGGTCCGTCACCGGTGAGCGGCTGGAGACGGAAGGCGGACGACTTGAGCGCCTGGCGGGCCTGCGGGCCGGCAACGGGAGCGGCGGCGGTCCCGGCACTCTCCCCGGCGCCGCTCGCCAGGAAGGCTCCGGCAGTACCCGCGGCCCCCAGCGCCGCGGCGCCGGCGAGGAGCATCCGGCGCCGCGTGAAGAACTGATCATTCTGCATGACTCATCAGTCGCCCCGCCGGACTCCGGCGCACCGCAACGGCACCGGTGCGGCGGCGGGAATGCACCCGGACGGCGGACCGCGAGGGGCGGTGGTGGCCCGCCGGGCGCGCTTCTCGTCGTCAGTCACTGCGCAGCAACTGCCGGGAAAGACACGGGGGTCGAGCCGAGACGGCCGCACACGGGGCAAGGAACACGGGATCGGGCGGCATACCGCGCGGCGCTCTCGCGGTGGTGCTGCTGGCCGTCGCCCAGGTCCTGGTCGTCTTCGACACGACGGCCTTCGCGGTGAGCTGGCCGCTGCTCGCTCGCGACCGGGGGCTGACCGTCGCCGGGATGACCTGGCTGTTGTCCGCGTACGGCGTGTGCTTAGCCGCGCTGCCGGTGTTCGCCGGGGCTCTCGGCGCGGCGTTCGGACAGCGCCGGGTGCTGATGGGCGGGCTCGCGCTGTCGGGCGTCTGCGCCGCCGCGCCCGCGGTGTTCTCCGACGCCACGGTGCTGATGGCCTCGCGGGCGGTGCAGGGCACATCGCGGCGGCGGCGATCACGGCCGGCGCCCTGGCCCTGATCGATGCCACGCATGCGGAGGGCCGGGACCGGGACCGGGCGCTGAACGCGCACTTCGCGGTCGTCGCCTGTGCCACCCCGGCGGTGCTGCTGCCCGCCACCATGCTGCTGGACGCCTCCGAGACGGAGAAGACGCTCTTCTGAGTGCAGGCCGCCGCGGGGCTGCTCCTGCTGCTGGTTCCGCTGGTGCTGGCCGAGTCCGCGCCCGAGCCGGCGGCCCGGGGCCGCCGGCTGGGCAATGCCGCGCCGGCGGTCCTGCCGCTGGGCCTGCTGGCCTGGTTCGCCGACTGGCTCGGGGACCGTAGCGTGTCCGCGACCACGGTCATCGTCATCGCCGTGGCCGGTGCGCTGGTGCCGTCCGGGCTGGGCTGGTTGGGCCGGGGCGAGGGCGTGCCAGGCCTGCCGGCCCGGCTGCACCGGGAGCGGGCCGCGTTCGGCGCCTACACGGTGGTGGCGCTGCTGACGGCGGTCCTGTCCGGTGCCGTGCTCGTCCTCACCAGCGCGCTGCAGATCATCGGCGATCTCTCCCCGATGCAGATCGGCTGGACTCTGCTGCCCGCCGTCGCCGGGGTCGTACCGGGCTGCCTGGTGCTGCCCGGCCTCGCCTCCCGCGTCGGTCTCGGCGCCACGGTGGCCGCGCCTGCGGGGTGGCGGCGGCCAAGTCCGCCCTGCTCAGCCGTACGGGCGTCGGGTACCACTTCGCGGACGTGCTGCCGCCGCCGCTGCTGATCGCCTTCGGCTGCGGTGTGCTCGCACTGCCGGTGGGCTTCGCGCGGTCCGGGAGCGGTGCGCTGCCGCGGGGGCTGAACGCGTCCCGCCAGCTCGGCGCCGGGCTCGGCGCGTCGCTGTTCGTCGGCATCGTCACCATCGCCGAGCGGGGCACGACGACCGCGGCGCTCAACGGGATCACGCGGTACCGGGCGCTCCTCGCGGGCGGGGTCCGCGACCGCTTCGCGCTCGGTACGGCGCTCTGTCTGACCGCCGCGGCGGTCGCGCTGCTCACCCTGCCCCGGGGCGCCGACCGGACGACCGCCCCGGGCCCGGGCGTCAGCGGCGGCGCACCAGCGGGAACGGCAGGGTCTCCCGGATCGTGAGGCCGGTGAGGAACATCACCAGCCGGTCCACGCCGATGCCGAGGCCGCCGGTCGGGGGCATCGCGTACTCGAGGGCCTGCAGGAAGTCCTCGTCCAGCTCCATGGCCTCCGGGTCACCGCCGGCGGCCAGCAGCGACTGCTCGGTGAGCCGCCTGCGCTGTTCGACCGGGTCGGTCAACTCACTGTAGGCGGTGCCGAGTTCGGTACCGAAGGCGACCAGGTCCCAGCGCTCGGCGAGCCGCGGGTCGGTGCGGTGCTGCCGGGTCAGGGGGGAGACGCCGGTCGGGAAGTCCTTGTAGAACGTGGGCAGTCGGGTGCGCTCCTCGACGAGCCGCTCGTACATCTCCAGGACGATGTCCCCTGGCCCGTCGTCGGCGGTGTACGGCACCCCGGCACGGTCGCACAGCCGGTGCAGCCGCAGCAGTTCGCAGCCGGGGCCGATCTCCTCGCCCAGTACCTCGGAGAGGGCGCCGTAGACCGTCCTCACCGGCCATGGCCCGGAGATGTCGTACTCCTGCCCGTCCCTGCGGGCCACCGGGGAGCCGAAGGCGGCGGTCGCCGCGCCCTGGATCAGCTCGCGGGTGAGGTCCAGCATCACGTCGTAGTCGGCGTAGGCCTGGTAGGCCTCCAGCATCGTGAACTCGGGGTTGTGCTTGTAGGAGACGCCCTCGTTGCGGAAGGTGCGGCCCAGTTCGAAGACCCTCTCCAGGCCGCCGACGCACAGCCGCTTCAGATACAGCTCGGGGGCGATGCGCAGGTACAGGTCGAGGTCGTAGGCGTTGATGTGGGTGGTGAACGGGCGGGCGTTGGCGCCGCCGTGGATCTGCTGGAGCATCGGGGTCTCGACCTCCACGTAGCCGCGGTCCAGCAGGCCCTGGCGCAGCGCCTGCACGGCGGCGGAGCGGGCCCGGATCACGGTGCGGGCGGCGGGACTGGTCGCGAGGTCGAGGTAGCGGCGGCGGACCCGGGCCTCGGGGTCGGTGAGGCCGCGGCGTTTGTCGGGCAGCGGGCGCAGGCATTTGCCGGTGAGCTGCCAGGAGGTGACGAAGACGGTGGGTTCGCCCTTGTCACTGAGGCCGGCGCGGCCGGTGGCGGTGATGTGGTCGCCGATGTCGGTGCCGGCGGTGAAACGGTCGAGGGCGGTGCCGGAGGCGGTGCGGGTGAGAGCGATCTGGTGGTCGCCGGACCAGTCCCGCAGCACGGCGAACACGATGCCGCCGAAGTCCCGGACCAGCATGAGCCGTCCGGCCACGGTGACGTCCTCGCCGGGGGGCACGTCGGCGAGGGCGTGGGTGGGGGCGGGGACGCCGACCGGGTAGGGGTCGGTGCCGGCCGCGCGCAGCCGGTCGAGCTTGTGGTGCCGGACGCGGACCTGGTCGGGCAGGCCCGCGTCCGGGGCGGCGGACCCGGCCTGGTCCCCTCCGTCGAGGCCGAGCGCCGTCAGGGGCGGCAGCCCGTGGGTGGTGGCGGGCCGCTGCCCGGTCTTCGGGTGCCCCTTCCCCCAGAGTTTGCGCAACGACGGTACGGAGACGAAGCCTTCGGCGATGCCCGAGGCGACCCCGATGCGGGCGAGGGAGGCGGTCTCGCCGTAGCAGATGAACCGCGGGTACCACTCGGGGTGGTATTTGGCGTTGGAGCGGTACAGGGCCTCCAGCTGCCACCAGCGGGAGAAGAACAGCAGCAGGCGGCGCCAGAGCCTGAGGACGGGTCCGGCGCCGATACGGGCGCCCTCCTCGAAGACGGACCGGAAGACGGCGAAGTTCAGCGAGATCCGGTGCACGCCCAGCTTGGGGGCGCCGGCGCACAGTTCGGCGACCATGAACTCCATGACTCCGTTGGGCGCGGCGCGGTCACGGCGCATCAGGTCCAGGGACATGCCGTCGCGGCCCCAGGGGACGAAGGAGAGCAGGGCGAGGAGCCGGCCGTCGTCACCGAGGGCCTCCACGAGCAGGCAGGCGCCGTCGGCGGGGTCGCCGAGCCGGTCCAGGGCCATGGAGAAGCCGCGCTCGGTCTCGGTGTCACGCCAGGCGTCGGCCTTGTCGACGATCTCCTCCATCTCCCGTTCGGTGAGGGTGGCGTGGCGGCGGATGCGGCAGGTGGCGCCGGTGCGGCGGACCCGGTGCACGGCCTGCCGGGTGACCCGCATGTCACGGCCGTTCAGATCGAAGGCGGCCACCTGCACGATCGCCTCGTCACCGAGTTGGAGAGCGCCGAGTCCGGCGCGGGCGTAGGCACGGGCGCCGTCCTCGGAGGCGCCCATCACGGCGGGTGCCCAGGCGTAGCGGCGGGCCACGTCCAGCCAGGCGGCGATGGCGTGCGGCCAGGCCTCGGGATCGCCGACCGGGTCGCCGCTGGCGAGGCAGACGCCGGCCTCGACGCGGTAGGTGACGGCGGCCTTGCCGCTGGGCGAGAAGACGACGGCCTTGTCGCGGCGGGTGGCGAAGTAGCCGAGGGAGTCCCGGTCGCCGTAGGCCCTGAGCAGCGCCCGGATGCGGGCCTCCTCGTCGTCGTGCAGGGCGGCTTCCAGGCGCTGGGAGCGGAACAGCGTGGCGGCGGCGTTCAGCAGGGCGAGGGCGCCGAGCAGGCCGAGCACAAAGGTGACCTTGCGGGGCGGGCGGCCGGCGAAGGAGCTGTTCGAGACCAGTCCGCCGCACACCCGGTCGGCCGCCCAGGCCAGGTGCTGGCTCGCCGGCAGCGAGCCGGGGAACAGCAGGACCAGGCCCCAGCCGAGCAGGATCGCCACGGCGAGCCCGGCCAGCAGCACGCCGAGGGCCCGCCACAGAGCGGCGCGGCGCGAGGCGGCGTAGAACTCCCCGCGGGCCAGGACGAGCAGGAGCAGCAGCAGGGCGCACAGGACCAGGGAAGGCAGCGATTCGGCGTACATGCCGAGGGCCACGCCGAGCACGCCGGTGAGGACGAGCAGGCCGAGGTAGACGACGACCAGCCACCAGGCGACCTTCTTGCGGGCGGCGGTGGCGGCGGCCAGCAGGAACAGGAAGACGGCGTAGGCCAGGTTGGCGCTGATGGGCACCAGCAGCAGGTCGAGGGCGTGGGCGACCGGGCGGAGCAGCCGGCGCAGCGGCTCGATGAGCGCGAGCACGGCGCACAGCAGGCCGAGCACGGCGAAGAGTGTCCCGAAGGCCTCGGGCACCCAGCCGAGGCGCCCGCCGGCGGGCGGGCGTACCGGGGCCGTGGGGTCCCTTGGTGCGAGGGGCTCCGCGCTGGCGGTCATGGTTCCGACTGTAGGAAGGGGGCGCGCGGCTCGCCCGTCGAGAGGGATCCGGGGCCCGGCACCGCAGGCGTCGCGACGGGGCCGGGGAAGTGCCGCGGGGCCGCGCACGGCGCGAGGGTGCCCGGGCCGGCACCGCACAGCTGCGACACCGCGCACGAGGCGCATCCGTGCCCGGGCGGCACGGTACAGCTCCCGCAGCAGCCCCGTGGCCCAGCGGGAACCGGTCGTTCCGATAGCCTCGCAGCGTGACGGAACAGCACGAGCGGCACACACCCCCGCACCGGTTCGAGCGGGGTACCGACGGGCCGAAGGTCATCGTGGTCGGGGTGGACGGCTCCGATTCCTCGCTGCGCGCGGCGGCGTACGCGGGCGGGCTCGCACGGCGGCAGCACGCGCTGCTGGCCGTGGTGTACGTGCAGCCGGTGCTCGCGGCCGGAGCGGCGCTCGGGGCGCCGGTGGCGGAGACGACCGACGAGATCGCCGAGGACCTGATCCAGCAGATCCGGGAGGCGGCCGAGCGGGTCAGGGGGATATTCGAGGTGCGCTGGGAGTTCCACACCTTCCGCGGCGATCCCTACAGCGGGCTGGTGAAGGCGGCCGACGAGCTGAAGGCGGACGCGGTGGTCGTGGGCGCCTCGGAGCAGGCCGGCCACCGGATCATCGGCTCGGTGGCGGTGCGGCTGGTGAAGGCGGGGCGCTGGCCGGTGACGGTCGTGCCGTAGGGCGCCGCAGCAGCGGGGTGGCCGGCAGCGCGGGTGGCGTAGTTTCTTTCGGGGAAGCGGCGGAGGCCGCGTCGAAGGTCATGTGGGCCGCCGGGCGCGCAGGCCGCGGGACGCGGGCCCTGGACTCGCGCTGCTGTGCGAGTGGCCGCCGTGTGGGCTTGTGGGCCGCGGCACGCGCGCCGGCCGGCCCCGGAATCGGAATGGCGGGGCAGCTTCAGGGCGCCGAGTGGGCCGCCTGCCGCATGGCCCTCGCCGCCGGGTTCGGACCGGCCATCGGCTCGGTCGGCCCCGGCTCGCGCAGGGAGCCGCCGCTCGGCGCGGTCGCGGACTGCGCCCCGCACGCCGCCTCCGCCGCCGCCGAGCGGATCCGGCTGGTGCGGCCGGCCGGGGGTGATCCGCGGCGTATCCCGCTCGTCGACCCGACGCCGGTCTCCCCCACTCCCTGGTCCGGAGCGCGGCCGGCACACGTCCGTCGATCGCCGCCCCGCGCGCCCGTCTCGCCGCCCGGCGGCCGGCCCGGCCGCCTCCCGCATCCGGACACCGGCCCGGGCCGTGCGTGGCGTCTTCCCTGCGGGGCGTCCCTGAGCCATCATGATCCGCCGTCAGCCGTTGCCGTCGGCGAAGAGGTGAGGCACATGGCCAGGCTCCGCGCGGGTGAGGGGATTCTCCGCCGCAAACCCATCGAGCACATCGAGGAGACCGAAGTCGGCGAGGGCGCCCCGCTGGACCGGACGCTCGGGCTGTGGCAGCTCACCGCGATCGGGGTCGGCGGCATCATCGGCGCCGGCATCTTCACGCTGGCCGGCACGGTGGCCAACGGCACGGCCGGGCCCGCGGTGCTGGTGGCGTTCCTGATCGCCGGTGTGGCGAGCGCCTGTGCGGCGCTGTCGTACGCCGAGTTCGCCGGGCTGATCCCGAAGGCGGGATCGGCGTACACCTACGGCTACGCCGTGCTCGGCGAGTTCGCGGGCTGGTTCATCGGCTGGGACCTGCTGCTGGAGTACACCGCGATCGTGGCGGTGGTGGCGATCGGCATCTCGGGCTACTTCAGCTTCCTCATCAGTGACATGGGCGCCCATCTCCCGGCGTGGATGCTGGGCGCGCCCGGGACCGGCGCGGGGCACCGGTTCGATCTGTTCGCGGCCGTGCTGTGCCTGTTCATCGCGTGGCTGCTCAACCTGGGCATCCGCAGCGCGGCCCGCGTCGACACATTCGTGGTGGCGATCAAGGTCCTGGTCGTGCTGGTGGTGATCGCGGTCGGCTTCTTCCACATCACCACCGCGAACTACCACCCGTTCTTCCCCTACGGGATCGGCGGGGCGTTCACCGGTGCGGCCACGGTGTTCTTCGCGGTCTTCGGCTACGACGCCATGTCGACGGCCGCCGAGGAGTCCAAGGACGCCCAGCGCCACATGCCCAAGGCGATCATCTACTCGCTGGCGGTCTCCATGGTGCTGTACGTGCTGGCCTGTCTGGTGCTGACCGGCATGCAGAACTACAAGCACATCGACAAGAGGAGCGGCTTCTCGACCGCGTTCAAGTCGGTGGGCCTGAGCTCGCTCGCGGACGTGATCGCGGTCGGCGCGATCATCGGCATCCTCACCGTGATGTTCACGTTCATGCTCGGTGTGACCCGGGTGTGGTTCTCGATGTCCCGCGACGGGCTGCTGCCGCGGTGGTTCGCGAAGACGCACCCCACGCGGCACGTGCCGACGCGCGTGACGTGGATCGTCGGGGTGGCGTCGGCCCTCATCGCCGGGTTCACGCCGATCGCGGAGGCCGCCGAGCTGACCAACATCGGCATCCTGCTGGCGTTCGTGGTGGTGTGCACGGCGGTGATCGTGCTGCGCTACCGGCAGCCGGAGCTGCCGCGCGCCTTCCGTACGCCCGGGATGCCGGTGGTGCCC
Organism: Streptomyces sp. NPDC037288; assembly: GCF_055603265.1. Taxonomy (NCBI): domain Bacteria; kingdom Bacillati; phylum Actinomycetota; class Actinomycetes; order Kitasatosporales; family Streptomycetaceae; genus Streptomyces; species Streptomyces sp. NPDC037288. The sequence goes on from NZ_JBVJVY010000004.1 coordinate 259,605, forward strand.
GCGCTGGGCGTGGTGTTCTCGGTCTGGCTGATCACGTTCCTGCAGTGGCAGACCTGGGTGCGGTTCGCGGTGTGGTTCGTGATCGGCTGCGTGGTCTACTTCGGCTACTCCTACCGGCGTTCGGCGCTGGCCCCGCACCAGCCCGCCGGGTGAGCACCGGCTGATCACTCCCCCATGACCAGGCCGTCCTTGGCGGCTCCGCGGCTGAGCACCACGTCCCGGATGCGGTCGCGCACCCCGGCCGGCTCGGTGCCGTCGGCGACGGCCCGGTTGAGGTCCAGTACGCGGCCGGTGGTGAGGTCGTACAGCTGCGGGATGAACTCGGCCTTGGTGACCTGCCAGCGGGTGCCCTCTCGGGCGGGCGGGGCGAAGGTGAACCGGCCGATCGTGGACTCGTTGCCGCGCGGGTCCCGGGCGCCCTTGCCGTTGTACATCTCGCCGGCGATCTGCTGGCCCATGCCGTAGATCACCCAGGTGCCGTTGACCTTCTCGTACGCCTGCGGGACGTGGGCGTGGGTGCCGAGGATCAGGTCGATGTCCGGCCGGCCGCCGGTGGTGGAGGCGGTGAGCCGGCGGGCGAGCGCGAGCTGCAGCCGGTCCGGTGCGTCCTGCCATTCCGTGCCCCAGTGCACGGAGAGGACGACCACGTCGGCGCCGGCCTGCCGGGCGGCGCGGGCGTCGGCGATCATCCGCTGCTCGTCGATGAGGTTCACGGCCCAGGACCGGCCGGCGGGCAGCGGGATGCCGTTGGTGCCGAAGGTGTACGCCAGGTGGGCGACCTTGGCCGGCCCGGCCTTGAGGAGCGTGACCGAGCGGGCCTCGTCCTCGGAGCGGGCGGTGCCGGCGTGCCGGAGGCCGGCCTCGTCCATGGCGTCCAGGGTGCGGCGGATACCGTCGGCGCCGTCGTCCAGGGAGTGGTTGGAGGCGGTGGAACAGCCGTCGTAGCCGGTGGCGGCGAGGCCCTGGGCGATCTGCGGCGGTGTCCTGAAGGCGGGGTAGCCGGAGTACTCGCCCTCGGCGCCGTAGACGGTCTCCATGTGACACAGCGCCAGGTCGGCGCGGGAGACGACCGGTTCGACGCCCGAGAGCATGGGCCGGAAGTCGAAGCCGTCGTCGCCGGAGTCGTGGGCCGCCCGGTCCAGGACCGACGTGTGCGGCAGGACGTCACCGGAGGCGACGAGGGTGAAGCCGGCGGCGGCCCCGGACGGGCCCGCGCCCGCGGCCTCCTGCCGGTCATGGTTCTGGCAGGCGGCCGCGACCGCCAGGACGGCGGTGATCGCCAGGGCCACCTGTTGTCTGCGTCCGAACATCAGCTCACCCCTGGAATGTCGTATTTACCGACAATGCCGTGTCGGGCATATGGGTACGAATCTGGCTCGCCGGATAAACGACCCAAGCGCTGTCATTAGCCCGTTCGGTGCTGTGCCGGACCGTTCGTCCGACCGTTCGCCGACGCGATCGACCGTCCGTCGCAGAGCCGTGCGCGCACCCTGTCCCCGGGCCGTGTCCTGTGCTGCCATACGGCCATGACGGCCGGAACCTCACTCATCCGCGGGACGGCGGCACCGACCCCCAGGGCGACGACCGCCGAGCACGAACTGGCCGCGCTGAAGCGCGAGCACGGCGGCCCGCTCTTCGCCCTGCTGCTCAGGCTGTGCGACGGCGACCGGCAGCGGGCCGAGGATCTCGCCCAGGAGACCCTGGTGCGCGCCTGGCAGCACCCGGAGGCGCTGCACGCCGCGGACTTCGACTCCGTACGGCCCTGGCTGCTGACGGTCGCCCGGCGGCTCGCGATCGACGCCCGGCGGGCCCGGCAGGCGCGGCCCCCGGAGACCGGCGCCGAGGTCCCGGAGAACGCACGGGTGACCGCCGATCCCGCCGAGCGGGCCGCCGCGACGCTCGATGTCCGCCGGGCTGTGAAGACACTCACGCCGGAACACCGTGACGTACTGGTACTCGTGTACTTCCTCGGGGCCAGTGTGGCGGAAGCGGCGCAGACCCTGGGCGTCCCACCCGGTACCGTGAAGTCGCGCGCGTACTACGCGCTGCGCGCGCTGCGCCGGGTCCTTCCGGATTATGCGGCCGACCTGCACTGAAACCGGCAACAGAGCAAAGCTCTCGTAAAGCGCCTTGCTGTGGCCCCCGTTCGGGCAATGGGCTGTCCTCATCCGCGTTTCCGGGCGGCGGGCTGCGGCCCGACGGGCTCCGGCGACGCGCACGCACCGGAGGAAGGGCGGGAAGGGATGCTGCACAGAGGGCACGAGAGCACCGACGGCACCGACGGCGGTGAACTGGCCGTCCCCATGGCCTGGTTGTACGCCGAGTACATCGCCGACGAACTGCTGCGCACCGGCGACCTGATGCCGCCGACGTCCTTCGAGTTCCGGGCCGGCCGGGACGCGCTGGCGCTCACCGTCTTCCTGTCCGACACCGACGGGGAGCTGTCCGGCATCCGGGTGATCTCCCAGCTGGAGAACTGGCTCTCACTGACCGCCTACGACCAGCCGTGGCAGGACTGGGTGCGCGAGCGCATGGCCGAGCTGACCGAGCGGGCCGAGCGCGCCGGCACCCGGTCTCCCGACCTGGCCCTCGCGGCGGACGCCTGGCGCTGGCTGGAGGAGACCGAGCTGCTCGCGCCGGACCTCGACGCGGTGCCGGGCGGCGGGGCGGTGGCCGACGAGGACGACGGGCCGAAGGTGTGGACACCGGCCTGGCGGCTCGGGCTGCCCCTCGGGCACCTCGCGATCCATCTGTTCTGACCCCCCTGTTGCGATCATCCGGTCCGGGCCGCCGCGAAGTTTTCCGCGATCGGACCAATCCGCGGGCCGCGCGGCTCCGAATCTCCTGTCCGGGATTCTGCGGATGGCTTGAGTGATTCGACTGTCGGCTGCGTACGGATGGGTGCACGGAGTAACCCCACCCCCACCCATCGGCACGAGGATTCGGCATGAGGTCCCTGGAAAGGCATCGCGACGTCGGCGCGTACGCGCTCGGCGTGCTGAACGAGGCGGAGGCATTCCGCTTCGAGGACCACCTCATGGAGTGCCCTCAGTGCGCGGCACAGATGACCGAATTCGGTCCGGCCACACGGCAGTTGATGCTCTACCGCCGGGCCACGCCGCGCTTTGTGCACCCCATGACACAGCCCGGTCCCCGGCTGCTCGACCGGCTGCTCGGCGAGGTCGCCCACCGGCGGCGGGCGCACCGCCGGCGCTTTCTGTACGGCCTGGCCGCCTCCGTGGTGCTGGCGGTGGCCGGTTCGGGGATCACGGCCTTCGCCGGGCACGAGGCGCCGGCCGCCCACGTCACCGCGGCGACCGATCCGAGAACCGGGGTGTGGGCCGAGGTCACGGCCGACGACGGGGACACGGGCAGCCGGCTGCTGCTGCGGGTGAAGGACGGCACCGGCCCCCATGCCTGCCGGCTCGTCGTCGTGGGCCGCGACGGCACCGAGCAGGTCGCCGGCACCTGGATGGAGCCCGGCCACGACACCGGCACCTTCACCGCGCTCGGGGCCTCCACGATGCACCCCGACCAGATCGCCCGCTACGACGTGCGCACCGAGGACGGACAGCCTCTGGTGTCCGTCCAGGCACCGTAGTCACGTTCGTCACGGTCGCCTCGGGGACACCCGCGGCACTCATTTCAGGAGCCGGGACAGTCTGCGGTCCGCCAGGGGCTTGCCGCCCGTCTGGCAGGTGGGGCAGTACTGCAGCGAGGAGTCGCTGAAGGAGACGTCACGGATGGTGTCACCGCACACCGGGCACGCCTCGCCGGTGCGGCCGTGGACGCGCAGTCCGCTCTTCTTCTCGGCCTTCAGCCGTCCGGCGGCCATGCCCCGGGAGCGCTCGACCGCCTCGGTGAGCGTGCCGCGCAGCGCCTCGTAGAGGCGTCGGGTCTCCTCGGGGGTCAGGGAGGCCGCCAGCTTGAACGGGGACATCTTCGCCGCGTGCAGGATCTCGTCGCTGTAGGCGTTGCCGACGCCCGCGATCAGGGACTGGTCGCGCAGGGCGCCCTTCAGCTGACGTCTCTCGTCCGCCAGCAGAGCGGCGAAGCGGTCCTCGTCGAAGTCGGCGGCCAGCGGATCGGGGCCGAGCCGGGCGATGCCCTCGACCTGCTGCGGATCACGGACGACGTACACCGCGAGGCGTTTCTGGGTGCCGGCCTCGGTGAGGTCGAATCCCTCGCCGGTCTCCAGCGCCACGCGCAGCGCGAGGGGGCCCTTGCCCGGCCTGGGCGGGCCGTCCGGCAGCCGGTCCTTCCACTGCAGCCAGCCGGCCCGGGCCAGGTGGGTCACCAGGTGCAGGCCGCTGTCCGCGGCCAGGTCCAGGAACTTGCCGTACCGGCGCACGGCCGTCACCTCACCACCCTCGAGTGCGGTGACCGGAGGGTCGTACGTCTTCAGGACGCTGACGGCGACCGGCAGCACCCGCGCCACCCGGCGGCCGACCAGGTGCTCGGTGAGGAAGTCCCTGAGCGCTTCTACCTCGGGCAGTTCCGGCATACGTCCAGAGTGCCATCCGGTACGGACAACGCCGCTCAGGCACTGCGCCGGAACTCGCACCACACCGCCTTGCCGCCGCCGCGTGCCTCCACGCCCCACTCGTCGGCGAGGCTTTCCACGAGGAGCAGGCCCCGGCCGGAGACGCCCTCCTCCCCCGCCTCACGGCGGCGCGGCAGGGCACTGGAGGAGTCCTCGACCTCGATGCGCAGCCTGCGGACCCCGTCGCCGAGTGCCCGCAGCGTCACGATCGCGGAGCCCTCGGTGTGCATCAGCGCGTTGGTGATCAGTTCGTCGGCGACCAGCTCGATCTCGTCGGCGCGGTCACGGTGTCCCCAGGAGCGGACCGCGGCCCGGATCAGATGCCGGGCCTGGGTCAGCGCCTCCGGATCGCCGGGGGCCACATGCTGCTGGAGCCGGCCGCCCGCCCGCGGGGCCTCCGGGACACGCCGGCGCAGCAGGAGCAGCGCCACGTCGTCGTCGCCGCCGCGCTCCTCGGCCAGCTGGATCAGCCGGTCGGCGAGCGCCCGCACGTCCTCGGGGCCGTCCGCGACCAGTGCCGTCAGGCGGCGCATGCCGTCGTCGAGGTCGGCGCCGGGCTGTTCGACGAGCCCGTCGGTACACAGCAGCAGGGTGTGGCCGGGGTCGAGTTCGAGGGTGGAGACGGGGTACTCGAGGCGGCCGAACTCGGCGGACAGACCGAGCGGCAGCCCGCCCTCGACCGGGACCCGGCGGCAGGTCCCGTCGAGCTGCCGGATCAGCGGGTCGATGTGCCCGGCGCGGACCGCCTGCATGACGCCGGTGGACAGGTCGGCCTCGGCGTACAGGCAGGTGGCGAAGCGGTCGGTGTCGAGTTCGTGGAGGAAGACCGAGGCACGGGCCATCACGGTGGCCGGCGGGTGTCCCTCGGCGGCGTAGGCGCGCAGCACGATCCGCAGCTGGCCCATGACGGCCGCGGCGTGCGTGTCGTGGCCCTGTACGTCGCCGATGACCGCCCCGACCCGGCCGCCGGGCAGCGGGATCAGGTCGTACCAGTCCCCGCCGATGTCCCGGCCGAGGGTGCCCGCGGCGGTGCCGGCGCGGTAGCGGACGGCTATGTCGGCGCCGCGGACGCTGGGGATGGTGCGGGGCAGCATGGCCTGCTGGAGGCCCTCGGCGACGTCCTTCTCCTGCTCGTAGAGCATGGCCCGCTGCAGGCTCTGCGCGATGCTGGAGCCGAGCGCGACCAGGACGGCGCGTTCCTCGGTGGAGAAGCCGCGCCGGTCGCTGTAGAGCAGCCCCATCGCGCCGATCGGGCGGGCCTGGGCGATCAGCGGCAGATAGGCGGCCGAGGTGACGTGCAGGTCGGTGAGGTGCGGCCACAGGATCGGGTAGCCCTGGGCGAACTCCTCCGGGGACTCGATGAACCGCGGCAGGAGCGTGCGGACGACCTCGCTCATCGGGTACGGCTCGTCGATCCGGGTGATCTGGGTGCCGGGGACGGAGGCACCGGCGGGCCCCTCGGCGACGAGCAGGATGCGCCCGGCTTCCACCAGCCCCATCACCAGGCTGGCCGCGCCGAGGTGACGGATGCCGTGGGTGCTCTTGAGGGCGTCGATGACGTCGTGGACGCTGCGGGCGTGGGCGAGGGCGGCCGAGACGGCCTGGACGACGTTCGTCTGCTGGCGGAACGCCTCGTCCTGGGCGGCCCGCAGACTGCGCTCCGCGCTCTCGGCGAGTTCCTCGGTGGCGTCGCGGACGATGCCGACGACCCGGCGCGGGCGGCCGGTGTCGTCGCGGCGGATGTAGCCCTGGGTGTGGGTCCAGCGCGGGGTGCCGTCACGGCGGCGGATGCGGAAGTAGGCCCCGTAGTTCTCGCTGCCCTCCTTGATGGCCCGCGCCACCGCCGCGTCCAGCCGGGCCGCCTCGGGCGGCGGCACCCGGACGGCCAGCGACTCGGGGCGCCCGTCGTACTCCTCGGGCAGCAGGTCGAACACCTCGTACGCCTGGGCGTCCATGTGGAACAGACCCGTGACCAGGTCCCAGTCGAACGTGCCCATGCGGTTGAGGGCCAGGATCGGATCCGGGTGGGCGGGCCAGTCCTCGGACAGTGACACGGCACTCGCTCCCCGCTCTGCCATGGGGCCACCTTGCCAGGATTCGTGCGATTCTTCGACCTGATCGTCCGCTGGGTTCCGGGGGGCGCGACGGGTGCGGGCGGGCTCGGCCGTCGGGGGAGGTCCGCGGGGGTGCCGGGCAGGTCGGAGAAGCCCGGCGGGCCGGCATCGTCGAGCGGGCCGGTATCGAACAGCGGGCCGGGGAGGGCGTCGGACGGGACGGTCGTACCGGGGGCGAGTTGGTCCCCCCGGCGAACGGGTCCGGTGCCGTCGGGGGAGGGCTGCCGGCGGACTGGCGGTCGCGGCCGGCGAGGATCCCGGCCCGCTCCCCCGGCGGACGGGGCAGGCGCCGTACGGCGGTACGGTGCCCGCGGTGTGATCCGGTGGCGGACTGGGCGCTGTCACGGGCGCCGGAGCGCAGCGGGGCAGGCCGCTCGCGGGGGGGACTCCGGGCCGGGCCCGCCTTCAGGTACCGGGCTGCCGCCCGGCGCCACGGCCGGCGACGCCCGCGGTGCCGCCGTACTGGCCCGGTGCGGTGGCGACGAACCCGGGGGCATCCGCACCGTAGACTCCGCATCACTGTGGGTGACTTCCGCCCCTCGTGTGCATCGCGCCCGCTTGGCTGGCAACTCGGGGAAGGTCATGATGAGGGCGACACCGGCGGTGTAGCCGCGACGAAGGGTGCGCACGGTCGTGAACTGGTTCACCGCTGACGGCTACTGGCTGAGCCGGCTGGTCTTCCAGCGGGCCCTGGCCGCCGTGTACCTGGTCGCGTTCCTGACCGCCGCGCTGCAGTTCCGCGCCCTGCTGGGCGAACGCGGCATGCTGCCGATCCCCCGCTTCGTGGCCCGGATCCCCTTCAAACGGGCCCCGAGCCTGTTCCACCTGCACTACTCCGACGGCTTCTTCGCGGGCTGCGCCTGGAGCGGCGCCGCGGTGTCGGCGGCCCTGCTCACCGGCGCGGACTCGCTGCTGCCGCTGTGGGCCGGGATCCTGCTGTGGCTGGTGCCGTGGGCGCTGTATCTGTCGATCGTCAACGTGGGCCAGACCTGGTACGCGTTCGGCTGGGAGTCACTGCTGCTGGAGACGGGGTTCCTGGCCGCGTTCCTGGGCAACGGCGAGGTGGCGCCCCCGGTCGTGGTGCTGTTCCTGCTGCGCTGGATCCTGTTCCGGGTGGAGTTCGGCGCCGGGCTGATCAAGATGCGGGGCGACGCGTGCTGGCGGAAGCTGACCTGCCTGGACTACCACCACGAGACCCAGCCGATGCCGGGCCCGCTGAGCTGGTTCTTCCACCACCTGCCGAAGCGGGTGCACCGGGTGGAGGTGGCCGCGAACCACGTCACCCAACTGGGCGTGCCGGTGCTGCTGTTCACCCCGCAGCCGATCGCCTCGGCCGCCGCCGCCCTGATGATCGTCACCCAGCTGTGGCTGGTGCTGTCCGGCAACTTCTCCTGGCTGAACTGGATCACCATCGTGCTGGCCCTGTCCGCGCTGCGGATTCCCGGGTCCGCCCCCTCCGTGCCGTCGGCGCCGCTGTGGTACGAGGTGCTGGTGCTCGCGGTCGCCGCGCTGCTGCTCTTCCTGAGCTATCACCCGGTGGTCAACATGATCTCCCGCCGCCAGGTCATGAACCGCTCCTTCGACCCGCTGCACCTGGTGAACACCTACGGCGCGTTCGGCAGTGTCGGCCGGGTCCGCTACGAGGTGGTGGTCGAGGGCACGCTGGACGCCGTACCGCGCGAGGACTCGGACTGGCGGGAGTACGAGTTCCGGGGCAAGCCCGGGGACACCCGGCACTGGCCGCGCCAGTTCGCCCCGTACCATCTGCGCCTGGACTGGCTGATGTGGTTCGCGGCGCTGTCCCCGGGCTATGCCGGCGACTGGTTCGGCGCTCTGGTGGAACGCCTGCTGGAGAACGACCGCGACACCCTGCGCCTGCTGCGCCGCTCCCCCTTCCCGCCGGACACCCCGCCCCGCTACGTCCGGGCCCGCCTCTTCCGCTACCGCTACACCACCTGGCGCGAGCTGCGGGAGTCGGGCGCGTGCTGGGAGCGGACGTATGTGCGCGAGTACCTGCCACCGACGCGGCTGGCGGCGGTGGCCCGGCAGTCGTGAGCGTCAGTGTGACCGGGTGCGATAGCGGCTGCGGAACTCGGCCAGCAGTTCGTCGGTCGCCTCGGCCCCGGCGCTCACGGCGGCGTGCACGTCGCGGAAGTAGTTCTCGTAGCCGGCCGGGGTGTAGAGACACAGTGCGCGTGCCGGGACCGGGCCGGCGTTGCGGAAACCGTGCGGGGTGCCACGGGTGGCGGCGAGCAGGTGTCCGGGGCCGGCCGTCACCTCGCCGTCGCCGGTGTGGAGCGTCAACTCGCCCTCCAGGACGTAGAAGTACTCGTCGTGCCCGTCGTGCACGTGTGGCCTGGCGCCGATGGTGCCGGGGGCGAGGCTGAACTCCTCGAAGGCGAAGTGCCCGCCCGTGTGTTCGCCGGTGAGCCGGAAGAAGTGCGCGACACCGGCGACGTCGATGAGTTCCCCGTCCTCGGGACGGCGCAGCAACGGACGGAGGGACGTGTGAGCCTGATGATCGGTCATGTGGCCATTGTGACCTCACAGACCATAGACGGCGGTGGCGGTGCCCTCGAAGAGAGCGTGGCGTTCCGTCTCGCCGAGGCCGGCGGTCGACTCGGCTGCGGCGGCATGCACTTCGCTGTAGGTGGCCGTCAGTGTGCACACCGGCCAGTCGGAGCCGTACATCAGGCGGTCGGGGCCGAAGGCCTCCAGGGCCGTGTCCGTGTACGGCCGCAGGTCGGCGAGGGTCCAGGCGGCGGGGTCGGCCTCCGTGACCAGGCCGGAGAGTTTGGCGACGGTGTTGGGGAGGGCGGCGAGTGCGCGCAGGCCGGACGCCCAGGGTTCGTGTTCCCGCGAGGCGATCGGCGGCTTGCCCAAGTGGTCCAGGGCAAAGGTCAGTTGAGGAAGAGACGCGGCGGCCTCGGCGCAGGCCGGGAGCTGGTGGGGCAGGACGACCAGGTCGTAGACCAGTCCCGCCGCCGCCACGGCCGCGAGCCCTCGCCGTACGTCCTTCCGCAGCAGCCACTGCGGGTCCGGCTCGCTCTGGACCTGGTGCCGGATGCCCTTCAGGAAGGCTCCGCCGGGGAGTTCGCATAGCCGGGCCAGTTCGTCGGCCACGTCCGGGCGGGTGAGGTCGGTCCAGCCCACGACGCCCGCGACCAGGTCGTGCCCGGCCGCCAGGGCCAGGAACTCCGGGGTCTCCTCCGGGACGGTGACCGTCTGGACGAGGACCGTACGGTCCACTCCGGCCGCGCGGGCCTGCGGTTCGAGGTCTTCGAGGGTGAAGTCGCGTCTGAGCGGGCTGTGTGCGGGGATCCAGTACTGGTCCCGTACCGAGAGGTCCCAGACGTGGTGGTGGGCGTCGACGGTCACGGCAGCTCCCAGACGACGGGCAGCCCGGCGTCGGTGCCGCCTCCGGAGTAGTCGTGCACCACGTCGAGCAGTTCGGCCATGCGGGCCTGCCAGGCCACGTTGACCGGCAGCTGCTCCAGTTCGGCGAGGAGGCGGGCGTAGTCCTCGCATTCGAGGAGGTGGAACAGCTCGGTGCCGCTGCGCCAGATGGTCCATGAAGTGGCGCCGGCGGCGCGGATGGCCTCGGTGAGTTCCTTCGGGACCTCGCGGTGGGCCGCGTCGTACGCGGCGATCCGGTCGGCGCGGACCTTGGTGTGCAGGGCGATTCTCATACGGGGCCCTCCTGTCGGGGCAGCAGTCCGGACTCCCGCAGCGCCTGCCAGAACTGCGGCGGAACCGGGGCCGCGAACTGCTCTGCGCAGTCGTGGACTTCGGCAGCGGAACGGGGCCCGGGCAGGACGCAGGCGACAGCCGGGTGGGCGGCGGAGAAGGCCAGTGCGGCGGCGCGCAGGGTGATGCCGTGCCGTTCGGCGACCGCCTTCATGCGCAGGGCGCGGTTCAGCACCTCCTGTGGCGCCCGGGTGTAGTCGTACGCCGACCCGGGGCCCGGGTCCGCCAGCAGGCCCGAGTTGAAGACACCGCCGACGACCACCGACACCCCGTGCCCGGCGGCCGTGGGCAGCAGTTCGGTCCCGGCGCTCTGGTCGAGCAGGGTGTGGCGGCCCGCGCACAGGACCACGTCCACGTCGGTGTCGCGGACGAACCGGCTGAGCATCCCGGTCTGGTTCATGCCGGCGCCGATCGCGCCGACGACGCCTTCGGCGCGCAGTTTCTCCAGGGCCGGGTAGCCCTCGCGGAACGCCTGCTCGGCGTGGTCGTCGGGATCGTGCAGGTACACGACGTCGACCCGGTCCAGGCCGAGGCGCTCCAGGCTCGCCTCCAGGGTGCGGCGGACACCGTCGGCGGTGAAGTCCCAGACGCGGCGGTGGGTGGCGGGTACGGCGAAACCGTGGGCGAGGTCGTCGCCCGTGCCGTCGGCGGGTTCGAGGCGGCGGCCGACCTTGGTGGACACCGTGTAGTGGGCGCGGTCGTAGGCCCGCAGGGCCGCGCCGAGCCGGCGTTCGGACAGGCCGAGGCCGTAGTGCGGGGCCGTGTCGAAGTACCGGATGCCGCGCTGCCAGGCGGCGCTCACGGCGTCGTGGGCCTGCTCGTCGTCCAGCGGGGTGTAGAGGTTGCCGAGGGCGGCGGCGCCGAAGCCGAGCGGGGTGACCTCGACGCCGCTGCGGCCGAGCCTCCTCACCGGCCCACCGGCCTGAGCCTCAGACCCTGCATGCCGCCGTCGACGGCGAGGGCGGTACCGGTGGTGGCGCCGGACAGGGGGCTGGCCAGGTAGGCGATGGCGCCCGCCACTTCGGCGGCGGAGACCAGGCGTCCGGTGGGCTGGCGGGCCGCCAGGGCGGCGCGTTCGGCGGCCGGGTCGGGAGCCGCGTCCAGCAGCCGGCCGATCCACGGGGTGTCCACCGTACCGGGGTTCACGCAGTTGACGCGGATGCCCTCGCGGACGTGGTCGGCGGCCATGGCGAGGGTCAGGGAGTACACGGCGCCCTTGGTGGCGCTGTACAGGGCGCGCTGGGGCAGGCCGGCGGTGGCGGCGATGGAGCAGGTGTTGACGATCACGGCGTGGTCCGAGCGGCGCAGGTGCGGGAGGGCGGCGCGGGCTGTGCGGACCATGCCGAGGACGTTGACGTCGAAGACGTGCCGCCACTCGGTGTCGTCGTTGTCCTCGACGGTGCCCTGGGCGCCGGTCCCGGCGTTGTTGACCAGCACGTCCAGGCCGCCCAGGTCCCCGGCGGCGCGCTCGACGGCCGCGCGGACCGAGGCGTCGTCGGTGACGTCGGCGCGGTGGGCGAGGAGCGGCCTGTCGACGCCCGTGGTGTCCCGGTCGAGGACGGCGACCCGGGCGCCGCGGTGGGCCAGGAGGTCGGCGGTGGCCCGGCCGATGCCGGACGCGCCGCCGGTGACCAGGGCCCTGAGGCCCTCGAAGTCGCTCATGCGGCCTGTCCCTTCCGGGTGGCGGGGTCGGCGGCCCAGTAGGTGCCGCCGGGGAAGGTGTACCGCGCGAGGGCCTCCGGGTGCAGGGCGGCGGAGAAGCCGGGCGCGGTGGGCGCGGTGTAGTGGCCGTCGCGGATGACGACCGGGGTGACGAAGTGCTCGTGGAGGTGGTCGACGTACTCGATGACCCGGTCCTCGGTGGTGCCGGAGACCGCCAGGTAGTCGAACATCGACAGATGCTGGACGAGTTCGCACAGGCCGACCCCGCCCGCGTGCGGGCAGACCGGGACGCCGAACCTGGCGGCGAGCAGCAGGATGGCGAGGTTCTCGTTGACACCGGCGACGCGGGCCGCGTCGATCTGGACGATGTCGAGGGCGTCCGCCTGGAGCAGCTGCTTGAACACGATCCGGTTGTGCACGTGTTCGCCGGTGGCGACCTTCACCGGAGCGACGGCGCGGCGGATCGTGGCATGGCCGAGGACGTCGTCGGGGCTGGTGGGCTCCTCGATCCAGTACGGGCCGAACTCGGTGAGGGCCTTGGTCCAGCGGATCGCCTCGTCCACGTTCCAGCGCTGGTTGGCGTCGACGGCGAGCCGGACGTCCGGTCCGAGGACCGCGCGGGCGACCCGGCAGCGCCGGATGTCGTCGTCGAGGTCGGCGCCGACCTTCAGCTTGATCTGCGTGAAGCCGTCGGCGACGGCCTGCGCGGCGAGCCGGCCGAGCTTGTCGTCGTCGTAGCCGAGCCAGCCCGGGGAGGTGGTGTAGGCGGGGTAGCCACGCTCCAGCAGCCGCGCGCGGCGCTCCCCGGCGCCTGCTCTCCCGTGCCTGAGCAGGTCCAGGGCCTCTTCCGGGGTGAGCGCGTCCGCGATGTACCGGAAGTCGATCTGCCCGACCAGCCACTCGGGTTCGGCGTCGGCGAGCAGCTGCCACAGCGGTTTGCCGGCCCGTCGGGCGGCGAGGTCCCAGACGGCGTTGACGACGGCTCCGACCGCCATGTGCATCACGCCCTTCTCGGGACCGAGCCAGCGCAGCTGGCTGTCGCCGATCAGGTCCCGCAACAGCGAGCCGGGATCGGCACACAGCTGCGCCACGTCACGGCCGAGCACATGGTCCCGCAGCGCGTCGATCGCGGCGACCTGGACGTCGTTGCCCCGCCCGATGGTGAAGGCGAACCCGTGTCCCTCGTGCCCGTCGGCGGCGTCGGTGCGCAGCACGACGTAGGCCGCCGAGTAGTCGGGGTCCGGGTTCATCGCGTCGGAGCCGTCCAGCTCGCGCGAGGTGGGGAAGCGGATGTCGTGGGTGTCGACCGCGGTGACGCGGGCGGGGGCCTGGGGCACAGAAGTCCTTTCGGCGACGGTGAATTGAGTGGGCGTCAGTCCTGGGCGCGGCCCGTCGTCACGCGCGCGATCACGAGGGCGACGAGGATGATCCCGCCGTAGATGGCCTGGATCCAGAACGAGGGGACCTGGGCGAGGGTGAGCAGGTTCTGTACGACGCCCAGGAGGAGGACCCCGGTCAGGGCGCCGGACATGGTGCCCTTGCCGCCGTCCAGGCTGATGCCGCCGATCACCGCGGCCGCGAACACGGTGAAGATCATGTTCTGGCCCTGGTTGGCGCTGATCGCGCCGACGTAGCCGGTCTGCAGCAGGCCGCCGACGGAGGCGAGCACGCCCGCGACGACGTACACGCCGAGCATGACCCGGTCCACGCGGACGCCGGCCGCGCGGGCGGCGTCCGCGTTGCCGCCGATCGCGTACAGGGCGCGGCCGGTGCGGTGGTACTTCAGCACGAATCCGGCGACCGCGAAGGCGACCGCGGCGAGCCACACCGACAGCGGGACGTTCAGGAAGGTGGTGGTGGCCAGGGAGTAGAAGCTGTCGGGCATGCCGAACAGCGTCTTTCCCTTGGTGGCGCCGACCAGCAGGCCGCGCAGGACGATGAGCATCGCGAGGGTGACGATGAAGGCGTTGAGCCGGAACTTCACGACGAGGACGCCGTTGAAGGCGCCGATGGCCGCGCCGGCCGCGGGGATCGCGAGCAGGGCGAGCGCGGCCGGGAAGCCGGTGCCCCACCCGGACTGGCTCGCGGGCAGCACCAGCAGGGCGCCGATCGCGGGTGCGATGCCGACCACCGACTCCAGGGACAGGTCGAACCTGCCGGTGATCAGCACGAGGGACTCGGCGAGGACGACCAGCGCGAGCGCGGCGGAGGCGCCGAGGATCGAGATCAGGTTCCGCTCGGTGAGGAACGAGTCGTTGACCGCCGCGCCGAGCACCATGAGCAGCAACAGTGCGGGTACCAGGGCGAGTTCGCGGGCCCGGCGCAGCAATACGGTCCTGGCCGACTGGGTGTCCGGGGTCTTCGTGGGCGCGAGCGGCGTGGCGGCCCGGGTGTCAGCCATGGTCAACTCCCTCGATGGAGGCGATCAGCTCGTGGTCGCGCCAGCCGGCCGGGTGCTCGGCGACGACACGGCCGTGGAAGAGGACGAGGACGCGGTCGCAGCGGCGCAGGTCGTCGAGTTCGTCGGAGACGACGAGGACGGCGGTGCCGTCGTCGCGGGCGCTGTCCATGCGCGCGAGCAGTGACTCCTTGGACTTCACATCGACGCCGGCCGTGGGGTTGATCAGCACCAGCAGGCGCGGGTCGGTGGCGAGGGCGCGGGCCATGACCACCTTCTGGGCGTTGCCGCCGGACAGGTCGGACACGGCCTGGTCGGGGCCCTCGGTGTGGATGCCGAGGCGGTCGATCAGTTCGGCGGCGAAGCGGCGCCTTGTCCCGGTGGCGACGAAACCGGCCCGGCCGAGCCGGTCCAGGGCGCTCAGCGTGGCGTTGTCGCCGATGCTCATGCCGGACACCAGTCCCTGCTCGTGCCGGTCGCGCGGCACACAGCCGACACCGGCCCGCAGGGCGCCCCGTACGTCACCGAACGGCAGCCGCTCACCGTCCAGACGGGCGGTGCCCGCGGTCGGTGTGTGCAGTCCGGCGAAGGACTCGGCCAGCTCGGTCTTGCCGCTGCCGCTGGAGCCGGCGAGTCCGACGACCTCGCCACGGCGGACGGCGAGGTCGACGTTCTCGTACGCCGGTGAGGTGAGCCCGTGTGCCTCCAGCAGCACGGGCGCGCCGGTGCCGGCTCCCCTGCCGTGTGCGGCCTGCTCGGCGACGGACTCCCCTGCCATGGCCTCCACCAGCGCCGCCTTCGGCAGGTCGGTGACGGGCGCGGTGGTGATCCAGCGGGCGTCGCGCAGCACGGTGACCGTCTGGCAGACCTCGTACACCTCCTGGAGGTGGTGGGAGATGAACAGGAAGGTGACGCCGGAGTCCTGCAGGGAGCGCATGCGGGTGAACAGCCGCTCGATCTCCCGGTTGTCGAGCTGGGCCGTGGGTTCGTCCAGCACGATGAACCGCGCGCCGAAGCTCAAGGCCCGTGCGATCTCGACCATCTGGCGGTCCTCGACCCTCAGGTCGGCGGTGCGCGCCTCGGGGTCGACGCGCACGTCCCAGGTGGCGAGGAGTTCGGTGGCCTCGCGGCGCAGCCGGCGCCAGCTGATGACGCCGCGGCCGGTCGGCTGCCGGTTGAGGAACAGGTTCTCGGCGACCGTCAGCTCCGGCACGACCGTCGGTTTCTGGTAGACGCAGGCGACCTTGCGGCGCCAGGCGTCCCGGTCGGCGAGCGGCGGCGCGGGCTCGCCGTCGAAGCGGACGGTGCCCGCGTCCGGTGCCTGGAGCCCGGTGAGCACGTGGACCAGGGTGGACTTGCCGGCGCCGTTGCGGCCGACCAGGGCGTGCGACTCGCCGGGCAGGACGGTGAGCCGGCCGTCGGCGAGGGCGAGGGTGGGGCCGTACCGCTTGACGATGCCTTCGGCTTCGACCAGTGGGATGCCGAGGCGGCTGACCTGGGGCGTGGTCATTTGACGGCGTTACCCCACAGCTTGGGATCGTCGACGTTGGCCTGGGTGACCAGCGGCGCGGCCAACTGGTCCTCGAGGATCCCGCTGGGCAGCCGGACGATCGTGGAGCCGTGGTCGGTCGGGCCGGGCCTGAACGTCTTCCCGGCCATCACCGCCTTGATGTAGTACAGGCCGTACTTGGCGTAGGCGTCGGCGGGCTGGGAGACCGTGGCGTCGATCTGGCCCTTGCGGATGGCGTCGAACTCCTGCGGGATGCCGTCGTTGGAGACGATGGCGATGTGCCCCTGGTGTCCGGCCGGTTTCAGCATGTTCTTGGACTTCAGGGTCTGCAGGGTGGGTGCGAGATAGACGCCGCCGGCCTGCAGGTAGATGCCCTTGATGTCGGGGTTGGCGTTGAGGAGTGTGTCCAGCTTGGCGGCGGCGGTGTCGGACTCCCACTTGGCGGGGATCTCCAGCACCTCCAGCTTCGGGTACTTCTTCCTCACGCAGGAGCGGAAGGCCTCGGAGCGGTCGCGGCCGTTGACCGAGGCCAGGTCGCCCATGATCTGCACGACCTTGCCGCTGCCGAGGTGCTGTCCGAGGTAGTCGCAGGCCTTCTCGCCGTAGGCCACGTTGTCGGCGCGCACCACCATGGCGACCTTGCCCTTGTCGGGTGCGACGTCCACGGCGACCACGGGGACGCCCTTGCGTTCGGCCTGGTCCAGTCCGGCCTGGACGGCGGCGCTGTCCAGCGGGGCGACGACCAACCCCTTGACTCCCTGGTTGAGTTCGTTGTCGATGTCGGTGATCTGCTGCGACGGGTCGCTGTTGGAGTTGACCGTCTTCAGCACCTCGACGCCCTCGGACCCCGCCATCTTGGGCACGTAGTCGTTGTACGACTGCCAGAACGGCGAGGTCAGCAGCGGCAGGATCACACCGACCCTGCCGGTGCCGCCGCCCGTGCCCGCGGTGTCCTTGGTGCTGCCGCACGCGGCGAGCAGGAGCGAGGCGCCGGCGGCCAGAGCCGCCGCGCCGATGATCCGGGACCTGCTGCGCTTCCTGACAGTGCTGGCGGGCATCTCGCGGCTCCTCGTCGAGGGTGTTCGAGCAGACGCCGCATACTTATCAGACCAATAAGCCGCGTCGACACCCTCGTGCACGGAAATTGCGGGGCTCAGGGTGTAGTGGTCGGACCACTTGGCTGGTTAGACTGCGGCGCACCCGGGGAGCGGAGGAGTGGCGTGGGCGAGGAGGAAGTGCCGCAGAAGGGCACGGTGACCCAGCGCGCCATCGAGGAGATCAAGGCGATGATCGCCGAGGGCCGGCTGGATCCGGGCCAGCGACTGCCCACCGAGCGGGATCTCGCCGCGCGGCTGGGCATCTCGCGCAGCTCGATGCGGGAGGCGATCCGCGCGCTGACCGTGATGGGCGTCCTGGAGGCCCGGCACGGCTCGGGGATCTACGTCACCGCACTGGAGGCCGGCGATCTGCTGGAGACCTTCGGGGTGGTCGCGGACCTGTCCCGGGGCCCGCGTCTGGTGGAGCTCCTGGAGGTGCGGCGCGTCCTGGAGTCGACGGCGACCGCACTGGCCGCGGCCCGCATCACCGAGGGCCAGCTGGCCGCCGTTGGGAAGCACCTGGCGGCGATGAACGCCACCGACGACCCCGAGGAGATCCTCGCGCACGACCTCGCCTTCCACCGCGAGATCGCCGCCGCGGCGGGCAACGAGACCATGGCCGCGATCCTGGAGGGCCTGTCCTCGCGCACCTTCCGCGCCCGCGTGTGGCGCGGCTACCAGGAGGAGGGCGCCTTCACCCGCACCCGCCGTGAACACGCCGCCATCCACCGCGCCCTCACCGCCCGCGACCCGGAGGCGGCACGGGCGGCGGCAGCGGCCCATGTGGGCGAGGTGGAGGAGTGGCTCAGGACGCAGCTGGGGCCCTGACCGCCCCCTCGGTCAGGCTCCCACCGAGGGCACGGGCGGTTCCGGGCGCCCGCTCTGCGCCTCGGACCAGGCGCGCAGCTCGTTCGCGCCGACCTCCTCGACCACCGTCTGCAGCGCCCGCCGGGCCGCTGCGTCACGTTCGGCCTCGGGCAGGAGCAGATAGCGGTCGAGTGCCCGGCGCAACGACTCCCGCGCCTGCGCGGCCAGTACCCAGCGCGCGCCGGCGCCGTACAGCTGACGCAGGCCGGTGAAGAGGACGGCGCCGCCCGCGATCAGCGCGGTCAGCCAGGCGGGAGCGTGCAGGCCGGCCGCCACGACCGTCACCGACGTGGTGAGGAGAGCGCCGAGCTCGGTGACGTGGTGCAGCCGCCTGGCCCGGTCAGAGGCCCTCGTGTAGAACGCCACGTCCCTTCGGACGAGGGCCAGCAGGGGATCCGGCTCTGCGGCCCAGGAACTGTCGGGGACCCTTCTTCGCCTCATCGGCACATCATCGCGGCCGTGCCCGCGCCGGGGAAAGCCCCGAGGTGGGCAAGGACGGCCGCGCCGGGGGCCCTTGCCCACCTCGGGTTCACGCCCTGCGCAGCCTCAGGGTCACCAGTTCGAACGGCCGCAGCCGTACGGTGACGCGGTCGCCGTCCCGCGCCGGCGGCGCGGTGTCGCCGCCCGGTCGCTCCAGCAGGTCCGTCACCGTGACGTCCGTGAACTCGAAGCCGGCCGTGAGGGTGGCGCGGGCGCGGCCGCCGTGGGCCTCGTGGAAGCGGACCACCACGTCACCGCTGCCGTCGTCGGCGAGTTTGACCGCCGTGATCACGACGGCGTCGTTGTCGACGGTGACCAGCGGGGTGACCTCGTGGGAGCCGGTCAGGTGCCGTTCGGGCAGGTTGATGCGCCAGCCCTCGCGGACCGCGTCGGCGATCGAGGCACCGGGGACCAGGGCGTGCCGGAAGCGGTGGACGCCCTGGTCGGTCTCGGGGTCGGGGAAGCGCGGGGCCCGCAGGAGGGAGACACGGAGCGTGGTCGTCGTACCGCGGTCGCCTCCGGTGCGCACCGTGCGGGTCACGTCGTGGCCGTACGTCGAGTCGTTGACGACCGCCACGCCCCAGCCGGGCTCCTCCAGGTGGACGAATCGGTGGTTGCACGCCTCGAACTTGGCCGCCTCCCAGGAGGTGTTGGTGTGCGTCGGCCGGAAGGCGTGCCCGAACTGGGTCTCGGACGCGTACCGTTCGGCGTGCAGGTCGAGGGGGAAGGCCAGCTTCAGGAACTTCTCCGTCTCGTGCCAGTCGACCTCCGTGTCCAGCACCAGGCGCCGCTCCCCCGGCGGCAGGGACAGCACCTGGGTGACGCGGGAGTCGCCGAAGGAGCGGACGATCCGCACCGAGATCCCGTCCTCCCCGGCGCTCACCTCGTCCGCGTCCGTGAGGTCCGTGACCGTGTTCCGGTAGAACTCGTCCACGTCCCAGGCGTCCCACATGTTCGGGAAGTCGGGGTGCAGCTGGAGGAGGTTCGCGGCGCCGCCGGGGGCGATCGTCTCGCGGTCGGCCCCGATGTCGTGGGCGGAGACGACCAGGCCCCGGGCGTCGATCTCGACCCGCAGCAGGCCGTTGTCCAGAACGTGTGCGCCGTCCGGGCGCGGCACGAGCGTCGTCGCACCGTCCGGGTACGGCGTTCCCGCGCCTGCGGCGGGCACGCCGGTGCGGGGGTGCGGGGCCGCGTTGAAGACGAGAGGGGTCGTGCCCTCGCCCGCCAGGGCGCGCTGGGCGGCTTCGATGATCCCGTTCAGCTCGCCGGCGATCCGCTCGTACGTCGCCCGGGCCTCCCGGTGCACCCAGGCGATCGAGGAGCCGGGCAGGATGTCGTGGAACTGGTGCAGCAGGACCGTCTTCCAGATGCGGTCCAACTCCTCGTAGGGGTAGGGGGATCCGGTGCGTACGGCGGCGGTGGCCGCCCACAGTTCCGCCTCGCGGAGCAGGTGTTCGCTGCGCCGGTTGCCCTGCTTGGTCTTCGCCTGGCTGGTGAGGGTGGCGCGGTGCAGTTCGAGGTACAGCTCGCCCGCCCAGACCGGCGGTTCGGGGTACTCGGCCTCGGCCTTCTCGAAGAAGGCGCGGGGCGTTTCCCAGGCGACGGTCGCCGAGCCCTCCAGGTCGCGCAGCCGGGCCGCCTTGGCGACCATCTCGCGGGTCGTGCCGCCGCCTCCGTCGCCCCAGCCGGTGGGTGCGAGCGAGTGCCGGGCCCGGCCCTTGTCCTTGAAGTTCCGTGCCGCGTGGGCGATTTCGCTGCCCTTCATGGAGCAGTTGTAGGTGTCGACGGGCGGGAAGTGGGTGAAGATCCGGGTGCCGTCGATGCCCTCCCACCAGAAGGTGTGGTGCGGGAACGCGTTCGTCCGCGACCAGGAGATCTTCTGCGTCAGCAGCCACTTCGAGCCGGCGGCTTTGATGATCTGCGGCAGGCCCGCGGCGAAGCCGAAGGTGTCGGGCAGCCACGCCTCCTCGTTGTCGATGCCGAACTCGTCGAGGAAGAACCGCTTGCCGTGCACGAACTGCCGGGCCATCGCCTCCGAGCCCGGCATGTTGGTGTCCGACTCCACCCACATCCCGCCGGCCGGCACGAACCGCCCCTCGGCGACGGCCTTCTTCACCCGCGCCCACACCTCGGGCCGGTGGTCCTTCACCCACGCCCACTGCTGCGCCTGGGACATGGCGAAGACGAACTCCGGCTCGTCCTCGATCAGCGCGGTCATGTTGGAGGTCGTGCGGGCCACCTTGCGCACCGTCTCGCGCAGCGGCCACAGCCACGCCGAGTCGATGTGCGCGTGCCCTACGGCGCTGATCCGGTGCGCGGACGGTACGGCGGGGGCCGACAGCACACCGGTGAGCCGCTCCCGGGCCCGGTCCGCCGTGCCGTTCACGTCCTGCAGGTCGACGGCGTCCAGGGCCCGCTCGACGGCGCGCAGGACGTCGTACCGGCGCGCGGAGTCCACGGGCAGCTCGGCCATCAGCTCACCGAGCACCTCCAGGTCCATGACCAGCTGCCACACCGACTCGTCGAAGACGGCCAGGTCCATGCGGGTCAGGGTGTACTGCGGTTCGCTGCCGGCCGTCTCCCGGTCGCCGAGCTGCGTGGGCAGGAAGGGGTGGTAGTCGAGGATGACCGGGTTGGAGGCGGCCTCGATGTGCAGGCGCACCTCCTCGCCGCCCTCGGCGGGCGCGCCGATGCGCACCCACTGGTTGCGCGGGTTCAGGCCCTTCACCGGGGTGCCGTCGGGCCGGTAGACCAGGCCCTCGCACTGGAAGCCGGGCATGTTCTCGTCGAAGCCCAGGTCGAGCAGGGCCTCGACGGTCTTCCCGGCCCATGCCCCGGGCACGGTCCCGGTCACCCGGAACCAGCTCGTGCCCCAGGGAGCACCCCAGCGGGCGCCGGCCCCGATCGGTTCCGGCTCGGCGGCGAGCCCCTCCGCGACCGGCACCGGCTCGCCGGGCGCATGCCACACCGCGACCTGGAGCGGCACGGACTCGGGGTACACGGCGGGGCGGATGCGTTCGTCGAGGACGCGCCTGAGGCGGGCTTCCACCAGAGTGCGGTCGTCATGCATACGGGGTGCTCCCTGCGGGTTCCGGGTGATTACCAGGTGTGGGTGACGGTCACGGGGGCCGAGGCGTTGTAGAGCTCCCCCACCGTGCGCAGTTCGAACCGTGCGGCGGATTCTCCCTGTTCGGGCCGCAGGCCGGTGAGGTGGTAGGCGCGCTGGCAGGTGCCGCCGAGGAAGCGGCGGGTGCCGTCGGGCAGGAGGCGGTGCAGCTCGTAGTGGCGGACGGCGCCCGGGGCGGCGTTCCAGGCGAGGCGGAGGTCGCCGCCGCTCGCCGCGGTGACGCGGGCGCCCTTGGGGGCGGCGGGGGCGGTGACGGCGTCCCGGACGGCGAGGCCGCCCAGGCGCCAGCGCACCGGGCCCTCGGTGGCGGTGAGCCGGACACCGAGGGCGTGCACGGTGCCGGTCAGCCCGGTGAGCGGGACGGTCACGGTCTGCCAGCCGTTGACCGAATGCACGGTGCCATGCCTGTGGACCGGGTTCACAGCCAGAGTGGTGTACGGCGGAGTCGCCCCTGGCGCGCCGGGCTCGGCCGTCGCCACCGCCAGTTCGGCGTTCACAGCGCCGGCATCGGTCCGGAACGTCAGCTCGACAACGGTGTTCACACCGATCGGCAACCGTGTCGCGTACAGGTCCAGCACGGCGGGTCGATCCAGTTCACCGTCCACCAGCACACTGCTCCCGCCCCGCCAGGCATCGGCGAAGTCGAAGGAGACCGCCGGCCGCTCCCCCGCCGTGCGCACCACCCACCGCCGCGCCGGCAGCCGGTCCTGGAGCCCGAGGTGGTTCCAGGCCGCGTCCGAGGTGACCGCCCCGTCCTCGTACCAGCGCAGTCCGTGCCCGGTGTTGAACACGGTGGCGAACGGCAGCGAGGTCACCGTCGAGCGGTCGGCGACCGACGCCGCGGGCGCCCGCCACGGATCGCCCGGATCCGGACGGGACGGGTCCAGCGACCGCCCGGTCCAGAACCGGTCGTCGGCGGCGTGGAAGTCCCCGGGGGCGCGCTGGCCTGCGGGCAGGTGGTTGCGGGTCCACTCCGGGCGGTAGAAGCCGATCGAGGTGACGTGCGGGGTGCCGGCCGGGACGATCGCGTCCCAGTCCACGGACGTACCGGACCCGTTCGACTCCACGTCGACGCCCGCCCACAACTCGTACCGGCTGCGGCCGAGCCGGCCTGCCTTCGTGCCGGAGGCCGCCAGCGTGGCCGCGCTCCACCGGAAGTCGACGAACATGTCGTCGGCGGCCTGGAAGAGCGCCTGGTTCTGGCTGTCCAGCGCGCCCTGCCAGCCGACCGTGCCGTTCACGGTCATCGCGTCGTACCAGGTCACCCGCTGTCCCTTGGCCGTCGCGCGCGCCTTCAGCTCCTTGACGAAGCCGAGCATGGCCTGCCCCAGCGCGGTGTTCCCGCCGTCGGTCTCGGCGTTCAGGAACCAGCCGTCGAAGCCGTAGGCCGCCGCGACCGCGACGAGCTGCGCGGCGAGCGGGTGATGTCCCGCGGCGTCCTTCTGCACCAGGTCCCGGGTCCACCGCAGCTGCCCGCCGTACGCCACCGGGGGCAGGAAGACGGTGCCCAGCACCGGGACGCCGTGCCGGTGGGCCGCGTCCACGACCGGCGCGTTGGGCGCGAGGATCAGGCCCTCGCCGGCCGAGCCGCCCCAGAAGACCAGCTCGTCCAGATATGCCCAGTGGGTGAGGGCGTAGAAGTCGGCGGTGGCCGAGCCCTGGGAGGGATTGCTCGACGTCGGTGCGAAGGAGACCAGGGCCTGGATGCGGGCCTGGCCCGAGCGGGCGGTGGGGTTCGCCGGGGGCGGGGTGAAGCGGGCGGCGAGCGGCATGGACGCGGCGTTGAAGGCGAGGTCGGGGTCGTCGGCCGCGCGCCAGCTCTTCAGGCTGCGCCAGGTGATGCCGCTGCCCGGACTGCCGGAGGGGAGGGAGTCCGGGTACCAGTAGGAGGCGTACGGCGCAGCGGCGGCCGTCGGCCCGGGGGCGGCCGTCGAGGGCGTGGGCAGCAGGGCCGCGGCGGCACCGGCGATCAGGACCGTGCGTCTGGTGGGGTTCACGGGCGGGTGCCTCCGGGTGGGGTGGGGAGTACCTGGTCGGGAGTGACGACTTCGGTGATGCCGCGCGCGGCGAGGTGGTCCTTGTCGTCCGTGCGCGTGTCCAGGACGGTGGTGGGGCGGGCGCCGTCGGCGACGAGCCGGAAGAAGGCGTCGAAGACGGCTCCGCCGGGGGCGCAGCGGGAGCGGCGGCCGGGATCGTCGGGGACGACGAGGGCCGTCGTGCGCACGGCGGGGGCCGGGTGCGGTCGGCGAGCCGCACCGGCCAGGACGCGCGCGATGTCCTTGGGCCGCCGGCCGTCGGTGAACAGACCGAGCCCGTATTCGAGTTCGGGGAAGTCGGCGAGGTCGCGCGAGACGTCGTGGGAGCACCACCAGGTGACGCCCCACAGGTCGGGGCAGTCGAGGGCGTGGGCGACGGTCGCCTCGGCGAAGGCGGCGGCGTGCTCGGCGGGCACGAGCGGCGCGGGTGCGCCGACCTCCTGGAGCCACACCGGCCGGTGGGGTGTGTCCGCCCAGGCCTTGCTCAGTTCGGCCAGGTAGGCGGCGTGGTGTTCGGCCGGCACGGAGGTACGGCCGTGCCGCTGGGCGGTGCCGTTGAACACCCAGGAGTGCACGGCGGTGACGTCACCGAGGCGGGCGGAGTGGCCGGGGGTGAAGGGCTGGTCGTCCTGGTACCAGGCGGCGTCGTAGGAGGCGTGCAGATGGAGCCGGCCCGGGGCGCCCTCGGTGCAGGCGGCCAGCATCCGTACGAGCCACCGCTCGGCCTCCTCGGCGGTGATGCGGTCGGGGTCGGGGTGGGGTCTCGCGGCGAACTGGTTGACCTCGTTGCCGACGGTCATGCCGATGAAGTGGGGCCGGTCGGCGAGGGCGGCGGCGAGGGTGCGCAGGTAGGCGGCCTGGCCGTCGACGACGTCCGGGTCGGTGAAGAGGTTGCGCCGGTGCCAGGTGCGCGTCCACGCGGGCAGGAAGTCGAAGCTGCTCAGGTGGCCCTGCAGCCCGTCCACGTTGACGTCGAGACCGCGTTCGGCGGCAGCGTCGGCGAGGGCCACCAGCTGCTCGACGGCGCGCGGACGGATCAGCGTGCGGTTGGGCTGGAAGTAGGGCCACAGCGGGAAGACACGGATGTGGTCGAGGCCGAGTGCGGCGATCGCGTCGAGGTCGGCGCGCACGGAGTCGAGGTCGAAGTCGAGCCAGTGGTGGAACCACCCTTCACTCGGGGTGTAGTTGACGCCGAAGCGCACGGCAGGAGGCATGGGTGTCCTTGTGGCGTACGGATGGTCAGCCCTTGACGGCGCCCTCGCCGACCCCGCGGAAGAAGTACCGCTGGAGGCAGGCGAACAGCGTGATCAGCGGGGCCACGGCGATCACGGTGCCTGCGGCGACCAGGCGTTCGTCGTTGGCGAAGGTGCCGTGCAGGTAGTTGAGGCCGATGGTCAGGGTGAACTTGGACGGGTCGCTGAGCACGATCAGCGGCCACAGGAAGTCGTCCCACGCGCCCATGAAGGCGAAGATCGCAACGACGGCCAGCGTCCCCTTCACCGAGGGCAGGGCGACACGCAGAAACCGCTGCCAGACGTTCGCGCCGTCGACGTAGGCCGCCTCCTCGATCTCGTACGGCAGGTTGCGGAACGCGTTGCGCATCAGCAGCACGTTCATCGCGCCGATGGCGCCGGGCAGGACGACGCCGACGAGGGTGTTGTTCAGGCCGAGTTCACGCATGGTGGTGAACTGGGCGATGACGATGCCCTCGACGGGCACGAGCATCGCCAGCACGAACACCAGCGTGGTCACGCGCCGGCCGTAGAAGCGCAGCCGGGCCAGGGCGTACCCGGCGAGTGCCGAGCCGACGCAGTTGGTGACGACGTTGGCGGTGGCGACCTTCAGGGAGTTCAGGGCGTAGTCCCAGACGGGGATGGTGTCGGCGACGCGCGTGTAGTTGTGCAGGGTCGGGTGGGCCGGCAGGAAGCTCGGCGGTGAGCTGTAGATGTCCTCCGTCGGACCCTTCAGGGAGGTGGCCAGCTGCCACAGGAACGGGCCGACGGTCAGCGCGAGGACGGCGAGGAGCAGCAGGTAGCGCCAGACCAGCTCGCCGGTGCGGACGCGGCGGCCGTGCTGGTCGGTGACGCGCGGCTCCCGCTCGGGGGCGACGGCCCGCTCGGGCCGTACCTTCTCCAGGACGCTCACAGCTCCTCCCTTCGGTCGGCGCGCAGCACGAGCAGCATCAGCGCGACGGTGACGACGAACACGACGACCGAGAGCGCGGAGGCGTAGCCGACGCGGCCGGTCAGGCCGGTGCCGGTGCGCTGGACGAGCATGACGAGCGTGGTGTCCTCGCCGGCCGGGCCTCCGCTCGGGCCGGCCATCAGGTAGACCTCGGAGAACACCTTGAAGGCGGCGACCGAGGAGAGCGCGGCGACCAGCACCATGGTGGAGCGCACGGCGGGCACGGTGACCGAGAAGAAGCGGCGCACCGGTCCGGCGCCGTCCACGGCGGCGGCCTCGTGCAGCTCGCGCGGCACGTTCGCGAGCGCGGCCAGATAGATGATCATGTAGTAGCCGAGGCCTTTCCACACCGTGACGGCCATCGCGCTCAGCAGGAGCAGCCACTGGTCGCTGAGGAAGCCGACCCGGCCGATCCCGACGGTCTGCAGCAGCGAGTCGACCAGGCCGCGTTCGTCCAGCAGCCACACCCAGATCAGCCCCACCACCACGATCGAGGCGACGACCGGGGTGTAGAAGGCGGAGCGGAAGAAGGTGATGCCGGGGATGTTCTTCTGCACCAGCAGGGCCAGCAGCAGCGGCAGGACGACCAGGGCGGGTACGACTCCGACGATGTACAGCGTGCTGTTGCGCAGACCGGTCCAGAACATGTCGTCGTGGAGGAGCTCGCGGAAGTTGGCGAGGCCCACGAAGTGGCCGGGCAGCAGGGTGCGGCGGTCGGTGAAGGAGTTCACCAGCGTGGAGACGAACGGGTAGAGCACGAACGCGCCGGTGATCAGCAGTCCTGGTGCGGCCAACAGCCAGGGGCTGAAGGGCAGTTGGCGTCTGATGCGGAGGGGCCCGGCCACGCGGTCAGCCCTGTGCCAGGAGGCGGTTGGCGGCGTTGACAGCGTTGTCGAGGGCCTGCCGGGGGCTCTCCTTGCCCTGCAGCGCCTTGGCGACCTCGTTGCGCAGTGCGGTCTTCATCTGGTCGCTGAACAGCACGGGCGTGTAGTTGACCGCGGTCTTCAGGGACTTGGCCGCGGCGATGCGCACCCGGGTCTCGTCGGTGCCGTCCTCCTTGGTGAAGTACGGGTCGTTCAGGGAGCCTGCGGTGCTCGGGAAGATGGCGACCTTCTTGGCGAACGACATCTGGTTGCGCGCGTCGGTGACGAAGTGGGCGAAGGCGACGGCGGCCGGGGTGTGGTGGGTGCGGGAGTTGACCATCACTCCCATCACGTACATGTTGACGTGCCCGGTGCTGGTGATCTGGTCGGTGATGCCGATGTTCTTGTAGAGACCGGGCGCGTTCTTCTTGAAGTTGTCGAGGTCGAGGGCGCTGCCGGGGTTCATGGCGACGGCCTGGGTGAGGAACTTCTTGCCGGAGGACTCCGGGGTCGCGGTGAGCGCCTGCGGATCGAGGGCCTTGGCGTCGTACAACTGCTTGTACCTGGTGAGGAGTTCGACTCCCCTGGCGTCGTTGAAGGCGAAGGCGGTGCCCTGCTTGTTCATCAGGGTCACGCCGTAGCGCCCGAAGTCCTCGATGGTGGGCACGTTGGCGAGGGTGGCGACCTTGCCGCCGCTCTTCTTCGCCATCTGCAGGGCGTCGGCGAAGAGTTCACCGTACGTCTTCGGCGGTTGGTCGGGGTTCAGCCCGGCCTGGGTGAACAGTGCCTTGTTGTAGAAGAGCGGGCCGGTGTTCAGGTACCAGGGGAAGGCGTACGTGCCGCTCAGGCCGGGCACCTGGTGGCCGGCCCAGGCGCCGTCCAGGTACTCGGACCTGTACGTGGCCGCGGCCTTGTCCAGGTCGAGGGCCAGCCCGGCCCTGGCCAGCGGGGCGACCAGGTCCGGGGAGACGTTGACGACGTCGGGCAGGGTGCCGCCGCCCGCGTCGGCGCTCAGCTTGTCGGGGTAGCCCTCGGCGGGCTGGTCGACCCACTTCACATGAGTGCCGGGGTACTTCTTCTCGAAGTCGGCTATGAGGCCCTCGAAGTACGGCTTGAAGTTCGCGCGCAGGTTCCAGGTCTGGAAGGTGATGTCGCCCTCGACCTTGCCCGAGGCGTCGGTCGAGCCGCCGTCGTCACCGCCCGAGCCGCAGGCGCTCAGCGGCAGGGCGAGGGCGAGGAAGGCGGCGGCGGCGAGGGCTCTGCGGGATGTGGGCACGGTGACACGGCTCCCTTGCGGTGTCGGCGGCTGTGATGGCAGCGACCCTGCCCGGGCCGTTCGGAGAAAGTCAATGCGCGGTTCCCAGCTAAAGAAATCCGCTCTTCATTAGTCCAGGTCACCGCCAGGCAGAACGAGATCTTGCCCCTGTCACTAATGCGCTTTAGGGTCATCGCACTCAAGCGCATTAGCTCTTCGGTGAGACGAGGGATGACATGGCGTCGAAGCGATCACCCGCGCGCCGGCCGACGATGAAGGACATCGCGCGCCGCGCCGGAGTCTCCGAGAGCGCGGTCTCCTTCGCCCTCAACGGCCGCCCCGGCGTCTCCGAGAGCACCCGTGCCCGGGTCCGCCGGGTCGCGGAGCAGCTGGGCTGGCGGCCCAGCGCGGCGGCCCGCGCCCTGTCCGGCGAGGGTGCGGCCACGGTCGGCTTCGTGCTGGCCCGACCGGCGGACACACTGGGCGTCGACTCCTTCTTCCTCCAGCTCGTCTCCGGCATCCAGGAGGTGCTGGCCGAGCGCCACCTGGGCCTGCTGTTCCAGGTGGTGGAGGACGTGGCCGACGAGTGCGCGGTGTACCGGCGCTGGTGGGCCGAGCACCGGGTGGACGGCGTCCTGGTCGTCGACCCGCGCGCCGACGACCCGCGCCCCGGCCTGCTGGACGAACTCGGGCTGCCCGCCGTGGTGATCGGCGGCGCACCCGACGAACGCCACCCCGGGCTGTCCAGCGTCTGGGCGGACGACGCGGGCGCCATGGCTTCCGTGGTCGACGAGCTGACGGCACTCGGCCACCGCCGGATCGTCCACATCGCCGGGCTGCCCGGCCTCGCGCACACCCAGCGCCGCATCCGGACCCTGCGCGCCGAGGCCGACCGGCGCGGACTGACCGAGGTCCGCTCGGTCACCACCGACTACTCCGACGCGGAGGGCGCGGCCGTGACCCGCTGCGTACTGCGCACCGCCCCTGCCCCGACGGCCTTGATCTACGACAACGACGTGATGGCGGTGGCCGGCGTCGCGGCAGCGGCCGAACTCGGCTACGCGGTACCGGATAACGTCTCCGTCGTCTCCTGGGAGGACTCAGCCCTGTGCCGCATGGTCAAACCGTGGCTCTCCGCCCTCTCCCGCGACAGCGCGGAGTTCGGGCGCACGGCGGCACGGGAGCTGACGACCCTGCTGGACGGGGGTTCGGCGCGGGCCGTACGCGTACCGGTACCGCGCCTGACGGTACGGGGCAGCACGGCGGCGGCCCGGAAGGTGTGAGGGCCCGCCGGTCCCCCGTTTGCCGTCCCGGAGACGTCCGGCACAGGTAACATCGGGCGCCTGCTGGAGCACGTTCGGTCATGCGGCATGCAGGAGAGGTGGGGCGTGAAGTCGGACATCGCCCGTATGTACAGGAAGGATCTGTACCGGTTGCGTTCCAGCCGCTGCCAGGCGATCTGCCTGGCGGTGGGCCGCACTCGGGAGGCCTTGCGCACCAGGTCGGCCTCGGTGTCGTCCTTGCTGACCGGAATGCGGTTGCCAGGGGCTTCGGCCGCCGCGGCCGGGGCTGGCGCGCGGACGCCGGTGACGGCGAGCGCGGTGGCCGAAGCGGCCCGCGCCGGACGGCGGTTGTGTGCCGGTCCGGCGGGTCCGGGACGAGCCGGCCGTCGTCCGTTACGGTGAGGGGCAGGGCGGCCGCGGCGGTGGCGCCCGCTGCCGCGCCCAGTATCAGACGTCTGGGGCACGTGCTCATGAGCGGCTCCCATTAACTCCGATTCATCGGGTGTCTGATGATTGTGTGAGGGCTGCGAGACTGTCAACGGGCCTGCACGGGGCTGGATTTCACTCATTGATCGGATGACCGGAGCGCAGGTGAGAACGGCCTCTCGACGTGGGTGGTCCGGACGTGCACAGTTCTCCCTGCGCCTTGATTCGTACCAGCGAGTAGCCGACGACCGACGAAGGAGTGCCCGTGGGTGACTGGGCCGGGCGGACCGCCGCCGAGATAGCCGCCGCCGTGCGCGAGAAGCGCGTGACGCCCCGCGAGGTGGTGGCCGAGCACCTCGCGCGGATCGAGCGGCTCGACCGACGGATCGGGGCCTTCCGGAGGGTGCGGGCCGAGGCGGCGCTCGCCGAGGCCGACGAGGTGGCCTCCCGCGCCGATCTGGCCGAACTGCCGCTCGCGGGCGTGCCGGTGGCCGTCAAGGACAACCTCGCGGTGCGCGGTGAGTCCCTCCGCCACGGCTCCGCCGCCACCCCCGACACCCCGGCCGTCGAGGACCATGTCACGGTGGCCCGGGTGCGGGCGGCAGGCGCCGTGGTCGTGGGCCTGACGAACGTGCCCGAGCTGTGCGTCTTCGGCACGACGGAGGGGCCGTACGGCACCGCCCGCAATCCGTGGGACAGCTCCCGTACGGCGGGCGGCTCCTCCGGCGGCAGCGCGGCCGCCGTGGCCGCGGGGCTCGTCCCCCTCGCGCTCGGCAATGACGGGATGGGCTCGCTGCGCATCCCGGCCGCGAACTGCGGTCTGGTCACACTGAAGCCGGGGCACGGAGTGGTGCCGGCCGGGATCGGCAGCGTCGACTGGTTCGGTATGGCGGAGAACGGTCCGCTCGCCACCACGGTCGAGGACCTGCGGCTGATGCTGGAGGTCCTGGCGGACACCGGGATTGCCCGCGCGGAGGAGCCCGGGCCCCGGCGGATCGCCGTGGCCCTGCGCAGCCCGCTCGCCGGAGTCGGCGTGAGCAGGCCGTACGTGACCGCGGTCCGGGAGGCGGCCGGGGTGCTGCTGCGGGCCGGGCACTACGTGCGGCGGGCCGAGCCGCCCTACCCCCTGTCGCTGGGCGTGACCGCGCTGCGGCACTGGACGGCCGGCACCGCCGCGGACGCCGAGGGCCTGGACCGGACGCGGCTGGCCCGGCGGACCCGGGTGCACGCGGCGGTGGGCCGGCGGTTCGTCCGCTCGGTGCGCACGGGAGACAGCCGGGAGCGGCTGCGCGCCCGGCTGACGCCCTTCTTCACCGAGTACGACGTCCTGCTCACCCCGGCCCTGGCCCGCCACTCCCCCGCGGCCGGCCCGTGGCACGAACGCGGCTGGCTGCACAACGTCCTGGCCAACACCGCGTACTCCCCGTTCACCCCGCCCTGGAACCTGACCGGCTGGCCCGCGATGTCGGTCCCGTCCGGCGCCCTTCCCTCGGGCGCCCCCTGCGCCGTACAGCTCGTGGGCCGCCCGGGTTCGGAGGCCGTCCTGCTGGAGGTGGCCGGGGAACTGGAGCGGCTGCGCCCCTGGCGGCGGACGGCACCGGTGGCGGATCAGCGGAACGCGACCCTATGCGAGTGACCGGTACATGATGTGCAGGCCCACTCTGCCGTGACGGGGGTGGTCGAAGGCGTCCGGGACCGTGCCGAGGACGGTGAAGCCGAGGGAGGTCCACAGGACGACGGCGGGGTTCGTCTCGACCACGGCGTTGAAGACCATCGCGCGGTAGCCGTGGGCCCTGGCCTCGGCCAGGACGTGTTCGGCGAGGGCGCGGCCGACGCCCTCGCCGGTGCGGTCCGGGTCGACCATGAAGCCGGCGTTGGCGACGCGGGCGGCGGGTCCGCCGTAGTTGGGGGTGAGATAGGCCGATCCGACCACGGTTCCGGCCGCGTCCTCGGCGACGTAGACGCGCTTGGCCGGGTTCATCCAGAGGGCGCGGGCGTCCTCCTCGGAGGTCTCCGGGTCCCAGGCGTAGGTTTCGGCGGCGGCGACGATCCGGTGCCAGAAAGGCCAGATCCGCGGCCAGTCCCCGGCCACGGCTTCTCTGATCAGCATGGGCGTGAGTCTGCCAGGTCACGCCCA
Organism: Streptomyces sp. NPDC037288; assembly: GCF_055603265.1. NCBI lineage: Bacteria > Bacillati > Actinomycetota > Actinomycetes > Kitasatosporales > Streptomycetaceae > Streptomyces > Streptomyces sp. NPDC037288. The sequence goes on from NZ_JBVJVY010000004.1 coordinate 291,334, forward strand.
TGCGGGCGGCGATCGCGAAGGTCCGGCCCCGGGGGGGTCAGTCCACGCTGGGCAGGATGTGGGGTTCGGCGAGGTCGTCCTCGTAGCCCGCGAGGCGGATCGGGGCCGAACGGGCCCACACGTCGAGGCTGCCGAGCTCTCCGGGCCGCCTGCCCGCGCGCTCCGTGCGTTCCTTGGGGCGCTGTTCGCGATTCGTCTTCTCCGGTGTCACCGCGCACTCCTTATGTGTCGGTCACCCTCGAGGGCCTGCCGGACAACCTGTGCCTCGGCACTCGACGCCCGCTCGGGTCTGGATGGAAGGCCAGTTCGGACGCGGTGGCGCCGGTACTTCGTGCAGAGCAGGCCGTTGTCAACCGGCTCACCCCGGGACGGACGATGGGTGTGGGTGGGACCCCGTACTGCTGTCCGTCCCCTCCAGACTAACCAAATGAGCGGCCTGCCGCTCGATAGGGAGTGCAAACAAGGTGTAACTATCGGGCGCCGATTACCCCCTCAATGACCCCCAATATGCAGCTATTTGGCACTAGGCGCATCACACGACCAGCATGACGAATCACCCACTCGGCCCACAGGTGCGAACACCCCTTCGAGCCGGCCCGGCTTGCGGTCCGGGCGCGGTGCAGTTCAAGTGCCGTTGGCCGGGCCGCAAGCTCGCCATGATCTGCTGATGAGCGGCAACGGCTGTCTTGCGGAAGGACTGACGCATGGAGCTGCGCAGCGTCGAGGAGCTGATGGATCTGCTGTACGCCGGCCGGCACCAGCACGCGCTGCGAACCGCCGCGCTGCTGCGCCGCAGCCGCCCCGCCGACAAGGAGCTCCAGGTGGCGGGGCTGGTCCGGGACATCGGCGCGGCCGAGGCGGTGCGCTCGCTGCTCGGGGAGCGGGTGTTCCGGCTGGTACACCGGGACCGCGACCCCACCGCACCCGCCGACGACGATCTGCTGCGGCTGCGCCAGGCCCGCGAGGAGAGCCGCACGTCGGGCTTCGACGCGGGCGTCCTGGAGGACTGGCGCACGGTGCTGGAGCTGGTGGCGGCCAGGAACTCCAGGCTCGGCGTCGTCGACTGACCCCCGAGGCCGCCGCCTTCACCGGCTCACCACTTGCCGGGCAGGTAGTCCTTCAGGAAGACGCCGTACAGGTCCTCGCCCGCCTCGCCGCGGACGATCGGGTCGTAGACGCGGGCGGCGCCGTCGACCAGGTCGAGGGGGGCGTGGAAGCCGGCCTCGGCGAGGCGCAGCTTGTCGTAGTGCGGACGCTCGTCGGTGATCCAGCCGGTGTCGACGGAGGTCATGAGGATGCCGTCCGTGTCGAACATCTCCTGGGCGCTGGTCCGCGTGACCATGTTCATGGCCGCCTTCGCGGCGTTGGTGTTCGGGTGCCCGGCGCCCTTGTAGCCGCGGCTGAAGACGCCCTCCATCGCGGAGACGTTGACGACGTACGCACGGCCGCTGGAGGCCTTCTTCGCGGCGTCCGCCATCGCCGGGCGCAGGGCGCTGATCAGGATGAACGGGGACGTGTAGTTGCACAGCTGGGTCTCGAGCAGCTCGACCGGCGAGATCTGGTCGATGGTCTGCACCCAGGTGTTGGTGTCGACGACGTCGGGCACGAGGCCCCCGGCGTCGATGGCGGTCCCGTCGAGGTGCCGGGCGACGCTGGCGTTGCCCGCGACGAGGGCGAGCTCGGCGACCTTCTGGGCGTCCAGGCCGCTGGTGCCGCCGGGCAGCGCGGCGATGCCGTCGACGGCGCCGGAGTTGAAGGCGCCGATGACGTGGTGGGCGGGGAGTTCACCGGCGGGCAGCGGGGCGGTCTCGCCCTCCACCAGGGCCGCGTACGCGGAGGGCAGGCGGCGTACGGTCTGCGTGGCGTTGTTGATCAGGATGTCGAGCGGGCCCGCCTCGGCGACCTGCTCGGCCAGGGCCACGGCCTGCGCCGGGTCGCGCAGGTCGATACCGACGACCTCGAGCCGGTGCAGCCAGTCCGCCGAGTCCTCCATCGCCTTGAAGCGCCGGATGGCGTCCTTGGGAAAGCGCGTGGTGATGGTGGTGTGCGCGCCGTCGCGCAGCAGCCGCAGCGCGATGTACATGCCGATCTTGGCACGGCCGCCGGTGAGCAGGGCCCGCTTGCCGGTGAGGTCGGCGCGGGCGTCCCGCTTGGCGCGGTTCTCGGCGGCGCACTTCTGGCAGAGCTGGTGGTAGAAGTAGTCGACCTCGACGTAGCGCTGCTTGCAGGTGTAGCAGGAGCGGGGGCGCTGGAGTATGCCCGCGATCTTGCCGGACTCGACCTTGGAGGAGGGCAGGATGCCCTCGGTCTCGTCGTCGATGCGCTCGGCGGAACCGGTGGCCGTGGCCTCGGTGACGGCACGGTCGTGCGCGGTCTTGGCGGCGCGGCGCTCCTGGCGGCGGCGCTGCTTGACCGTGCGGTAGATATGCGAGGTGGCCCGGCGGACCTTGATCGCGTCCGGGTGGTCGACGTCGAGCTGGTCGAGTTCCTCGAGCACGCTCAGGCAGACGGCCAGCCGCTCGGGGGCGATACCCGGCCCGTAGACCACCTCGTCCACGGCCTCCATGGCCACGGAGCCGTCCTCTGTCACCGTCATCGCGCTGCCGCTTCCCTGATCACCCGCGCAGCGCTCCGACTCGCGCCCGCTTTCGAACGGGGAATTTTACGGAGCACCCGGTCCCGTCGCCAAACCCGTCTCGCCGGAGCCACGGGCCGGCGTCCGCCGACGGCGGATGCGCCCCCCCCACGGGGGCCATCCGCACCCGGCGACGAAGGCGGTACGCGTGGTGCCGGTGGGAGGCCGGCCGGAGACCGGTCAGACCTCGCACACCGACAGCAAGGTCGACACCTCGGCCGACACCGCGTGAGCGAACCGGTCCAGGTCCGGCACGGCCTTCGCATCGGCCACCAGCCCGTAGTGCACACGCCCGCGGTACGTCGAGATGGCCACCGCCAGCGCCTGGCCCGGGGCGAGCGGGGCCAGCGGATAGACCTCGGCCAGGTCGTGCCCGCCGAGCCGCAGCCCCACCCCCGGCAGCGGCACGCTGGTGACGAGGATGTCGAACCACAGCCGGGCCGCCTGCCCGACGAGCGGTCCGCCGAGCCGGTGGCCGAGGGCCGGGACGTGGTCGGCGAGCAGCGCCACGGCGCCGGCGCCCCGGTCGGGCCCCGCGTCCTTGTTGCGGAGCATCGCGGTGCGCACGGTGTCGAGCCGCCTGAGCGGGTCGGGCTCGTGCACGGGCAGCCGTATCAGATAGCCGGAGAGCCGGTTGCCCTGCGGATGGGCGGTGCGCGGACGGCGCCGCGAGACGGGGATGAGCGCACGGGGCGCCACCCCCTTGCTGCCGTCGCCGCGCTCGTCCAGCCAGCGGCGCAGCGCCCCGGCGACGACGGCGATGAGCACGTCGTTCACGGTGCCGCCGGCGGCCTTGCGCACCCGGTGCACGTCGTCGATGTCGACGACGACCCCGGCGGTGCGGCGGGTACCACTGGGGGCCGAGATCAGCGCGGAGACGGGCCGCATACCCAGGGTGGACCGGGCGAGCGAGGCCCCGATGTCCAGCGCCCGTCCGACGTCGGACAGCGCGCCCCTGACCAGCCCGGGGACGAGCCCGGGAAGCTTGCGGACGTCGGGGAGCAGGCCGCGCGGCGGCTCGATGGCGCGGGGCGCCCGCTCGGGCATGTCCACCGGGTCGAGGACGCCGGCGGCGAGTTTCAGCGCGCGCAGCCCGTCGGCGAGGGCGTGGTGGAACTTGAAGAGGACGGCGAAGGAGACACCGTCCTCGCCGGGCAGGACGTGCGCCTCCCACGGCGGCCGGCCGCGCTCCAGGGGGCGCTCCATGAGCCGGCCGGCGACCGCGTGGAAGTCGGCGGTCGGGGCGTGCAGCCGTACATGGTTCAGCGGGTCGAAGTCCGGGTCGGGTTCCCGGGTGGCACCGCCGAAGGCGAGCGGCTGCCACACGTCGCGGATGCGCAGGCGCAGCCCGGGTACGGCGGCGGCGCGGGCGGCGAGCAGGTCTGCGGCATGGGCACCGGCGGTGGGAGAGTGGCAGCCGAAGACGCCGAGCGCGCCGAGGTGCATCGGGTGCCGGTCGGACTCGATGTTCCAGAACGCCAGGTCGAGGGGAGCGAGCAGGTCGGAAGTCAAGGGCTTGCCTCACGCGTCGACGACGGGTGGATCTACAGTGCTTCGCAGTCAATCCCCGCCAGACGATTACGGTCAAGTACGATCAGGCTACGCTCAGTTAACAGCAGATTAAGTCCCGCCCCGGCAAAGGGGGCGGGACCAAGGGATACGTGAGGTCACTTCAGGACGGGCTGCGCCGCCTCGGGTGACGTACCCCACTCAGACGGGCGCGGGCCGACCGTGAACGCGAGCGAGCGCAGGGAGCGCAGCGCACCCGTCGTCAGATACGTCCGCTCGTGCGGTGTTCCGTCGGCGCGGACGGTCTGGATGTAGCGGTCGGTGGCGGAGGTGCCGGGCGCGGCGATCGTCAGCCCGCCGCTCGGCCAGTACCGGCGGTCCAGGGTGAGGTCGACGCGGTCGAAGACCGGGGTCGACAGGCCCCAGGTGCTGTAGCCGGGCTGGATCGGGAACAGCCCGATGGACGACAGCACGTCCCAGGCGGACATCGTGCCCAGGTCGTCGTTGCCGGTCATGCCGGTGGGCCCGTCGGTGAAGAGGGTCAGGGCGGCGTGCACCACGTCGGTGGTCTTCCACGGCTGTCCGGTGGCGAGGTAGGTGTAGGGCGCGATCAGGTCGGGCTCGTTCATCGGGTTGTACTTGTCGGCGTTGTAGTACGCGTACGCATTGCCGTGCACCCACACCTCGCGGGCGGTCTTCGCGGGGTCGGCCAGCAGCCGGTCGTAGGCGAAGAAGGAGTCCAGGCGCTCGTTGGCGGCGCGCTCGCCGCCGATGAGCCGGACCATGCCGGGCACGTCCTGCGGCACGAGCCACTGGTACTGCCAGGCGGTGCCCTCGTGGAAGCCGGTGCCGAGCGCCGGGTCGGCCGAGCCGGTGAAGGCGCCGGAGTCGTCGCGGGCACGGAAGAAGCCGGTCGACGGGTCGAAGATGGTCCGGTAGTTCCGGGCGCGGGCCGCGTACCGGTCGGCGTCCGCCTCATGGCCGAGTCCGCGGGCCATCTGGGCCAGCATGGCGTCGGCGAGCGCGTACTCCAGGGTGACGGAGGCGCCGTGGTGGTAGTCGGAGTCGCCCAGCTTGGCCAGCGGGCGGTCCTTGATGAACGGGGCGAAGCCGTGCGCGAGGTACTCGGCGTTGGCCTCCCGGCCGATGCCCGGGTAGTCGGCGGGCGGGACGCCGTCGGCGTTCTTCTTCAGCGCCCGGTAGGCCCGCTCCTCGAACCCCTTGAGCAGCCCCGTCTGATACGCCGTGGTCAGGAACGGGGTGACCGGATCGCCGCTCATGACGTTCGTCTCGACCGGGCCGTAGCCCCACTTGGGCAGCCAGCCGCCGTCCTCGGCGATCGCGACGACCGAGCGGGCCATGTCCCGTGCCTCGTGCGGCGCGAGCAGCGCGAGGAGCTGGGCCTGGGTGCGATAGGTGTCCCACAGCGACCAGTTCTGGTAGTACGTGAACCCGTCGGCGCGGTGGGTACGGCGGTCCCAGCCGAGGTAGCGGCCGTCAGCGTCGCTGCCGATGTTCGGCGCGAGGAACGACCGGTACAGCGAGGAGTAGAAGGTCCGGCGCAGGGTGTTCGTGCCGCCCCGCACCCGGACGGCGGCGAGCCTCTTCTCCCACTCCTCGCGGGCCCGCTCGCGCACGGCGTCGAAGGACCGCTCGCCCTCGGCGCGCAGGTTGCCGGCCGCGCCGCCCGCGTCGACGTACGACAGGGCGGTGGTCGCCTCGACGGTACGGTTCCCGGTGGTGTCGAAGCGGACGTAGGCGCCGCCGTGCCCGCTGCGGGAGCCGGGGGTGACGGTCTTTCCGTCCCAGGTGCCGTAGGCGGTGAAGGGCCGGCTGAAGCGGGTGATCGTGTAGACCGTGTAGGGGCCGGTGTCCCGGCAGAAGCCACGGCCGGTGATCGTGGTGCGCACGGTGCGGTCGTCGAGGATCTCGACAGTGCTGGAGACCGCCTTGTGCAGCGACTGGGCCGCGTTCAGCAGGACGTTCGCCTTGCCGGTGGCGGGGAAGGTGTAGCGCTGCACACCGGTGCGCTCGGTCGCGGTCAGCTCGGCGCGGATACCGGAGGACAGGCCGACGCGGTAGTAGCCGGGGCTCGCCGCCTCGTCCTGGTGCGAGAAGCCGGCCGCGTACTGGGTGTAGTCCGTCTGCGTGACGTCACCGGTGGTGGGCAGCACGGGCAGGTCGCCGCCGATGCGGCAGCCGACGCCCGAGAGATGGACCAGGGAGAAGCCGCGAACACGGTTCTGCGTGTAGTCGTAGCCGGTGTTGTGCCCGGTGTCCGGGGAGAGCTGCACCATGCCGAAGGGCACGGCCGCACCGGGGAAGGTGTTGCCCTCGTCCTGGCTCCCGATGAACGGGTTGACCAGGTCGGTGAGGTGGCCGTCGGTCCGCTCGGCAGCCCGTGCGGCGGGGGTGGCGGGGGTGGCGATCAACGCGGACGCTGCCATCACCCCGGCCAGGCACAGCCGCGTGCGCCGGGTCCCTCTCATGTCGGATGACCTCCGGAAGTTCGAGTCGTTGCCTGCATCCTGAAGGGCGAACGACCCAAACCCGGGCAACCAGAGGGAATCACACCGGACGCGTCGCGGACACAGGGCGCCTGACGCAGGATCCGTCAGGCCACCCGCTGCCCCTTCCCCAGGGCGATCACGCCGCCCTTGGAGACGGTGTACAGCTCCGCGTCCCGCTCCGGGTTGACGCCGATGGTCGCGCCGGGCGGAACCTCGACGTTCTTGTCCAGGACCGCGCCGCGGACCACCGCGCCCCGGCCGATGCGCACGTTGTCGTGCAGCACCGAGCCCTGGACCACCGCGCCCGGGTCGACCCGTACGCCCGGGGACAGGACCGACCGGGTGACCTGACCGCGGATCAGGCAGCCCGCGCTGATGATGGACTCGCCCGCGATGCCGCCCGCGCTGAAGCGGGCCGGGGAGAGCTGGCCCGAGTGGGTGTAGACGGGCCACTGGCGGTTGTAGAGGTTGAACGCCGGGCGCTCGGCGATGAGGTCCATGTGCGCCCCGTAGTAGGCGTCGAGGGTGCCCACGTCCCGCCAGTAGCCCTGGTCGCCGGTGGTCTCGCCGGGTACGTGGTTCTCGCTGAAGTCGTACAGCCGCGCCTCGCCGCGGGCGGTGAGCTGGGGCAGGATCGAGCCGCCCATGTCGTGCGCCGACTGCCCGTCCTCGGCGTCCCGTTGCAGCGCCTCCACGAGGGCCTTGGTGGTGAAGAGGTAGTTGCCCATCGAGGCGAAGACCGTCTCCGGATCGTCCGGCAGGCCCGGTGGATCGGCGGGCTTCTCCAGGAAGCGTTCGACCGCGCGGCCGTCCGCACCCGGCGTGATCACCCCGAAGGACGAGGACTCCGCGCGCGGCACCCGGATCCCGGCCACCGTCACGCCCGCGCCGCTCTCGATGTGCTGCCGCAGCATCTGCCGCGGATCCATCCGGTAGACGTGGTCGGCACCGAACACCGCGACGTACTCGGGCTGTTCGTCGTGGATCAGGTTGAGCGACTGCAGGATGGCGTCGGCGCTGCCCAGGTACCAGCGCGGGCCCAGACGCTGCTGGGCCGGGACCGGGGTGACGTAGTTGCCGAGCAGGCTGGACATTCGCCAGGTGGTGGTGATGTGCCGGTCCAGCGAGTGCGACTTGTACTGGGTCAGCACGCAGATGCGCAGGATGTCGGCGTTGACCAGGTTGGACAGGACGAAGTCGACCAGGCGGTAGGTGCCGCCGAAGGTGACGGCTGGTTTGGCGCGGTCGGCGGTCAGCGGCATCAGACGCTTTCCCTCGCCGCCCGCCAGTACGATCCCGAGTACGGAAGGCCCTCCACGACGCATGGCCGCTCCCCTCACCCTGGTTGAACCATGGCTGCCCCGAGCAAACGGGGCTAAGCCTGCTTGAGGATCTCCTCGTACAGCGCGGCCGTGCGCCGGGCCACGGCGTCCCAGCCGAACTCCCCGGCCGCGCGCTCCCGTCCGGCCTCGCCCATCCGGCGGGCGGCGGCCGGGTCACCGAGGACGGTGTCCAGGGCACACGCCAGACGCGTCTCGAACTCCTCGTCCACGTCGACCAGCACACCGGTGCGGCCGTCGTCCACGACCTCCGGGATGCCACCGACCCGGGAGGCCACGACCGGCGTGCCGCAGGCCATCGCCTCCAGGTTGACGATGCCGAGGGGTTCGTACACCGAGGGGCAGACGAACACCGCGGCGTGCGTGAGGAGTTGGACCACCTCCGGGCGCGGCAGCATCCGCGGGATCCAGAACACACCCGTGCGGGCCCGGCTCAGCTCCTCGAACAGCTGCCGGAACTCCCGGTCGACCTCCGGGGTGTCGGGCGCCCCCGCGCAGAGCACGACCTGGGCGCCCGGGTCGATGTCCCGTACCGCCCGCAGCAGACGGGGCACGCCCTTCTGGCGGGTGATCCGGCCGACGAACAGGACGTACGGGCGGCCGGGGTCGATGCCGTGCCGGGTGAGGGCGTCGGTGCCGGGGTCGGGGCGGTAGAGGCGGGTGTCGATGCCGTTGTGCACCACGTGCACGGCGGCCGGGTCGAGCGCCGGGTAGCAGGCGAGGATGTCCTCGCGCATGGCTCCGGACACGGCGATCACCGCGTCGGCGGCCTCGACCGCGGTGCGTTCGGCCCAGCTCGACAGCGCGTAACCGCCGCCCAGTTGCTCCGCCTTCCAGGGGCGCAGCGGCTCCAGGGAGTGCGCGGTGAGCACGTGCGGGACACCGTACAGGAGCTTGGCGAAGTGGCCGGCGAGGTTCGCGTACCAGGTGTGGGAGTGGACGAGTTCGCGGCCCTGCAGGGCGGCGGCGACGGACAGGTCCACGGAGAAGGTGCGCAGCGCGTCGTTGGCGCCGTCCAGCGCGGACCAGGGCCGGTGGCGTACGACCCCCACCCCGCGGCCCTCGCCCCAGCAGTGCACCTCCAGGTCGACCAGGGAGGTCAACTCCCGGGCCAGGAACTCCACATGGACACCGGCGCCGCCGTACACGTCCGGGGGGTACTCCCGGGTCAGCAGTCCCACTCGCACCCGACAACCCCCTGGTCTCGGCGGCAGGTTCCTTTTCATGGTCACCCAGACGCGGCCCGTGGGGAAGAGCGCGGAGGCCGGGTGAAGCAGCAGTCGCCGCAGACCCCGCCGCCGGGCACCCGGTAGTACAGGCAGCAGCTGCGGCGGCGGAAGGCCGTGCCGGTGCGGGTGCCGGTGGTGCGCAGCAGGGGGTGGGTGAAGAGTTCGTCCGTCAGGGCGCGGGCCCGGCCGGCCACATCGGTATGGCCGTGCGCGCGGGCCCAGCGGTCCAGCTCCCGGGCCGCTCCGGCGAGCGCGGAGCCGGCGTTGCCCCACAGCAGTCCGGGCGCGCTGCCGTACCGGGCGCGCAGGGCCGCCCCCAGCGGCTCCAGGTGGCCGTGCAGCACGGTGGCGGCGAGGGTGGCGGCGTCGCCGGGCCGCGGGCGCAGGTCGGTCAGGTACAGGTCGTCGGGGGCCGCGGCCGACGGATCCCAGCGCAGCAGGCGCGGGTCCAGGTCGGGCAACTGCCCGTACAGCACGGCGCTGCCGAGGGCCGCGGACCACAGCCGGGCGGCCAGCCCCTGCTGGGCGACGGAGGCGGCGACGCGCGGCTCGCGCGTGCGCAGCCGGTCCGCGACCGTGGCCACGCGCTCCGTCAGGGCATCACGGTGATCGTCCCGGGTCACTCGTTCGTAGGTCTCCGCGAGTGTCGGCAGCCGCCCGGGATCCGGTCCGCCGGCGGCCTCGGCCGGGCCCGGGGCCGTATGCAGGACGAAGAAGCCGCCGAGCGGGCGGAGGGCGGCGAGAGCGGGGTCGAGGTCCACGACAAGCAGTGGTACCAGGCGCGTTCCCGGCCCGGAGCCCCAGGTCTCCACCTTGCGCACCCGTCCCGAGGATGATCGCGCGGCCGGTGTACTCCATCGGCAGTAGGACGCATGGCGTGCTCAGGGACGACGACGGGAAGAGCGCGGGCGGGCAGAGTGTTGGCCATGCGATCCGACCGTCCGCCACGCCGGGCTCTGGGCCCCCGCCCCCCGCAGAGGAGACGCCGATGAGCGCCCTCGCGTTGTCCGTGCTGCTGTCGTTCGTGTCCGCCCTCGCCTACGCGGCCGGCGCGATCGTGCAGGAGCAGGTGGCGATGTCCTCACCCGCCCCCGCGTACCTGCCGCTGCGCCGGCCGGGCTGGTGGGGGGCGCTGGCGCTCAACGGTCTCGGCGGCGTGCTGCACGTGGTGGCGCTGGCCTGCGGCCCGCTGAGCCTCGTGCAGCCGCTGGGCGCGCTGACCATCGTCTTCGCGCTGCCCATGGCGGCGCTGTTCGCCGGCCGCAGGGCCGGGCCGACCGCCTGGCGCGGTGCGGTCATGGCCACGGTGGGTCTCGCCGGTCTGCTGTCCCTGGTCGGTTCCTCTGACGCCCACTCCCTCGACGGGGCCCAGCGGGTGGCGGTCTCGCTGGTCACCGGCGGCGCCGTCGTGGCGCTGATGTGCGCGGGTCTGGCCGCGCACCGGCACCCGGCGGTGCGCAGTGTGCTGTTCGCCACCGCCTCCGGCGTCGCGTTCGGCATGTCGTCGGTGTTCACCAAGACCGTCGCCGTCGACTGGTCCCACGGCGTCGGCCTGTCCGAGCTGCCCTCCCTGGCGGTGATCGGCCTGTTCGCCGTCGCCGGCGTCCTGCTGTCCCAGGCCTCCTACCGGGGCGGCGGTCTGGCCGCCCCGCTGGCCACGCTGACCGTGGTCAACCCGGTGCTGGCGGCTGCCGCCGGCATCCTGATGTTCGGCGAGACGTTCCGCTGGGGCGGCACGGGCGCCGCGCTCGCCGTGAGCTGCGGGGTGGTGGCGGCGGGCGGCCTGATCATGCTGACCACCGAGCGGATCGAGCGCAGCGGGGTGCCCGCCCTTGCGGATTCCCTTGCCGATTCCCTTGCGGAATCCCTGGCCGATTCCCTTGCGGCTGCCGCCGTGGCGGACGCCCGCCCCGGCGTGCCGCAGCAGCGGGTGGCGGCACCGCCGGCCGAGCCGGAGCGGGCCGGGCCCCCGGAGGCCGCCGGGGTGCTCGGCGCGCCGGTGCTGCGGGACCTGCTGGCGCCGCAACCGGGCGGCGGGGAGAACGCCGGCGGCTCCGAGCCGCCGGCCGACCCTGTGCTCCCCGCGTCGTACACCGCGCCGCACGCGCACGTCCCTGTGCCGCGGCCCGCCTCGGACCCGCCCCGTACCTGCGTCAGATCCTGACGCCGCGGGCCCGCAGATAGGCGAGCGGGTCGATGTCCGTGCCGAAGCCGGGTCCGGTGCGCACCTCGAAGTGCAGGTGCGGGCCGGTCACGTTTCCGGTGGCTCCGGATCGGCCGATCCGCTGCCCCGCGCCGACCGTCTGCCCGGTCCGCACCGAGATCGCCGACAGATGGCCGTACTGGGTGTAGCGGCCGTCGGCGTGCCGGAGCACCACCTGGTAGCCGTACGAGCCGCCCCAGCCCGCGGCCACCACGTGCCCGGCCTCCGCGGCCTGCACCGCGGTGCCGGTCGGCACGAGGAAGTCGACCCCGGTGTGGTAGCCCTTCGACCAGTGCGCGCCGGCCACGCGGTAGCCGGTGCCGATGGGCGCGTGGACGGGGGCGACGAGCGTGCGGCTGGCGGACCCGGTGTGGTGCGGTGCGCTCCTGTGTTCCGAGGGGGCCTTCCTCTTAGGGGAGTTGGTATCCCGCTTCGGGGAGTTGGTGTCCCGCGCCGGGGACGTGGTGGAGCCGGCGGCCGTGCCGCGCAGGCTGAGCCGCTGGCCCGGCAGTATCAGGTCGGGGTCGGAACCGATCGTCGCGCGGTTGCCGGCGTAGAGCCCGCGCCAGCCGCCGCGGACGTGGTGCTCGCCGGCGATGCCGGAGAGCGTGTCGCCGTGCACCACCGTGTACATCTCGGCCCGGCCGGCCCGCGACTGCGGGGTGGTCTGCGGCCGTACGTCCGGTACCGGAGTCTTCTTCCCGGCGCTCACGGGCCGGGTCGCGGCGCTGTCCGTGTGCGGGCCGGCGTCGCCCCGGCTCAGCCCGGCCCGCACCGAGCACACCGGCCAGGCGCCCGGCCCCTGCCCGGCGAGGACCCGCTCGGCCACGGCGATCTGCTGGTCCCGGGGCGCGAGGTCGGCGCGCGGGGCATACCGGGTGCCGCCGTACGCCGCCCAGGTGGACTGGGTGAACTGCAGCCCGCCGTAGTAGCCGTTGCCCGTGTTGATGCTCCAGTCACCGCTGGACTCGCAGGCGGCGACCTTGTTCCAGGTGGAGGCGTCGGCCGCGTCGGCCGTGCCGACGGCGACCAGCGGGATCGCGAGGCCGGCGCCGCCCGCCGTGACGGTGAGTGAGGCGCGGTTGATCCTGTTCGGCTGGTACCGGCGATGCCGGCCGCGTACGGCCATGTCCGAATTCCCCTCGGCATGCGTCAGGAGGGGCAAAAGTAAGCGCCGCGAACAGGCCATGACAAGACGGAAAACCGGCCTCCCGTGCCGCCCAAGTGGCCGGGAAAGGCCCTGTCTTGACCCGAAGCACCGTAAGCCCGCGGACCGAGCCGCCGGAGACTGAGGCCGAAGGCGCCGTCGCCCCGTACACAAGCGTGGCGGGCCGGATGTGCGTTCGCCGGAGCGGCACGTCAGGATGGGCGAGGACCCGTACTGACGGAGCCGTAGTAACGAGGCAACCAGGGAGCAGGCGGTATGAGCACTTCAGCGCAGATCGGCGTCACGGGCCTCGCGGTCATGGGCCGCAACCTCGCCCGGAACTTCGCCCGCAACGGCTACTCGGTCGCCGTGCACAACCGTACGGTCTCGCGGACCAAGGCGCTGGTGGAGGAGTTCGGACACGAGGGCGACTTCGTCGCGGCCGAGACCGCCGAGGACTTCGTGGCGGCCCTGGAGCGCCCGCGCCGCCTGGTGATCATGGTGAAGGCGGGCGAGCCGACGGACGCGGTGATCCAGGAGTTCGCGCCGCTCCTCGAAGCCGGAGACATGATCATCGACGGCGGCAACGCGCACTTCGCGGACACCCGGCGCCGGGAGCGGGAGCTGCGCGAGCGGGGCATCCACTTCGTCGGCACGGGCATCTCCGGCGGCGAGGAGGGAGCGCTGCACGGGCCGAGCATCATGCCGGGCGGTTCGAAGGAGTCGTACGCCTCGCTCGGCCCGATGCTGGAGAAGATCTCCGCGAAGGCGGCGGACGGCGCGCCCTGTGTGACGCACGTGGGTCCGGACGGCGCCGGGCACTTCGTGAAGATGGTCCACAACGGCATCGAGTACGCGGACATGCAGCTGATCGGCGAGGCGTACCAGCTGCTGCGCGACGTCGCCGGGTACACGCCGGCGCAGATCGCGGACATCTTCCGCACCTGGAACACCGGCCGGCTGGACTCCTACCTGATCGAGATCACCGCCGAGGTGCTGTCCCACGTGGACACGGCGACCGGCAGGCCGTTCGTGGACGTCGTCGTCGACCAGGCCGAGCAGAAGGGCACCGGCCGCTGGACGGTGCAGATCGCCCTGGACCTGGGCGTGCCGGTGTCCGGCATCGCCGAGGCGGTGTTCGCGCGGTCGCTGTCCGGGCACGCGGCGCTGCGGGCCGCTTCGCGCGATCTGGCGGGGCCGAAGCCGGCCGCGCTCGGCGAGTCGGAGGCGGCGGCGTTCGCCGACCGGGTCGAGCAGGCGCTGTACGCGTCGAAGATCGTGTCGTACACGCAGGGCTTCCACGAGATCGCCGCGGGCAGCGAGGAGTACGGCTGGGACATCGACCTCGGTGCGGTGTCCTCGATCTGGCGGGGCGGCTGCATCATCCGGGCCGCGTTCCTGGACCGCATCCGGGCCGCGTACGACGCCCGCGCCGATCTGCCGAGCCTGCTGTCGGACGAGACGTTCGCGCGCGAGATCGCGGACGCGCAGGACGACTGGCGGGAGGTGCTGATCGCCGCGACGCGGCTGGGGGTGCCGACGCCGGGGTTCGCGGCGGCGCTGGCGTACTACGACGCGCTGCGGGCGAGTCGCCTGCCGGCGGCTCTGACACAGGGGCAGCGGGACTTCTTCGGGGCGCACACGTACCGGCGGGTGGACCGGGAGGGTGCGTTCCACACGTTGTGGGGCGGGGACCGGTCCGAGGTCTCCGCCTGAGGGCAGTGGGGATTCGCGGTCGGCGTGGGCGGGTGCGTCGTGGCTGGGCGCACCCGCGCGGCGACATGGTGATCCAGCCCCGCGCCCCTCGGGCCGTTGCCCTGGGCCGGCCTTCAGGTGAGCGGTGGACCTGGCTCCGGGTTCGGTACCGGCTCCGGGCCCGGTGGGATCGGGGACGGGGACGGATCCGGCGGGACCGGGGGTGGGGTCGGGCTGGGGCCCGGCGGGGGTGGTGTGGGCTGGGGGACCGGCTCGGGCGGTGGGACGGGGCTCGGGTAGGGGTCCGGCGGGGTGGGTCCTGGGCCCGGCGCCGGCCCCGGCGGGACCGGGTCGGGATGCGGGTTCGTCATGGTGTCCTCCGGGCAGTCGCTGGACGTCGCCTCTGGACTACTCCCCCGCCTACCCGACGGGCCCCCGGTCACTCACCCGACAGGGCGAGCCGCCGTTCAGAACCGGCCGGGGTGGGCCCGGAGCCAGTCCTTGGCGACCGCCGTCAGCCGCGGACCGGCCGGCGCGGCGGCCTCCGGGTGCCGCTCCGCCCACTTGAGGACGTACGGGCACAGCGGCACCACCGGGACGCCCTCGCGCTCGGCGAGGGCGTACAGCTCGCGGGCGAGGGAACCGGCGATGCCCCTGCCCTCGTGGGCGGGCTCGACGATCGTGTGGACCGGGACCAGGGCGCGGGCGGGTGACTCCAGGACGAAGTACTCGATGTGGCCGACCACTTCGCCCTCACCGACGGCCTCCAGGCGACCCGCCGCCCGGTCGTCGCGGATCTCGGTCTCGCTCATGGGCTCGGCACGCTCCTGGTCCGGTCCGGCGCGGGCCCCCGGTCAGGCCCGGACGGCCTGCGGGCTGCGCTGCTGGTCCGAGCCGGGCACCGGCTCGGAGGGGTCGGCACCGAGGGACACGATCCGGTTGTCGCCGTCGACGTGCACGATCCGCGGCTCCAGCTCCCGCGCCTCGGCGTCGGTGACCTGAGCGTAGCTGATGATGATCACCAGGTCTCCGGGATGCACGAGATGGGCGGCCGCCCCGTTGATCCCGATCACTCCTGACCCGCGCTGGCCCTCGATGACGTACGTCTCCAGCCGGGCGCCGTTGGTGATGTCGACGATGTGCACCAGCTCACCGGGCAGCAGGTCGGCGGCGTCGAGGAGGTCGGCGTCGATGGTCACCGATCCCACGTAGTGCAGGTCGGCCTGGGTGACGGTGGCGCGGTGGATCTTGGACTTGAACAGAGTACGCAGCACTTTGGACTCCCGGAAGACGGCTCCCTGCCTGCTTTGTACAGGTCAAGGGCGTTGTTCACTGTACACCGGCAGGCATCGGAGTCGATGATTGTGAGGAACATCGCTCCACTCTGCGAGCAGGCTCCCTGCCTGGGCTTCCGTGCGAACCAGGCTGTTGCGACATCGCCGACCATGCACCTACTCGGACACTCGTCGCGGAATGCGCCAGGACCGATGCTGACGAAACGCTGACTTATCTGACGGCAGAACAGGGGCATGGGAGCCGTAGGCCGGTCACTTCCCAGGAGCATCTGACGAGTCAATGCGTGATAGCCACTCACAGCCTGCATGAAGCGCGCCTGCGGACTGCGCCCTGATGGCGGCTCATGCCAAGAGGGGTGTCTGCGGCGGAGTCTTGCCATCATGCAGAGAACCCTTCACCCCAGGGGCCGCGCCTATGAACGCCGGTCCGGCCGGCCCCAGGGTGAACTGATACTGCTGACCTTCCACGCCGGGCCGCTCGTCGCCGTTGCGGTAGTGGGGGGCGAAGACCACGTCGTTCACCGGCTGTCCGGAGTCGGCGTCGAAGGCGCAGTGAGCCGCAGTGATCAGCATGTTCCGGCCCGGACTTTCACCACGCTCGCCGTGCAGAAGTGGGCGCCCTGGTCACACTTCTCGAAGACCGCGCCGATCCGGGCATTCTCCTCGGTCCTGCGGGAGGGTGTACGCGTTGCCCTCCTTAGCCGGGACCGTCTCGGAGAGGGCCTGCCTTCGGGGCCTGGCCCGGTTCTCCAGACTTACCGAAACCGCTGCGCCCGCTGCTTCTGGCCATATGTGTTACCGCCGTGGCGTCGCCACCACTGCGCCTGCCGTGTCCGGGGCGGATCATGCACGGTCGGCGCGTCGGGCAACAGGCTTGTGGAGGGGCGACGAGTTCGCAGCATCCACGACCGGCAGATCGACCTTGGGTTTGTGTCGGATGCCGTACGCCAGGAAGGCATCAATGTGCCGTTGGGAACACATACTTGATGGCGCGAGAGAGTCTCGCGGTGAACCTGATGGGGAGCAGCAAGTTGAGTGGTCGGGGCGAAGGGCTGGGCAAGGTCGAGGTACGGCTCAAGTGGGACCCGAGCCCCCTGGGGGAAACGCCCCGGCACCTCGACATCATCGCCGCGACCTACGCGGTGGACACCCCCTACGGACGGCCGGTGTACGTCGTGCACCACGACAGCCGCTCACCGGACGGCACCATCAACATGAGCCGACACAGTCAGACCGGCATGGGATTCGGGTTCGTCGAGGTGATGGTCCTGGAATTCGACCGGATGTCGGACGCGTACGGGCGGGTGGTGGTCGGTGTCGCCATCCACCAAAACGGTGGCCTCCGGACGTTCGGGAACATCTCCAACGCCGGGGCGGTCGTCGCAGAGGGATACCAGCAGCTGCTGGCGGACAACTTCGCGCAGGTCGCCGACTCCACGGCGGCGACGGTCGCGGAGTTCAAGAGGAACCCCTACGGAGCGTGGGAGATGCGCGAGATGATTCGGGGCTTCGACACCGACCCTGTGCTCTTCACCGCGGAGATGGGCAGCCGGCAGCACTGACCGCTGCGATGAGACCCGTTCAGCGGTGAACCGCTCCGCGCGAGGTCCTGGCGATTCAGGCACAGTCCGCTTCGAAGAGTGAGCGATGTCGTCGAGGCGTGGCTGCCGCTCATCGCGTGGGTCCTGGGAGTGCTGGGGGGGGGCGCGACCGCGGGCGTGTTGGCCACGATGGTGGCGAACCGGGGCCTCGATGAGGAGCGTTCCGGTCGCCGGCAGGTCGTGGTGGTCCCCCTGGAGAGAACGCCAGGGACGCGGTGCCCAGCCACGCTGACGTGAGCAAGGCCAGCGCGACGGTCCGGTGGACGACGCCCGATGGCGGCACGCGCACAGGCCGGACCACAGTGGCTGCACGCACCCGTGCGGGGACACATGTGCCGGTAGGGACGAATGCGCAGGGCGAACTGGTCTCTCAGCCCCCGGCGGAGTCCGATGGGCTCGTGAGGTCCTCCGTCGCCGGCGTGGGCGCGGCCGCGGCTACCGGAGGCGTGGCTTGGGTCTCTGTGCGAGCCGTACGTGCCCTGCTGGACCGGCGCCGGTTGAGGCAGTGGGCGCTGGAGTGGGGGCGCGCCGACACCCGACGGGGTGGCAGGACCGCTTGACCGTCACTACTCGGGCTGTCATAGCTCCTGGGTTCAGCCAGCTTCTGCCTGGGCCTCGACGTCCTCAATGCCGGTGGGCCGGCCGGCCCGGTTCCAGCGGACGTACAAGCCTGTGGCGATGAGGAGCGTGGCCACCAACGACAGCACCGGCCAGCCGCGCAGCAGGTTCACCACCAGGGTGAACGCCACAGCCGCCGCGGCGATCCCGTTCAGCCAGGCCAGTGCGGGCTTGCCCTCGGTTCGGGCGAAGCGGGTCATGGCCAGCAGGCCCACCAGGAAGCTGACGAAGACCGCGACCGCGTAGAACAGGACCAGTTCCTGCTCCTGGCCGGCCGCCGCGACGATGATCATCGCGGCCGCGGCCAGGTAGACCACCACCGACCAGTACGGGGTGTGGTGGCGGTTGGTCCGGCCGAGCACCGGCGGGAGCACGCCGGGCTGCTCGGGGGTGCCGGACAGGGCCTTGAGCAGGCCGGGGCCGGCCTGGAAGGAGGAGCTGGCGGCGGCGAGCAACAACAGTGAGCTGGTCAACTGGAAGGCGTCGTACAGCCAGCCCGGTCCTGCGGCGGCGTGGGCGATGTCGGCGATCTGGGTGGAGTCGGCGCCGGGGATGCCGATGTGCAGCTGCACCGCGAGCGCGGTCAGGGCCAGGGTGAGGCCGCCGACGATCACCACCAACAGTGCGAGGGTGCCGCGGCCGAAGCGGCGGCGGTGGGTGTCGTCGAGCTGGCCGAGCTGGGCGATCGCGGTCGAGGGGGCTTCGATGCCGGTGGCCAGGGCCATCGCCACCGGGAACGCCAGCACCACCGCGAGCGTTGCCGAGTGGCCGGGGTTGTGCGTGGTAGCTGCGTGCCCGGTGGTGTGGGGTGCGGCGAATCCGAGGATCAGCACGGCCACGGAGACCACGACGAACGCCACAGTCATGAACGCGAACAGCAGCCTGCCGCCATGCCCGAACCAGGTCAGCCCGGCCACCACGACCAGCAACACCAGGGCGAGCGGGATACGGACGGGGGCGAGCCCCGGGAACAGGGCTATCACCGCGCTGGCCGCAGCCGCGATCGAGATGCCGATGGTCAGTACGAAGTCGACCACCAGCGCCCCGATGGGCAGAAACGTCCAACGCGGCCCGAACGCCCGAGCGGCGGCCGCGGCGGCACCGCCGCCCTTGGGGAAGCGGCGCACCAGCTGCCAGTAGTTGGCGGTGACCACGACGACCAGCCCGATCACCAGACTCATCGTAGGCAGCAGCAGGGCCAGGTCCCCGTGCAGGGCGCGCAGCGCCGCCTCGATCGCGTAGGCGACAGAGGACACCGGGTCGGCGATGACCGCGAAGGCGAACGCGAAGAAGAGGATGGATCGGCGCGGGGTACGTCCGCGCAGGGCAACAGGAGCCGCCGGTGTGACGGCGGCCTGACTGGTGGCAGGCACGCGAAAACCTCTCGTAGGAATGAAAGAGACTTCGCCGACCAGACTTCCCGGCACACCGCCGACAACAGTACGTCAGGAAGTCGACAGAACACCATCAGGGGGCCGTCAAGGATGCGTTAAAGCCACGGGTGAGCTTCTATTTCCGGGCTCTGTCTGCTGACCATTTCCCTGTCGTGGCATGCGAGGACGCATCCCAGGCATGTGGTCGGCTGCATCTGGTGCTGCGGCGGCCGCAGACGAGACCGTCGCCGACGAGCGGTGGATCGGTGACATGAGGTCGTGCTGCTGCTGCACGGCAATGAGCCTGGGAACGCTGTTCGCCATCGACACCTGGGCGGGAACACTCGATCCGGCCCGAGCCCTACGTCCCGGTCGGTGACCACCTGACTCTGGCCCTCTCCGGCCGTGTCCTGCCCGCCGAGGACCGCCGGGTGCTGGCCGCTTTCGCGGCCCGGGCCGGCGTCGTGCTTGATCGTCAGCGCCTGCAGCAGAAGGCAGACGAGGCAAAGGCCCTGGCCGAGGGCAACCGCATCCGCACCGCCCTGCTCGCCGCCGTCAGCCACGACCTGCGCACCCCGCTCGACGGGATCAAGGCCGCCGTCACGTCGCTGCGTTCGGACGACGTGGAATGGTCCGAGGCCGATCAGGCGGAGTTCCTGGCGGCCATCGAGGAGGGTGCCGACCGCCTGGACCAGCTGGTCGGCAACCTGCTCGACACGTCCCGCCTCCAGACCGGCACGGTCACGCCGATCATCCGCGAGACCGACCTGGACGAGGTGATCCCCATGGCGCTCGGCGGCGTCCCCGAGGACAGCGTCGACCTCGACATCCCGGAGACGCTGCCCATGGTCGACGTGGACCGCGGCCTGCTGGAACGCTCGGTCGCCAATGTCGTGGAGAACGCGGTCAAGTACAGCCCGCAGGGGGAGCGGGTCCTGGTCTCGGCCAGCGCGATCGCCGACCGGGTCGAGGTCCGGGTCGTGGACCGCGGGCCCGGCGTCCCGGACGAGGGCAAGTCCCGCATCTTCGAACCGTTCCAGCGCTACGGCGACTCACCGCGCGGCGCCGGCGTCGGCCTCGGCCTCGCGGTCGCCCGTGGCTTCGCGGAGGCCATCGGCGGCACCCTCAACGCCGAGGACACCCCCGGTGGCGGGCTCACCATGGTCCTCACGCTGCCGACGGCACCCCAACGCCGCCCGGAGGAACCCGGGCGCACATCCGCCGTCACCACATAAGCGGCCGGGCCGCCCGGAGCCTCAGGCTCCGGGCGGAACCGTCTGGAACTCCTTCAGCATTCGCCGCGTATCCAGTCTCAGCCCCAGGACGTTACGGCGGTGCACGGCCCTGAGCCCGGCCTCCAGCGGCGAGGGCGGCACCGCAAGGACCGGGCAGGTGGCGTGGGCGAGGCAGTAGCGGCTCACCGAAGGCCGCAGCACCCGGCGCAGCCGCCCGCGCTGCCCGGCACCGACGACCAAGACGTCCTGCTCGCCCTCAGCGATCTGCACGAGCGCACGTCCAGGAGCGCCCCGGGCGACAAGAGCCTGCAGGGGAAGATCCAGCCCGTCGGCACCGAACACCTCCGTGAGCGCGGTGATCAGCTTCTCCCGCGCCCGGCGCTGCCACTCGTCGAGCATGAAGGACGTGTACGGGGACCGGCGTGCCGGAAGGTCCCCCTCGGGCGGCTCCCAGGCCAGGATCGCCCACAGCTCCGCTCCCCGCAGCCGGGCGTCCTCGGCGGCCCGGCGCAGGGCGGTGAGGCTCCCCGGCGAACCGCTGACTCCCACCACGACACGTGGGGCCGGGACCGCGCCGGACTCGGACATCACATTCACCGTTTCGCACACACGGCGAACGGAGGGTTCCCGCCGCCGTTCACCAGGAACTCTCTCCACCCCACTCCTGCTCGCAGATGTTGAACAGCCTGTATGCGGCTTTTTGGCGCCCTTCTGACGGCCCGCTGTCTCTTCCTCTTCCGACAGCTCTACGAGTCAGTCACTGAACAAGCTGTCCAGCACCCTAGGGGATGAGGCGGACTGGCCTTCGGAGTGGGGCAGTTGGTTCACGCAGTCGGCTCTTTGACCGGTGACCGCCAGCCGCTCGGCCTCATCCCCGCCTTCTGTTTTGCAGCACTCAGCATGGCTGGCTACATTCTGCTGGTGCGTGACCGGGACATGCTCCGGAACGGCCACAGCGGCTGGAAGCGCCGGAAGCCCCGACAGCAGGAGACTCCTTGACCAGACCGTCCCCGCGCTCCGCAACGGCCCTGTATGCGGCATCCGCGACCTCCGCAGCGATAGGCGCTCTGCTGTGGATCCGCGACCGGACCAGCGCGCCTCCCAGGGTTTACGCGGACTTCCTGGCGGCCGACAGCTACACCCCATCGGCCTGGCCGGTGTGGTCACAGGCAGTGCCCGAAGAACGTCTTGGCCTCTACCTCATCGCGGCCGGGCTGGTGCTGGCTGTGGCGGCGCGGCTGATCTCTGTCCGGCGGGGCTGAGCGGTGCGAGGAGGCCGTGGTCCTGCGACTGACTCCGCTCCCAGAGACCCCGTGTGATCCACAGGACCTACTCAGGAACTGGCGCGAGACGCCGGGCAGACGACGCGGATGTTCCTGGCAGCGTCCGTGTCCACGGCGGCCATCAGCCTGACCCCAGCATGCGAACGGTACGGCCGGTACCGCCGTTCGAGCCAGGCGGCTACCGGCACCGTCAATGACGGCGCGCTCACCATCACCTTGCGCAGTGACGACGACGCCCCTGTACGGTCCACGGCGGGGATCCTGTTGTCGACCGGCCGCATCGGGCAGCACACACTGCTGGTGAGTCTCCGGTTCGAAGTGGCCGGACTGGTCCGCCTCGAGGTACGCGTCGCTTCTTCCTGAACGCCGTGTATTCAGAGTTCGATCGGAATGCCGGTGTAGGCAGCCTGCAGCGCCTTTGAGCGATCGGTGTAGCCGGTGATACTCATGATCAGTCCCGCCTTGACCTCGCAGACCTGATACACAGTGGCCTCTCCGGCTGCCGTGGAGACCGCGCCTTGAAGACGCAGGCCGAGCACAACGGCCGACGGATAGGTGAAGGACTCCTCGATCCGCACACGCACCCCGAGACCGTCGAGACGAGCGCATCGGCTCAGGACATCGGAGTGGCCACGGCAGTCGGTACCGGCCCCATCGGGTCGAGACCACCGCACACTGGGGTGCAGAACCTCGGTCAGAGACGGCCAGTCGGCAGTATCCAGGACTCTGCGCAGGTGAGCGGCGACGGCGCCAGGGCCGAGCGGGGGACTTGGCTGCATGTCGATTCCCTCCGGATTGCCGGGCTCCCCAGCCCGGCACGAACTGTTCATGGCCTGTGGGAACTTGCGCTGCGGCGCGCGACGTCCACGACTGGCGCCGCGCTCACTCAGGCCGGAACCACCGCGGACTACCCCAAGGAGAGTTGTCGCCTACCAGCAAGCGCGGTACCGACGAGACGCCACAGGCCAGGAAGTCCCGCGAGCAGCAAGGCAGCCCGGCGGGCGCGCACCTGCCGCGATGATTCGGGGACGAACCAGCGCGCGGCTCTGCGGGCGACGCGCTGCCTGTTCTTGATGACGGGCCGCCACAGCCGCTCGTACGCGCGCAGAGCGTCCTCGATCCGGGAAGCTCGGGAAAGCTGGTCGGCCAGCACATACGCACCGCCCATCGCCAGAGAGGCGCCCTGCCCCGCGAGCAGGGACACAGCCTGGCAGGCGTCACCGACCAGCACGACCCGCCCGTGGCTCCAGCTGGGCAGATCGATCTGCGCGACCTGGTCGTAGTAGACCTGTTCGGACGGAGGACACTGGGCCAGGGCCCGGGGCACGAGCCAGCCGAGCGAGCCGTACTCGCGGCGCAGGGCGTCCCGCGCGTCGCCGGGGCGGGAGGGATCGGCGGCCCGGTGCACGGTGAAGGCGGCGACCTCGTCGTCGCGCAGCGCGTACAGGCCCATCTGCCTGCCCACGGTGTCGGTCAGGCAGAACCGGTCACCGAGTTGCTCGTGCACCTGAGGGTCGTGGAAGGCGAATGCGGCCGTGTGGTAGCCGAGGTATCGCACGTACTGGTGTTTCTCGCCGAAGACCAGGGTGCGCAGCGTGGAGTGGAGGCCGTCGGCTCCGACAAGGAGATCGGCGTCGATGCCACTGCCGTCGGTGAGGGTGACGTGGATTCCATCCGGCCGTGCGTCCACACTGGCCGGGCCGACGCCGAAGCGCAGGCGGACGGCGAACGACAGGCGTTCTCGCAGGACGAGTTCGAGGTCGGGCCGCATAATGCTCAGCAGCCGGCCACGCACGGCACGGGCGAACCGGCCGTACGGGAGCCGGGCACGGCACCGCCCGTCCCCGTCCAGGAAAGCAGCCTCCGAGACCGGGTAGCTGAGCTCCTCCAGCCATGGCAGCATCCCCATGGCCTCCGCCGCGTCGTATCCGGGCCCGAAGAAGTCGATCATGTAGCCCTCGGTGCGGGGCTGTGGCGCCTTCTCCAGGACCACGACCTCCCAGCCGAGCACGTTGTGCAGGCGGCCGGCCAGGGCGAGCCCCGCGATACCGGCCCCACAGATGACGACCCTCATCGGCGCACACCGCCTTCATGCTTGGGCACGGTCAGCGAGCCACCGACCGCCATCCATTTTGCACTATGCAAAGCTTACCGCGTCAAGACGGCCAGCGAGCCTGTTCGGAAGAGCCTGCGCGGGCTGGCAGTGATCGCCGACCTGACCCGCTCCCCGGCCCCCCGCCGTCGCGAGGCTGTAACCGCCTGCGGCCCTTCGGTCCCGATGGGTGGACAGTTGAAGCGCCCCCTTGACTGGTTTTGCATAATGCAAATGTAGGAAGGGGTAAATGTATGGGTGCCATACCGGCAACGAGGGACAGCACACGAGGGCCCATCACGGCAGCCAGCGGGGCCGAACCCGCGCAACGGCTCGCGGGGCTACGGAACGCCTCGTGGGGTGTCATGGCCTTGGCCGTGGTGGTCGGTGCTGGTGCGGGCGTCGGCTCGGTCGTGTTCCGCTGGTGCATCAAGACCTTCACCCGCGTGCTGTCGGGGCACGACGACTACTCCGCCTCCCCTGGCCAGAGCAATCCGCACATGCCGTGGCTGGGCCCGTACTTCGTGCTGCTCGTCCCGGTGATCGGCGGTCTGCTGTACGGCCCGCTGGTCAACCGGTTCGCCAAGGAGGCCCGCGGGCACGGCGTGCCCGAGGTCATGCTGGCCGTCGCCCAGCGCGGCGGGAAGATCAGCCCGAAGGTGGCCGTCGTCAAGACGCTCGCCTCCGCCCTGTGCATCGGATCCGGCGGCTCGGTCGGACGTGAGGGCCCGATCGTGCAGATCGGCTCCGCGCTCGGTTCCACCCTCGGCCGCGTGACGAAGGCGGCCGAGGGCCGCACGAAGCTGCTGGTCGCCTGTGGCGCGGCGGGCGGCATCGCGGCCACCTTCAACGCTCCCCTGGCCGGCGTCTTCTTCGCCATGGAACTGATCCTCGGCACCTTCTCGGCGGAGGCGTTCGGCGCGACGGTGCTGGCCAGCGTCACCGCGAGCATCATCGGCCGCGCCTCCTTCGGCGACGTCGCCTTCCTGACCCTGCCCGCCTTCCACGTCGACCACCTCGCCCAGTACGGTTTCTTCGCCCTGCTCGGCATCGTCGCCGCCCTCGTCGGCATGGGCTTCACCCGCTTCCTCTACCTGATCGAGGACGCCTGCGACTGGCTCTGGCACGGCCCGGAATGGCTGCGCCCCGCGGTCGGCGGTGTCCTGCTCGGCCTGGTGCTGCTGGCGCTCCCGGAGATGTACGGCGTCGGCTACCCGGTCCTGGAGAAGGCGACCGACGGCGGCTATGCGGTCGGCTTCCTGCTCCTGCTGCTGGCCGGCAAGATGCTGGCGACCAGCCTCACCATCGGCATCGGCGGCTCGGGCGGCGTCTTCGCGCCCAGCCTGTTCATCGGCGCCATGCTCGGATCGGCCTACGGCATCGGCGTCCACCACCTGCTGCCCGGCATCGCCGGCGCGGTGGGCGCGTACGCCCTGATCGGCATGGGCGCCACCTTCGCCGGCGCGGCCCGGGCGCCGATCACCGCCGTGGTCATCCTCTTCGAGCTGACCGGCGAGTACTCGATCATCCTGCCCCTGATGCTGGCCATCGTGCTGGCCACCGCCACCAGCCACCTGCTCTCCCGGGACACCATCTACACCCTGAAGCTGCGCCGCCGCGGCATCGACCTCGAAGGACCCGCACCCGGAGCGGCCATCGGCACCCAGCACGTCGGCGCCGTCATGGAGCCACTGCCCTCCCCCCTGCCCGCGACCACAGCTCTCGCCGACGCCGCTGACCTCCTGAGCCTCTCCGGCCATGGCGCGCTCCCGGTCGTCGCCGACACAGGGGAGTATGTCGGCGTCGTCACGGCACAGGCAGTGGCCGAGGCCCTCGCGGAACAACCGGACGCCGCGCCGCGGACGGTCGAACAACTCGCCGCGCCGCCGACGACCGTCACGACGGAGCAGCCCCTCGCCCAGGCCCTGCACGCCCTGCTGTCGGCCGCCGGAACGGGGGTACCCGTCCTGGATTCCGAGCGGGGCAAGCCGGTCGGGTGGCTCAGTCACCAGAGCGCACTTCGCGCGGTACACGCGACCACCTGAACTCGCACCCCAGGTGTTGCGGTCCACACCCCCGAGATCTTTTTTTGCATTATGCAAAAACGAGGACCGACGCCTTCGGGCACAGCGTGCCGCACCCCGCATTCTTGTCCCTGTCTATCAGCGACCGCCGACGCTCCTCCAATTCGCTTGCATTATGCGAAAGGTGAAGGTGGCAGAGACAGGGAGCCCCAGAAAGCAGTTCACGGCCGACCGTGCCCCGTCAGGCGTCGTGCGCCAGCGTTCCGTCCACGATCCAGCCGAGCGGGTGTGGCTCCGGATCGTCCGCCCCGGGTGCCGGAGGCTCGCCTCCCGCCTCGTTGAAGGCGTTGAGCGCCTCGACGAGCGCCAGCCGTTCCATCGGGCGAAGTCGTTCGACGATGGCGGCGATCTCGGCGCGCCGCCGGGCGGTGACTTCCTCGACGGTGCGCCGGCCCTCTTCGGTCAGCCGCAGCAGGGTCTCGCGACGGTTGACGGGATTGGCCTGCCGGTCGGCGAGCCCGGCGACGATGAGCCGGTCGACCATGCGCATGGCGGTGGAAGGTGCCACCTGGAGCAGCTCGGCGAGCTCGACCAGCTTGGTCGTCCCCCTGGTGGACAGCACCACCAGCATCCGGAACTGGGCGACGGTCACCCGCTCCTCCACCGCCGCCAACGAGCGGGCGGAGACCGCCACCAACAGACGCGACGCGGTCAGCACCGCTCTGGTGACCGCATCTACGTCGTCCAAGGCACCCTTGGGGGCCTGCTGCTCCGCCATACATCCTTTTTACCGTGCCGAAGCCGCCCGCTCGAACTTCATACGAACAGACATTCATCCCGCATGGTCGTGATAGCGGAGCAAAAGCATCGCAGCATCCTCATGGAGCGGCCCGGCGACATGCCGGACCAAGTCCTCAGGCAGCGCCTCCAGGGCACGATCCGCATCCGGTTCCTTCAGCAGGCCCGCCCGGTCACCGAGCGGATAGAAGGAGCCGCCCGGGGCCCGGGCTTCGGTGACACCGTCCGTGTACAACAGCAACTGATCACCGGGCGCGAAGCCCACCCGATAGGGCCGCGGCCCCTCACTGCCATGCGCGCCCAGACCCAGCGACAGGGCGAAGGACGGCGGCTGTGGAAAATCGACGCTGCCACTTTCACGGACAACCAACGGGGCCGGATGCCCGTAGTTGAGGAAGACCGCCTCGTACTCCGGTCCGAACTCGGCGAGGACCGCGGTCACGAACTTCGCTCCCTCCAGCTCACGCCCCACGCTCCGCTCCAGCCGCTCACGCAGCCTGACCAGGTTCGGCTCGTCGTGGGCTGCCTCCCGGAAAGCGCCGAGCACGACGCGGCCGTCTCCACCGCGGCCAGCCCCTTGCCCTGCACATCCCCCACGATCGCGCGGACCCCGTGCGGCGAGGCCACCACCTCGCACAGGTCCCCTCCGATACGCGCCTCCGCCACGGCCGATGTGTACGACACCGCCGCCTGGAGCGGGCCCGCTGTCCGCGGCACCGGCCGCAGGAGCACCCGCTGAGCCACCTCCGCGATCGACCGGACGCTGGCCAGCTCGGCCTCCCGACGCAAGCGCATCACGGCCGCCCCGATGCCCGCCGCGGTGACCCCGGCGACCGACGCCATCGCCGTGAACCCTCGGCGCTCCTCGAACAGCCCGTCGTACAGACCGAGCCCCACGCACACCAACAGGGCCACCGCACCGATCAGCGCAGTACGACGCCACCCGCCGACCAGCCCGGAGAAAGCCGGCCCGAGCGAGACCAACGGCAAGAAGGCGAAGATGCTCCGCCGAAAGACCGCTCCCAACCGGCCTCAACCCGCCTTCAGCTGGCGGCGCTTCGGCGCACGGCTGCCGATCGCCGTCTTCCGCGCGGGACTGGGATGGATCTCCGGCAGGCGCCTTCTGCTGCTGCAGCACGCGGGGCCGCGCCACCGGCCAGACCGATGGGTGGTCCTGGCGAGCATGAGCCGACGGGCTGCAGTTGGACCGTCGCCTCCGGCTTCGGCCAACGGCAGCCTGGTACCGCAACCTGCACGCTCAGCCGAAGACGGTCGTCCGGGTCGGCAACCAACCCCACGCCGTTACGGCACACTTGCTCACGCCGAACGAAGGCGCCGACATCATGCTGCACCGCACCCCCGGCATTCCCGAACCACGCGCAGCCTGTGCGCTCCTGGGAGTTGTCGCCGGACGGCGGCGAGGTCGGGTCCAGGCAGGCCGGACAAGTCAGACCCTTCGTTCGACTGGGACACCGGCACCGGTTCCCCGCTGACATGACGGGCACGGCAAACCCGCATCGCCGCCTTACGCGCCCCAACGCCGAGACACTGGCGCCACTTTTTGCATCATGCAAGACTTGCATAGGGGGCCTAGTCGGCCGTCGGAGGTTGCACGGCGCCATGGAGTGAAGCGTCATCACGATGGAGCGACACCGGCCGCCGACAGGTCCCCGCCAGGCACGCACTCGACAAAGCGGGATCGATCACGGCGAGCAGGGAGCTTCCGTCCATGCCAGACGCGCGTGACGGCAATTCCTCGATGCAATCGAGGACGCCATCCGGGCTTCCGCTTTCCGAGAGCCTTACGCACATGAGCACGCAGCCCACCGCGACCCGCCCGAGTGGCGTGTGACGTCTCAGTCGGTGACGCACGCGCACGGGAAGTCCCGGACGAACCCAAACGAGACCTGACCGCAGTGGTCGGCGAGCTATGAGAGCTGGAAGACCGCTGGACGGGTCCTGGCTGGCAGGACATGGACAGCCAGGCCAGGCACCGACGCGTGGGCCGCATTTTCAGTACCGTCGCCGCGGCCGTCACGGCAGTGCTTCATAGCGGAGTGAGAAGGCATCGCCTGCGCGAGGCATCGAGGAGACCGCCTCACTGCCCGGTCACCCCGCTGAGCCATGCGCGCGTCGCCCGCCACCGGCTCGGTATGAGGCAGTTCCGTGCCATCAGGCCGCAACGATAGACAAGGGTTGAACGCTTGTTTAGCATGCTGTACATGCGTTCAATCCCCGACGATCGGACCACGCGAGCGGTGATCCGGGACGAGGCCCTGCGCCTGCTCGCTGCACACGGGCCGGAGACGGTCACCGTGCGGCAGATCGCCGCTGCCGCAGGTGTGTCGCCGGGTCTGGTCGTGCACCATTTCGGGTCGAAAGAGGGACTGCGTCAGGAAGTCGACCAGTACGTGCTGGACGTCTTCGAGGCGATGCTCGGTGAGCTCACGGGTGAGGATGGAGCCAAGCTGCTGGACCCCGCCGCCGGCGCGAGTTCGCTGAGCGAGGCGTTCGCCCGGCACCTTCCCGACGACTCTCCCCTGCCGGCGTATCTGCGTCGGCTGCTGTTGTCCGAGACGGATGCCGGACGGCTGCTCTTCCGGCGTCTGTACGACCTGAGCAGGACCGCGCTGGACGGACTGGCCGCGGCTGGGCTGGCTGCTGCGGGAAGTGATCCGGCTGTGCGTGCCGCCTTGCTCCTCGCCAACGACCTGGCGCTGTTCCTGTTGCGCGACCGTCTCGCCGAAGTCCTCGAGATAGACCCTCTGTCGGCCGAGGGTATGACCCGGTGGGCGCCGGAGATGCTCAGCATCTACGCGGGCGGACTGAACGCGGCACCACCCCCACCACAAGGAGACACCCCATAGGGAGGCCGCGCATGGCGCCCGGCTCAACACCCGCTCCAGCGCCCGTCCTTCGGGCCACAGATGTCCACAAGTCCTATGGCAAGCACCCTGTCCTGCACGGAGCCGAACTCACGGTAGGGCCCGGGCAACTCGTCGCCGTCGTCGGCGAGAACGGCGCCGGCAAATCGACCCTGCTGAAGATCCTGGCCGGCGTTCTGCCCCTGGACCGCGGCGAAATCACGGTGCCCGGCACCCTCGGCTACTGCCCCCAGGAACCGGTCCTGAACACGGCACTCACCGTCGAGCAGCACCTGCGTTACTTCGCCGCCGCTCACCGCCTACCCGATCTGGACCGCGGTCAAGAACTCGTCCGCCTCCTCGGCTACGAGCGATACGCACGGTCGACCGCCGGACAACTGTCCGGCGGCACCCGGCAGAAACTCAACCTCACCCTCGCCCTGCTGCACGACCCGGACGTCCTCCTCCTGGACGAGCCGTACCAGGGCTTCGACTGGGAGACCTACCTGCGGTTCTGGGACCTGGTCGAGGACCTGCGCGCCCGGGGCAAGGCCGTCGTGATCATCACGCACCTCGTCTTCGAGCAGGACCGGTTCGACATACTTGCCGACCTCAACGACGGCCGCCTCACCCCGCGCGCATCCTCCCGGGAGAACAACCATGTCGGCGCCTGAGACATCACCGACCCGATCCGTCTACAGCCCGTTCCCCACAGCGCTGCGCTTCTCCGTACGCGACCAGACGCGCAACCGGCTCGCGGCCCTTCTACTCCTGATCTTCGTGCCCGTCTGGTACCTGGTGATGAACGCCATGGCCTCGGGCCAGGCACTCGACTTCAAGCTGTACGCGACCGGACAGGTCCTGCGCATCGACGGCGGCCACCTCACCCTGATCTCAGCGGGCCTCAACTCCGTCACGATGATCACTGGATTCGTCGTCTTCGACGCCGTGCGCAAGGCCCTCGCCTTCGACCGGCGGCTCGTATTCGCCGGTTACCGGCAGTCCACCCTCATCGGCGCCAAGACCCTCGCCATCACAGCGGTCGCCACCGCGATCGCCCTCTACACCGCACTCGCCATCCTGTTCTTCTGGCGGCCCGCGGGGCCCGGCTGGTTCGCCGTACTCGCAGGATTCGCGATCATCGCCCTCACCTACGGAGCCTTCGGCCTGCTCCTCGGCGTCCTGGTCAAACGAGACCTGGAAGGCTTCTTCCTCATCATCATGGGTGGGCTGATGGACACTTTCCTGCAGAACCCACTTGGCAACCCGCTCGCCAACAAGCCCGTCCTGCAATGGTTTCCGTCCTTCGGCCCCATGCAGTTCGCCGTCGGTGGGGCATTCGGCCACACGACCCTGTGGGGACACCTCGCGCTGGGACTCGGGTGGGCCGCTGCGTTCAGCACGGCAGGGCTCGTCATCTTCCGCACCCGGACCCGCAAGCGCACAGGCAGGTGACAACACACTCGACCAGGGCGATGCTCATGGCCCGGACGTGAGCGCTCCGTGCCCGGCATCCTGCTCACTCTCCTGGCCGGTGAGGTAGGGCTGCACCTGCAGTTCTTCCTGAGACAGGGCACGACGACCGGTGCTCCGGCCGATCGCTCGAGCCGGATGGCGGCACTGGCCGGCCATCTCCTGTACGGCGCGCCGGGTCAGTACGTCTGACTCCTACGACAGGCACACATCGATCCCGGACGAGCCCTCCCCGTCGACCACGCCGCACAGTCCATGGCATCGCTGCCACATGCGCCGTTTTCGGGGAATTTACGTAATCCCTTGACCCGAGCTTTGCGCAGTGCAAAGAATGGAGAACACGGACACCTGCCGGCCGAGCCCCTGATGCGTTGTCCTGGCTGGAGCACCAGCGACCATCCGGTCCCGGATGCGGCACTCTTGGACGAGTGTGGGCGGTCCCGCGCCGAGGTCGGCTGGGAGACACCGTTCCCACACCACTGCGGCTGAGCACAGTGCCATGTTCAGAAGGTCAGCCATGGACGCGGAGCACGCCCGTTGCATCCCTTGCTCATTTCTCTGCCTCGACTGCAGACATGGCTGGGACGGCACGTACGACATCGACATGATCGTGGACGAGCATGACAGGATCGCTCCCGTCTACCACCTTGACGGCAGGCAGTCGCCCCGCTGCCCCGCCTGCCAGAGCCATCAGATCCACGTTGCGCGGCGATGGCGGATCCGCCCGCCGGGCTAGCCGATCGCGTCAGCCGCAATGACCTGCTCCGTCCAGATGATCTTGCCGGTCTTCGTGTAACGCGTGCCCCAGCGGCGGGCCATGTGGGCAACGATCAGCAGGCCCCGTCCCCCCTCGTCGGTGGTCCGCGCGTGACACAGGCGGGACGAGGTGCTGCTGGCGTCGGAGACCTCGCAGATCAGGCAGTGGTCCCGGCGCAGGCAGACCGGCCGCATGGCGGATCGCGTTGGTCACCAGTTCGGAGGACCGCCATCGCGGCAATCAGTCACGGAAGTCCTCTCCCTTCGGCTTCGACACCGCCGACGTGGTGATCTGCGTCGGCTACGAGATTCAGGAATTCGATCCCGCCAAGATCAACCCCGACGGCGCCAAGCGCATCGTGCACGTGCACCGCTTATTACGGGCGTGACAACGACGCGTTCCCGCTGGTGCCCCAGCGTGTGGTGAGCGATGTCCGGACCGCCCTGGACCGTCACGACATCGTGCTCGCCGACACCGGCGCCGGGAAGATGTGGATGTCCCGCCTCTACCCCACCCAGGAACCGGACACCTGCCTGGTCTCCAACGGTCTGTCCACCATGGGCCTCGCACTGCCGGGTGCCATCTCCGCCAAACTGGCCCGGCCCGACCGGCGCTACCGGGTTCGAGTCCGCCGACCAGCTGCTGCCCGTGCTGCGCCGCGCCCTCGACGACGAAGGAGTCTCCGTGATCGCCTGCCCCGTCGACTACACCGAGAACCTGCGCCTGACCGACCGGCTCGGCAGCCTCAGCGGACCGTTCTGACCCGCTGGCCCAGGTTCTCGACACCACAAGCCGTCCGATTGCTGGGAGTACGAGAGGCCGCCGCAGGTCAGTAACAACGGCTAACGCCTGGAGCCGCTGCCTCAGCGTGACCGGCGCTTACGCTACTCGAACACGATGACGTACCCCTCGACCCGACCCAAGGTCCGGTGCAGATCCATTCCACCATTGGCCCGGTCAGCCACGCTTCAAATGGGCCACATGCCCGGGCCACTGGCTGCATAGGCTCGACACCAATGCGGCTGAGACCACGAGCGACCTCTGCAGGGGGTCCCGGGGTCGACACTGGTGC